>NZ_NFNY01000092.1 GCF_002179165.1 Campylobacter jejuni
AATCTTATAATCTTTAGGCAAGTTAGCCGCTTCATTAAAATCACTTGTAAAAAAGCCATCTTTATCCACTCCATAGCCTAGAATTTGATTTATTGCTTGTGATTTATCGCTAACCAAATTTGAAGTTTTGTTTAAATTTATTTCTTTTGTAGAAGTGTTATCCAAATTTAATTCTTTTGCATTGTTTATATTATTGCTTAAACTATTTATTTGAGTGCTCTTTTTTGAATTTAGATTATTTGTGTTATTTATATGATTATAATTTAAATTTGAGTTTATGCTATTTATCATTTGATATTCCTTTTACAAGATGAATAAAAATCATTTCTACCAAATATAAAAGGTAGAAATGATAAATAGTTTAATTTATCTTGATCTATATGGAGACCAACCGCCAAGATATGATTCCATCGTTTCTTTATATTTATTTGCAATATCTTTGATTAGTGCATTATGGTTTAAATGAGCACTAGAAGTTGTGGAGTCAAATTTGTAAAGTTGCATATTAGAATCTAATGCTCCTGTTTTATATGTAAAAAGAACATAAGGTTTTCCCAAATCGGAAACTTTTACTTGTCTTTTAACAATATAGACAGGAAAGAAGCCGTAATCATCAGGCTTTTGATTGACTACTTCATTAAAGGCGGTAAATAATATTCCATTATGATGACCGCAACTTAACTGACCTTCAGGACATAAGCCTTTATTGGCAAATTCTTCTCCACTGTATAAAGCTACCGCATACATTTCACTATTAAGATCATAGTCCTGACCTAAAAAAAATTGAACTTTATACCCACCCTTAACCTCTTTCATCTCATCAAGACTAAGAACTTTAACACCTTTAGAATTATCACTTAATACACCATTA
>NZ_NFNY01000066.1 GCF_002179165.1 Campylobacter jejuni
AGCTAGATATTTTAAACGCTTATTCTTTGATTTTTTACAAGTACAAGCAGTGTGAGATACAGATTAATAAAATTAAGGAGTTGAATGCGGAATGATTTTAAAAGGTGGTATAAAAGCTATTAAAAAAGGTGGTTAAAATGAAATTTCCTTAAGGATTTAAATTCGAATTTCCTTAGGTGGTATAAATGAAAATTTCTTAGGATTTTAAAATCAAATTTCCTTAGGAATTTTTAAAAAGCTTTTTTAAATATAAAGAATAAAGTTGCATTCTAAAATAAATCGCTATGAGAGCCTGTGTGACAAACAGTTAAAATCAGCAAATCTTTTTCTTTTTAAAACAAGCAATAAATCAGGCTTTATAGCATTATAAACAATCTTTATATTTACCACCTTAAGCTTATGATTTTAATTTATTTTCTAAAATTTCATCGTTTGCAAGTCTGGTCGATAATATCTAGTATTAATAATAAATCGTTTTTATTTTTCTTTTTAACATCTTTTTTAAAACTATTAAATAAAATAATTTTGTATTTCACTATAACAATCCTGCTTCTTTGAAAGCATCTTTTGCATTATTAAAGGCTTTTATTTTGCCTTTTTTGTAATCATTAATTAATTCTTCATATTCTTTATTAAAATCTACTTCTTTATCGATTATTCTTATTTTAATATTAGCAACACTAGCTATAATTTAATAGCCCTAGTAAATTCATCGCTTACATTTTCTAAAATCAAATTCATATTATTGTCCTTAAAGAAATTTAACCTTTATATCATTACACAATAAAACTTTTAAATTTATTCTTTACTTATTTTTTAATTTTAAAACATAGCAAAGAACTTTTAAATTTATCGCTGGAATAAATAATTATTAATACAAATTAAAAACATAATTATTTAGCAAAAATACACTGAAATATAAGTCTATTTTTGATAAAAAATATTACAAATCTTAAATAATTTATTTGATAATATATATCATTAAATATTAAAAAACAAAAATAAACAAATATAAAAATTATTTATAAAAAAATT
>NZ_NFNY01000140.1 GCF_002179165.1 Campylobacter jejuni
TGAAACAGATCTTGCTTATATTATTTATATAAATATATTTAGGTTGAAGACAAAAAATCTAAATTAAGGAATTAATATGAGTATCTTTAGTATCAATGATAACTCAAACTATGATTCTATACTTTCACAAAGTAAAGCTAATAAAGAAAGTAAAGAAAATTCTAAAATAAGTTTTGCTAATGCTTTTTTAAAACAAAATGCCAGTAAATTAAATGAAATCCAAAGTCCAAATCACAAACTCTAGCAAGAAGTGAAATATTAAGTAATAACAATGCATTAAGCAATAATTCAAATTCTACTAATATATCAAATAGTAGTAATACTGATCTTAGTATTAATAATAACACTAACAATAATACTACTAAAACAAGTTCTCCTAATTATGATATATCAAGTGAATTTAAAAACTCTATTTATACTCTAAAATATAAACAAGCAGATACAAGCAATATTGTATCTTTAGCTTATGGAGTAGATGCTAATGGTTATATGGGGAGTGATTTTAACAAAGCCGCAGGATTACCTGAAGATTTTAAAATACATAAATCTACTTTGGATGAGATAGAGAGA
>NZ_NFNY01000071.1 GCF_002179165.1 Campylobacter jejuni
TCTTCAGGAATATCATCAAAACTAACCTCTTTTTCTTGTTCTTCGACAATAGGTAAAGCTTCATCAGAATTTAAATTTTCATTATTTTCTTCTGAAATTTCTACCTGATCTTCCAAACCTTCTTGTAAATTTAAATCTTCATCATTCATAAATTCTTCTGAAGTTTCATTAGATATTTCTTGTGTTGCTAAATCATCTTGCGATATTTCATCTATATTATCAAGATCTTCAATTTTTTGTTCTTCTAAATTTTCTTCTTTATTGTTTTCATCTTCTAAAGAAATTTCTTGCATGGTTTCTATTGCTTCACTAGATGTTTCATTGATACTATCATTTTCATCAATTTCTTTTACTTCTTCTGAACTATTTGAAGTTACATTTTCTTCCATTTGATCTTTTTCTTGTTCTTCTTCA
>NZ_NFNY01000113.1 GCF_002179165.1 Campylobacter jejuni
AGGCACAAGAATTAGCTTTACTTAAAAATATGCTTCCTTTAGAAGAAGAATTAAGTAAAAGGAATTTGGGTAAGTGGATGAAGATGGTAAAGGAGAGAAATGGATAGAGAGCTTTTTTTAAAAAATACTCAAGCACTTTTTGAAGTTGATGAAGCCTTAGCTTGTCATTTAAGAGCTTTAAGAGATAATGATTTTATAATACACAAAGATGAAAAAGGGATTAATTTCATTAAAAATGATATCTTGCTTTACAAAAATCCTAATGATGAATTTTTAGAAAATTTAAGCCTTTTTCAAAATGAGTATAAAAAATATCCTGTTTTATTTTTCTATGGTTTTGGAAATGGAATGCTTTATAAATCTTTATGTAAAAATAAAGAACACAAACACATCATTGTTTTTGAAGATAATTTACAAATACTGGCCTTAGCTTTAACACTCTTTGATTTTAGCGAAGAACTAAGAAGTGAGCAACTCATACTCTTTTATACTCCAAATATTACCATTGCACAACTTAGCACTCTTTTCTTGTATGAAAATATACAAAAAAGTATTAAAATATTTAATCTTTTTATTCATTGCGATTTTTATATTAAATTTTATGAAGAACAAATTCAAAATTTAAATCAAGAACTTATGGAAATAATACGCTTTGTTGTTTTAAACAAAGGTAACGATCCGCATGATTCCCTTGTTGGAATCAAACACATTTTAAATAATCTTGAAAAAATTATTGGAAATGGAATTTTTCAAGATTTATTGCAAAAAAGAAGAATGAAAACAAAAAATGCAATTATCGTTTCAACAGGCCCTTCTTTAATCAAACAACTACCGCTTCTAAAAAAATACGCTTCTAAGGCTGCAATTTTTTGTGCAGATAGTGCTTATTCCATCTTAGCAAAGCATAATATCAAACCTGATTATGTTTGTATGCTAGAACGCGATGATGTAGTAAGCAAATGCTTTGATAATGATTTTAAAGAATTTGATAAGGATATTTTATTTATCATTGCTTCGGTAGTGCATAAAGAAGTGACTCATTTTCTTGAAAGAAACCAAAGAAAATATATGCTAGTTCATCGTCCTTTACCTTTTGCGGCTAGTCTAAAACTAGACGAATACGGCTATCTTGGCGTGGGTCATAGTGTGGCAAATATGATTTATGAATTAGCGGGGGCTTTAAGATTTGAAAATATTATTTTAATAGGACAAGATTTAGCTTACGCAGATGATGGAAGTTCGCACCCAAAAGAGCATATTTATGGAAATTTCGGCGAAGAAGTGCGTGGAGAAGTTTATACTACTGCCTATGGTGGCAAAGGAGAGGTTAGGACTCAACTCACTTGGAATTTATTCCGTCAAGCCTTTGAAAAAGACATTTTTTGGACTAAAGAAAAATTAAATATCTCTACTTACAACTGCACCGAAGGTGGAGCAAGGATAGAAGGTGCGATAGAAAAACCTTTTCTTTGGGCTTGTGAGAATTTGCTGGATGAGGATTTGAATAAACCTTTTGAATTTCCAAAAATCTTAGACAAGGACTTAGCGGATGAAAAACTCAAAAAAGTAAAAAAAATATTACAAAAAAATATATCAGAATCGAATGAATTTATCAAAAAATGTCAAAAAGAACTTCAAAAATTAAAATACGAATTAGAAAAAAAAGAAATCAATTTCGCCACGCTTGAGAAAATCAAAAATAATTTACTTCTTTTTTTTAAAGAATTTAAAACACTCAAATTATTTAACGAACTTACATCAGCTATATATTTTCATAATGAATGCGAGATTTTAAAATTTGAAGTTTCAAGCCAAAAAATACAGAAAGAAAATTTGATTGATTTTTTAAAAAAGCAATATAATTGGTTTATGCAAGGACTTGGTTATTTGGATACACAAAATAATATCATCAAAGAGAGTTTAGAAAAATCAAATTGAAACGATATAGAAAAAAATAAATTTAGGATTTTTAATGATTTTTACCGATGAGCAAAAAACTTTTTTTGAAATCAATCTTAAAAATTTAAACAACACCCTTTTAAAAGAAAATCTTTCTAAAATAAAAGAAAGTAAATTTGAACTTATTGTAGGAAAAGATAGTTTA
>NZ_NFNY01000030.1 GCF_002179165.1 Campylobacter jejuni
CCCAATAAACAAAATAAACCAAACAAAGAATAGTTTAATAACTCAATGAATAAAAAATGAGTTAAAAAAGAAAAACAAAAAATTAAGTCAAACAATAAGTTTAAAAATAGCATGAGTTAAAACTAAAAGTTAAAAAACCAACAAAGCTAAAAACCAAAAAGAAATAATATAAGTTAAAATAAAAGTCAAAAGCTAAACAAAAACATTAAGCCAAAAAGGCTTTAAGCCTTTAAAGCTTAAAACCTTTTCTTTTTAACATCTTCTAGTATGTTATTAGCTATATCGCT
>NZ_NFNY01000069.1 GCF_002179165.1 Campylobacter jejuni
CTGCTTTAGCATTAGTGATAAAAGAAATATATTTATCTCTTTGTTTATCGTGTTTAATACCTGCTCGCATTGGTTTAAGTACTTCATCATACCAAATCACTTCTAGATTTTCTTCTTTGATGGTTTTTAGTGCTACTTCTTTTGTTAGATATTTTTCTATATCTTTGATATTATGATATTTATGCCAATAATTTTCTTGTAACATTTTATCAATGGCTTCTTTTTCACTATCAAAAGAATACTCAAATTCAACACTGCCTCTTTCTCCAATATAAACAGCTTCATATTTATTATTATCAGAATCAAACCACATAGTAAGATGGTATTCTCCTGAATGCTTATAAGAAGGATACCAATCTGTATCAATCAACTTTTCTTCTTTTATAATTAATTCTGCTTGTTCTCTTGTCATTATTGCTCTTTATGGTATTCTTTGATGAAATTAATATGTTATTTTAATTGATGAATACAGTATTTATTAATCAATCTTCACATACCATAACTTCACTAAAACTAAAACCTAATAAATTATTTTCTCTTACGCATTTTAAAAAATCCTAACAAAGATCATTTTCTATAGAATGTTTTAAAACATCAAATACTTCTATACTTCCATCATCATATTCTATGGTAAAGTCTCTTTCTTCAATGGCTTTTTGATTATTTTTTAGAATTTTTAATGCTTGTTCTTTTTGATTAAGTTCTATAAGTAGTAAAACTTGCATTAAGGTTCTATCTTGCCAAATAGTATCTTCATTTTCTTCATAATTGTAAATAAAATCATAAAGCCCTTTTATTGTATTAGTAGTATCAGTTTTAAAAGCTTCAATAAGAGGTATCTATACTTTCTTTATAAGCTTTTAAAAAACTATGATAAGAATCACTTGGCATATCATCTAATCCAGATTGTTTTAAATCGTTCAAATTTGCAAATTCCATACTTTTAAAAGAAAATGGAAAAGATCTAACGCCATGTTGATTTAAAATTTTAAAATCCAAATTAGGCTGATCAAGTCCTATTATCTTACATAAAATTTCATCACTTTTCATAGATTTTACTCTAAAAGAAACACTAAAACTTATGCAATCATCATCTTCTTCTAGATAATGTTCAAAAGCAAAAAGTAAGTCGTCAAAAACACCATAAGTGATAAATTCTTCTGTTTTTAAACCATATTGTGCTGAAAATTTGTCCAGTTTTTTGCAAAATTTTAGAACAATATCATCTAAGATTTCTTGTTGCGTCATTTAAATTCCTTTTCAAGTTCTTTTTCTAGCCATGAAAAGCCTTGTGGGTTTTTAAACCCACTAAGATTAAATCAAATCATAAGGAAAGTATTTGTATTGTTTAAATTCTTCTTTATCTAAATTCATTAGCTT
>NZ_NFNY01000077.1 GCF_002179165.1 Campylobacter jejuni
TATTACAAGTGAAAAAAATAAACATGGTGTTATAATTAGCAATGGAACCTCAAGCATTACAAATAAAGGAACCATCCAAATCCTTGGTAATGATGCTAATGGTATAGATGTATCAAACAATGCTACCATAGAAAATTTAGGCAATCAAGGATATATTAGTGGAGTTAGTTATGGGATAAAGGTTACAAGCTCTACTATAAAAAATCTTGTTAATACAGGAACCATAAGTGGTATAGGTGCAGATAACTCTATAAAACTAGAAAATGGTGGCAAGATTGTTACTATCACTAACAGTGGTCTAATTAATGGAAATATTAGGGTAAATAAAGACTCATCTATAGGTAATATTACTAATAATGGTAATGGAACGATAGAAATTATCGATATAATCGAAGGTAGCAGGATTGATAGTATCACTAACACAGATAGTGGTAAAATTAATAAAGAAATATCTGTAAGCAAAGACTCATCCATTGGCACTATTACTAATATGGGTGAAGGAATTATAAAATTTATCGGTGCAATCAATGGCGGAAAAATTGATAACATCACCAACAGTGGCAATTCTTCTATTAAAGGAGATATCACAGTGGGTGAAGGTTCTACTGTGGGTTCAATCACTAATGATGGCAA
>NZ_NFNY01000023.1 GCF_002179165.1 Campylobacter jejuni
GCTTTATATTTTTCTCCCATTGCATCGCTTTTAGCTTTCATTTCTAGCCATTCTTTTTTAAATTTTTCCACATCAGTGTTATCTTGTAATTTTAATTCATTAATTAAATCAACTCCTACATTTCCACTTATACTATACGAAATAGGATTTTGTTGCATAAAATCTCTTAGTGCAGTGATTCGATCCATACCAAAATCATCATCTAAACCTGCTAATTTTCCCATAATTGTCGTTTCGCCACGCAAAAACTGATAACTACTATTTGAAGCAAAAAATGCCATTAAAACTCCACCTTTAGAAATTGTGCCATCATTATGAGTATAAATATTTTTTCCCATATCTACACCTAATTCAAAAATATCAGCTTTTTTATCTAAATAGCCATTGCCATAAGAATCGTAATTAGGAAAACTTATAGAATTGATTAAAGAACTATATAAATTTTTATTAGTCTCATCGACAATTCCTGTCGGTTTTGAATTTTCGGCACTAAGATATTCTTCTTTGGTATAAATTTTTGTAACTTGTAAAGTTTTACTATCCCATTGAAAATATTGCGGGATTTTATCTAAGTCTTTGGCACTAAAATTTCCATTTGGTTCATCAACAAGTTGTGAAAAAACTTTATAAGCCCTAGCTATGCTTTTTGCTATATCTATACTAGTAAAGGGCTTGAGTGTATCATTAGTGATATTATCCACAAAATTTGATAAGCCTTTAGCGTAAATCTTATAATCTTTAGGCAAACCTGCGGCTTCATTAAAATCGCTTGTAAAAAAGCCATCTTTATCTACTCCATAGCCTAGAATTTGATTTGTTGCCTCTGATTTATCGCTAACCAAATTTGAAGTTTTGTTTTGAATTTGGTTTGGGGTGCTATTGTTTATAGAAATATTATTATTTAAAGTGTTGTTATTGCTAATATTATTATTTGAATTTGTTTCTTTTGTAGAAGTGTTATTTGTATTATCGTTTAAACTATTTGCTTGAGTATTCTTTTTTAAATTTAGATTATTTGTGTTATTTATATAATTATAATTTAAATTTGAGTTTATGTTGTTTATCATTTGATATTCCTTTTGCAAGATGAATAAAAATCATTTCTACCAAATATAAAAGGTAGAAATGATAATAAAGTAATTAAGGATGTAAGCCACCTAAATATCTATCAAATTGATCTTTATAGCCAATACTTAATTGCCTTATAATTAAGTTATTATTGAGAACTTGGCTAGATAGTTGATAAATTTGCCCATTTGGGGCTAACATAATAGCTGCATAAGTGAAATAATTATAAGGTTTTCCCAAACTAGAAATAGCCCAATTGTTTTGAGCTAAAAAGCCTAAATAATATCTAGAATTTTTTGCATCCTTTTCTAAAGTTGCAGTTTTCCAAGCTGTTTCTTCTGCTGGAGTAAGAGTACCATTTAATGCTGCAGCTCTGTGATTGGCAATAGCTAGGCAAATACTACTTGAACATTGAGCAGAAATAGGATACCAGCCACCCTTAACCTCTTTCATCTCATCAAGACTAAGAACTTTAACACCTTTAGAATTATCACTTAATACACTATTAGTTATTTTAGC
>NZ_NFNY01000079.1 GCF_002179165.1 Campylobacter jejuni
GGTGCAGCAATTGTAAAGCTAATGAATTTAGATAAAGAAGAATTTAAACAATACAAATACTTTCCTTATGATTTGATTTAGTAGGATTATAGCTTTCTAAGGAGTATCTAAAATGTCACTGCGAGAGCTGCAAGCTCGTGGAGTCCATTATCTGCCACCGCGAATGGAATGGAGTATAGCAGTCTAATGAAATTACCTAAGTTTCTTGATTACTCTTTAGACTACTTCGTCGGCGTTCGCAATGACGCGAAAGTGATGTCTCATTTGACACTTTGCAAAATCCTTTTTGATTTGCAAAATATTCTTGCTACTTCTCCCATGTATAAACAAGCTTATTACGCGGGAACTCATACATCAAAATCTTGATGACTTTATCTCTATTTAAAGAAAGCTCTAATCTAAAAGCTTTTGCTGGAGAGCCCTTTTCTCCTAGCGGGATTGCCTTGTTACTTCCTGCTAAATTTGGGACATAATAATACCGATAGCATACTGCTAAATTCTCATTTTTAAACTCATACACTTCTTGCCACAATGAATTGCTATCAATCTGTGAATATTTATACAACTTGTCATTTTTATATTCTATCTTGTGAGAATATGTGGGATAAAAGTTATACCGCTCATCATTAATACAAGGCAGCGCAAAGGTCGCATTATTATGCGCTATAAAATAAAAGCTCACATCACCTACATGGCAAATGCACAAAGGCTTATGATTAGAATCTAGCTCATAAATGCAATAATCTTTAGCCATTGGCTTATTTTTTAGCCTTTTGCCCTTGCGATACCCTTTGCAGATTCTATCCGTGATAAGACTTGGGCTTAAAATCCCTAAGCCATCAGCCTTTGTGCTATATATTTCATGCGTTTTGCAATTTTCTACCTGCTTTTTAATCGTGCTAAAATTATTTTCAAAATACTTTAAAGTCGCCTTATTTTCAGCGATTAGTGCGTCAAATTCTTGATAGCAATTTTGCATTCATAAACCTTTTAATTAATTCAAATAAGTATATAATAATACTTCTAAAACAAGATTTAAAGAGATTTTTCGGCTATGTCTTAGAAAAACAGAAGTTGCCTTTCTTGGTTATTCTTTTAGATTTGCACTGCACTACGCTTGTGAATAACGCTTCGCTTGTATACCACAGCCTTGCTATGCAAGGCTTCACAATGACAGAAAATAGATTCTATAAACAAATAAACAAGCAATAATAAAAAATTTATGAAAGATAAGTGCATTTAGAGCCCTTTGGCAAAGGATTCTCTAAAAAATCACTATATTGCTCAGAATTTTCAAAAACAAAAAGTTTTGGGCGTGAATTCTTTGCGCTTACAGGAGGTGCATATCCATCACTAAAGATAATAAGCCCATCATATTCCCTATGCGCTTCATAGTATCTTACCACAGGCTCAAAGTTAGTCCCACCATCCCCTTGCACTTCTACACTTTTTTGTGCCTTTTTTAAAGTTACTATCTCGCCTTGTATTTCTGTATCAAACTGCAAGACATCAAGCCTTTCTATGCCGTATTTAAAAAATCTATTGATGATATAAAAGAATTTTTGCAAAGCTTCATTGCTAATAGAACCACTCACATCTACTGCAACTAAAAGCTTTGTGCTAAATTCATAAGTGCTACCAAAATATGCAAAGCCATAACGGCGACTTGGCTTATTTCTCACAAGGCGACGCCTATTTGAAAGGATAGAATGCCTAAAGGCTCGTAAATATCGCCGATAATCCATCTTGGCCTTTAAAGAAAGCTCTAATAATCCTATAAAACCGCCAGGAATTGTGCCAAATGACTTTGGATTATCTAAAGCATTTTCTACAATGGATTGTATAAGTTCAGATCTCACCTCATCATCTTGCCAATTTTGCGTGCAAGATTGGGCAATTTCAGAGAGATTTAAATCCATAAGGTTTGCAGATTTAAAATCCATAGATTGTATATCTTGATTTTCATTTGTGCCATCGCTAGGACCTGCAGATCCAAAGCCTTGTAAATCTTGTTTTTCATCTGTATCATCATCGCTAATGCTTTCGCTCTCTTCTTTTGCTAAAATCTCAAAAAGCTTTCTATAATACACTTCAAACGCACAATTATTTTCTAATTCAAAATCTTCTGGCATAGGCAAATTAAGTTTCAAATCGCAATTATCAGTAATTGTAATGGTGCTTGCAAGATAGAGTGCCACTCTATTAGCATTGATAGGTTGTCTTTGATAGGGGTGGTTTAGCGCTATGCGAAACATCTCTAGCTTTAAAAACTCTTCTAGTGCGTTTTCGCTTAGATTTTGACATAAATCTTCATCATATTCTACTAAGCCCTTACCGCTTCGCATAGGGACTTCAAGACTAGAAACTTTTAGCGTATGCGTGCAATAAATTTCAAACAAAAAAGGCTCATTCAAAAACCACGAATCGATAATTTTTTGAAATTTTTGTTTTAAATCCATTATTTTGCTTTCATTTATAGTGAGCTTACAAAGCCAATAATTTTTTGCTGTAAGCTTAGAGCGTGTGTCATAACAAAACTCACTACTTTAGGATAAGTGTGACTAATAAAAAGATTAGTAAAATGTCCTAACACTTCATTTGCCTTTTTTTCTTGTAAATAATCAAAATAAAGTTCAAAATTTTTGGCTATCTCTTGAGCCTCGCTCTCTTGGTAGTTTTTGTTTTCAATATAGCGGAATAGCGAATCATTGATTTTTGTAAAATCTGGCGTTTTGTATTTGCTTAGCTTTTTTTGCACCTTAGGAAAATGCGATAAAATCTCACTTGCACTTATAAGCTTACTATCCTTATAAGTTTCTGTAAATTTCACACCCACTTTTACACCTACAATACCACAAATTGCCTTTTTATAAATATCGCTACTTATATCAGGAGCACCTTTAATAATATCAGAAACCCTTACCCACGCCCTACGATCTGGGAATTTATCAAGCCCAAAATCCTCTATTCCTTCTTGTGTATCCAGTAAATCTGGATTTTCTGTAATAAAAGCGATGATTCTAGAATCAATCTTGGCACTATCAGCCCATAAAAGCCATTCTTCTATGCTTGGAACAAATTCATAAATATTAAAACGACTTGTAAGTGCTGGATCAAGATCGCTTAGCTGATATTCATCACCAAAATTCACCGCACTTATCACACGCGAACCCTTTGGGAGTGATCTACCCGCTAGGCGTTTATTGAGTGTGAGATCCATAACGCTTTGCAAAATTTCTGGCCTTGCACGATTAAGCTCATCTAAAAAAAGCACGATTGGCGTATCATCAAGTGGAAACCAAAAGGGTGGGATAAACTCTGTATGTCCACTTTTTTCATTTTTATGTGGTAAGCCGATAAGATCACCTGGATCACTCATCTGCCCTAAAAATAATATAACAACCTTTAACCCTTCTTTAGTAAAATGCTCTTGGATAATTTGGGATTTACCAATGCCGTGCTTCCCTACTAGCATGATATTTTGCTCACTTGGCGTGATTTCTAAAATCTTTTTTAACTCGGTTGTATTAATTTTTACTCCCATTGCTATCCTTTATTCTTGTATTTCTATATATTGTGTATTTAATTCTTCAGCTACTTTTTTTGCAACAGAATCTTTTGTGCCATAGATGACTTTCAAAGGACATTCATAAAAAGACTTACTAGCTTTTTTTATAAGTTCTACACTTGCAGGGATTGTGATACTCTCTAAACCGGCGTATTCAAATACTCCTTCTTCTATCTCTTTTAGCTTGTTTGGCAATACCACACTCTTAAGAGATTTGCAAAAACTAAACGCCTCTTCACCTATGTGTGTAACGCTATTTGGAATGTTGATTTGCTCTAAATCATAACAGTAGTAAAAAGCAGAGTCGCCTATGTAAGCAAGAGTGCTTGGAAGCTCAACTTCTTTAAGCCTGCTACAAAACCCAAAGGCGCTCTTTTCAATCCTTACTACGCCCTCGCTAATCTTAACATAGACTAAAGAACTGATACTTTTAAATGTCTCTTCTAGTATCACTTCTACACCTTGTGGGATTTGCACTCTAAGATCTTTTAGATCTGATGATAAAAATTCTTTCTCTAGTTTTGAAAATTTCACATAAGGGATACAATGATTTAGTGCAAAAGCCCTGCTATGGCGTATATCTTTATTCTTTTTAGTGAAATTTTGCAAACTCTCAAAAGTGCTTTCTTTATCTACTATAAGCTTTACAAAGCTTTCAAATTGCTCTTTAAAAGTAGGATTTTTGATTTTTATCGTGGCAAGAAACTTTGTGCGTTCTTGAAATTGCAAAACACAAACGATTTTTTCCTGATCGCATTTTTTAGTTTCTATTTTGCATTCTACCCCATAGTTTTTAGCAATCTCTTGTAAAATACCTTCAAAGCTCACACTCATAATTTCAGCTACTTTTTCTTTTTTAGCCTTTTTAAACATATAGCCTTTTAAATGTGCACTTATAGCTTCATTCACCCCTTTTGAATAGCAATCTTTCTCACTAATTCTATAATTTTTATTTTCAAAAGCTACTTTTGGAAGATTTGGATTTTTAAAAATATCTTCTGGGATTGCGGTGATATACTCTGGGAATGTAATGCCCTCATTTGCGTTTGTAATAGCAATAACAGCCTTCCTTTTTTTCTTACTATAAAGTATATTATTTTCATAGCCAAAATATTCGTGGTTTTTAGAAATATGAATGTGTTTTAGCTTATATGCTCTTAAAAACGCACCTTCTTCAATCTCTTTTAAACTATCTGGCAAACTTATCTCTTCTAAAGATTCACAATTACGGAAAGCATGCTTTTCTATAACTTCTAATCCCTCATTAAAATGTAGTTTTTTAAGGCTAGAACATTTGTCAAATGCGGTTCTTTCAATCGTTTTTAAGCTTGTTGGGAAATTTATCTCTTTTAAGGATTTACACTTATAAAAGGCATTCTCTCCTACAGCTTCTAATCCCTCATTAAAATTTAAGCTTTTAAGGCTAGAGCATTCGCTAAATTTCTCATATCCAATTCTCTTTATACACTCTGGAAAACTCATACTCTCTTGTATATTAGCAACAGCAATAACAAATTTGCCTTCCTTATTATAAAGCACATTATTTTCATAGCCAAAATATTTATGGTTTTTAGAAATATGAATGCGTTTGAGAGTATAGACTTTCAAAAACGCACTTGCCCACATCTCTTTTAAACTATCTGGCAAACTTATTTCTTCTAAAGATTCACACCCAAGAAAAGCCCGAGCATCTATGCTTTCTAAACCCTCATTCAAATTTAGCTTTTTAAGGCTAGAGCACTCACTAAATGCCAATTCTCCGATACTCTTTAAACTATTTGGGAAGCTCACCTCTTCTAGGGATTTACAACTCAAAAAGGCACAAGCTTTTATAACCTCCAATCCCTCATTCAATTTTAGTTTTTTAAGACAGCAATCATAAAATGCATATTCTCCGATACTCTTTAAACTATCTGGCAAAATTATCTCTTCTAAGGATTCACAATTACGGAAAGCATGCTTTTCTATAACTTCTAATCCCTCATTTAGAATGACTTTGCGTATTTTTGTGTTGTATTTAAATGTATCCTTTTCAATGACTTTAATATCCTTTGGAATCACTACTTCTTCTTTAGTGTCAAGCCCTAATGATTTTACTTTTTCTTCTGTTAAATTCATAGTTTTCCTTTTCTAAATTTTATTTTTATAAAGTTTTATTATTTTTGCATATTTTGCTTTTCTATTTTCAGCCAATTTCTCTGCAAGAGAATTTTTGCACCGCTTTCAAAGGACACTCTAAAACACTCATAAAATTATAACTTTTTGCGGTTAAGATTTCAAGTTATAAAAATTTATAATTTTATGTTAAATTTCCAATTTTATTAAATTTTTAGACAAAAACAGGGAAAAATGATTTATTTCTTAAATTTATTTAAAAATGCTTTTGCAAAATATCCTTTAGCAGTGTTAAGTTTTTTTAAACTTTTTGTTATTTTTAAATATAGCAAATCAAACATTTTCGCCAAATGCTTATTTTCTCATTTTTGTCGTAGCTTTTTCGCTTTTATGCGAAAAAATCACACAAATTTATTCAAAAAATTCCCTTAAAAGTAAATTTTCACCATTTTTTATGGTGCTTTTTGTAAGCATTGTAGTTTATTTTTTGGTTTTTATTCACGCATTTTCCACCCAAAAAGATACATTTAAAATCCTTTCTTATCATTATTTTTCTATTTTTATTGCTGTAAATTTTTGTGTTATTAGCGTCTTTGTGGCACTTAGTGTAAGAAATTCTTATGAAAAATTTAGTGCTATTTTGGCGAAATTTTTAATCATTTTGCTTTTATATATCGTATCTTTGATTTTGCTAGGTATTTTATTTGGCGGTATGAATTTTTTATTTGATGTAAATAATTCTAATTTTTTTAAAACTTTTTCGTGTTTTGCTGTCTTTTTTGGCTTTTTTGCGGGTGTTGCGTTTTTAGGATCAAAACATAGTTATTTAAAAATATTTAACACCTTACTTTTGCTTTTAAATATTTTTGCTTTTGCTTATATCATCGTGCTTGCTTTTTATCCGATTTCACGCATTATGCTTTATTTTGCCGGTATTTCTGCGTTTAAAGATATCGTGCATATAGTGATGTGGTTTGCCTTCTTTTTACTCATTCTTGCATTTTTAAATAAAGGCTTTAAGAAGCAAAGCAAACTTTTTAATTTTATTCTTTTGCGACACTGATTTTAAGCATTATTGCTCTTTTGGCGATTGGTGTAAGGATATTTGAGTATTCTTTTACCCCAGCACGCATTTTTGTTTTATCACTTAGTTTTTTCATCTTTTGTGCGAGTTTGTTGTGCTTTTTTAGCAAAAAAGCTTTATTTTATAATCTTTTATTATTTGGAATTTTATCTTTATTTGTGGGTTTTATAAGCTTTCCACTTAGTGTGATTTGCCAAAAAAATCGCCTAATGCAGATTGATTTTGCTCTTTTAAATAAAGAAAATTTTATCAAAACTTATGGAAATTTAGAAAAAGAATCTATTAATATCGTTTTGAAAGAACGAGATAATATAGTGTATTTTTTAAACAAAATGGGCGAAAGAATAGAATATGCAGAAAAAAACGATGAAATAATACAAAACTTCACAGGAGAAGAAATAAAAAAAGAAAAAACTTCGTATAAAAGTTTTTTTACAGATCAAATGCCTTTAAAATTTGCCAATTATGAAATGATAGAATTTAACACAGAATATTCTCAAAAAGGTGCTTATAAATTTAAGATAAATGATAATCAATTAAACATTTTTTTAGATGATAAAAAGCTTATAAAAATCGATACAAAAGAACTTGCCAAAAATGGTTCATATGAGTTTAAAACGCAAAATCAAACTTTTTATGTGGTAGTAAAAAAGATGGAAATTTTAAAAACTCATTATACAAAAACAAACAAAACAGAGACCAAAATAAAAGAAATACAAGGTTTTATGGTTATTAGAAATGATTAAATTTCAAAGGCTTTGATTTAAATTTACATCAAAACCCAAATTAAAATCGGCATAGAAATGAAAGCAAAAAGCACTCCAAAAGCCACAGCGCTTACAGCTAAATTGCTATCAAGTTTGGCTTTCATCACCATAGCTCCTGCTAAAGTCATAGTGGGTGCGGCACTTTCTATAATAGCAACTAAAGTTGATGCTTTCATTTCGAAACCAAAAATCTTAAGCAAAAATATAAAAATCAAAGGCACCAAAAGCATTTTAGCAAAAATCACTATTATTGTAGCCTTATAAGCCGTTTTAATCGCCATAAATCCAAGCCCTAAACCTATAGCAAAAAGTGCCACAGGAGTCGCAGCACCGCCAAACAAACGAATAGGTGAAAATAAAAATTCGGGCAAGGGGATTATTTTACATAAAAAACCAAAAAGCAAGGCTAAAAATGGAGGAAATGAAAGAATTTTTTTAATATTAGTCATCAAATTTACCTTTTCACCACTTCCCAAAGAAAGAACAAAAGGACCAAAAAGAGAAATAGGCAAAGTAGTAGCTAAGGCATCATAAAATATAACTTCTGCACTAAATTGTGGATTGGAAAAAACACCTTCAACTATAGGCATACCAACAAAAATCGTATTCCCAAAACAAGAGAGTAAAAACATACTGATTATGGTTGTTTTTGAAAATTTAAAAATAAAACCCAAAAGTACAGATATAAAAGCAGAAATAACACAGCTTAAAAGTCCCATGAATATTAAAACAATCAAGGAAAAATCGAAATTCAAATGATAGGCCTTATCAAAAATTAAACAAGGCAAAGCAAAAACAATAGCAAAGTCTAAGAAAGTTCTGGCTTGTTTTTGTTTCAATACACCTATTCTTTTAGCAAAATATCCGCCCGCAAGCAAAATAAAAATCGTAAATAAAGGAGTAAAAATAAACATATCCTAATCCCTTTTTTGCTTATACTTTTACAAGCAATTTTAAAAATGGAAAGAATTATAATCTTTATATTTAAAATATTTCTTAAATTATTTCAAGTTTTATATTTTTTGTAGAAAAAGATAAAATTTGCCTATTAAAAACCAAGTTTTAGTTTAAAATATTATGGTTTTATTATTGTGTATGAAAATCCTATCATCAAAAACCAAATCAAGGGCTTTTGAAAGCACATTTTTCTCTACATTGCGTCCAGCTTGTTGCATATCCTGCCAAGTGTATTCATGACTTACTGGCAAAACCGCTTGAGTGATAATAGGCCCCTCATCAAGATTATTATTTACAAAATGTGCCGTTGCACCAATGATCTTAACTCCGCGTTCAAAAGCTTGTTTATAAGGATTTGCACCTATAAAAGCCGGTAAAAAAGAATGGTGTATATTGATAATTTTTCCTTCAAAATGCTTCACAAAATCAGGCGATAAAATTCTCATATATTTTGCTAAAACCAAATAATCAAATCGATATTCCCTCAAGCATTCTAAAACTTGCTCTTCTTGCTCTTTACGATCTAAATTTTCCGCACTGATACAGTGATAAGGAAGTTCAAATTTTTCCACCAAATCTTTAAGAGTGTTATGGTTTGAAATCACGGCTTTAATATTGGCTTCAAGTTCATTACTATAATGTTTAATTAACAAATCACCCAAACAATGACTTTCTTTTGTTGCAAAAACAACAATATCTTTTTTTCTTTTCTCGCAAAGCATAGTTAAAGCATCTTGCCCTAGCATCGCTTCAAGTGTCCCGATAAACGCTTCTTTATCAAATTCCCCTTCTAAAATAGCCCGAAAGAAAAACATTCCTTCGCCAACAAATTCATCATTTTTAACTATATTAATATGATACTTAAAAATCACATCAGAAATTCTATAAATTAGCCCCTTTTGATCTTTGGTGCAAATTTTTAACACAGAAATCATTGTTTTAAACCTTTGATATAATCTTTTATTTCATCTTCTCTTGCTTGTTTAAGCTTTAAACCTAGCATTTTACCACAAATTCCAGCATTTATAAATTCTTTTACCAAAATTTTGCTTGTAAATTTATTTTCATAAAGCTTTAACCTCTTAGCTTGTTTAATACGCTTTTCATTCCAAAGCCCAAGCCACTCTTTCAAGGGCATATCAAAAGCGATTTTTGCTAAGTTAAAATCACTCAAATTTTCAAAATAAAAAGCCTGATTTGCTTTTTTTAAATATTCTTTTTTAAGCTTAGTTTTTTTAAAAAAATCTTGCTTTTCTAACTTAAAAAAATTTAAATATAAATATAAAAACAAACTTTCATCTTTAATCACTTCCCTACTTTGCCTAAGCAAATTTTGAAATTCTATGCTTTTAAAAATACTATTAAAACCAAAAATTTCTTCTTCTAAATTTAAAATCTGTAAATATTTATAGCCCACATCAAGATTTAAGCTTTTGAAAAATTTATAAAGCTCTGCATTAATTCTATCCCTGCTAAGATCTTTAATATTCATATTTTGCATTAATTTTAAGCTTTCATTTGCTATCTTAAAATTAAATCTTGAGGCAAAAACAATCGCTCTTAAAATTCTTAAACTATCCTCTTTAAAACTTTTTTCATCAATATGTCTTAAAACACCCTGCTCTAAGTCTTTTAAGCCATCATAAAAATCTAAAAAATCCCCATTAAAAAGATTAATCATCATAGAATTTATGGTAAAATCGCGTCTTTTAGCTCCTAGCTTTTCATCGTTGCAAATTTTTACTTCAAAGCCTGTATGACCATAAGCTATTTTATTTTCTGTTCTAGCAAGTGCAAGATCGTAGTTTTTAAATTTATACACAAAAAAACTTTTTCCAAAGCCTTGTGCGCCAAGTTTTTGCATAATTTTTTCAAATTCATTGATTTTTATATCATAAAGTTCTATATCATAATCATAAATTTCAAAACCTAAAAACAAATCCCTAACGCTACCGCCAACCAAGTAAGCCCTTTTTGTGTAAGGCTTTAAAAAATTAGCAATAAATTCTAAATCGGGATTATTTTTTAAGCTTATCTTCGATGTTTGCAAGTAAAAACTCTAAAAAATTTATAGTTAAATTAAGCTTATTTTCCAAATCATCTTTTTTTACACTATTTAAGCCTTCAAAAAGCACTAAAATTCTCTCTCTTAAATTTTTTAAAAATATATCTTCATTAAGAGTCCCAACTTCTGCTATAATATTGGGATTTAAAATTTCACTTTGTAAAATAGGCTCTTCTTTTATAACTTCTTTAATTTCCTTAATTTCTTCATCAAAAACCTGAATTTCATCTTGAATTTTTTGCTCTTCTTCTAACTTTGCCATAGAAATTTTATCTTCCAACTCTTGTTCTAAAACAGACTCTTTATAAGCAAAATCCACAGATGACGTATTATCTTTAATTTGCGTTTTTCTAAGTTCTTCTTGTTCTTTTAAAATTTCGCTTTGCCTTCTTTGCTCTTCCATTATAGAGCTAACTTCACTAATAGTCTTTTTTGCCAAATCTTCTAAATTCATATCTTTATCAACCACCTTTTAAATTCATTAATTTCTTCTTCACTTTTCATATTTATAAAAAAATCAAGCATTTGCATATTTAAATCTTTATGCTTAGAACGAAAACCGCTAAGACGACGCACCGCATCAATTGCATTTTGGTTATTAGGATCTTCTTTTAAAATATTCTTATAAATTTCTAAAGCTTCATTTTTAAGCCCTTGAGCTTCATAGATAGAAGCTTCTGTAACGGTATTTTTCATTTTTATCCCTAATATTTTTTTTAATTTTAGCAAAAAGCATTTTAAGTTAAACTTTATATATTATGCTGAGTGCTAAAACAAATAAACACAAAGCGCTAAATTTATTTATCTTATCCAAATGCTTATTCATAAAAATTTTAAATACACTTCCACCTAAAGCATAAAGACTTAAAGAACAAAATTCTATCAGTAAAATCACAAAAACCAAAAAGCTTAAATTTACTTTAAATTGCAAGAAATAAGGTAGAATTGAAAGCATAAAAATCCACGCTTTTGGATTGGAGGAAGATGCTATAAAACCTTG
Organism: Campylobacter jejuni; assembly: GCF_002179165.1. GTDB lineage: Bacteria > Campylobacterota > Campylobacteria > Campylobacterales > Campylobacteraceae > Campylobacter_D > Campylobacter_D jejuni_B. The sequence goes on from NZ_NFNY01000079.1 coordinate 11,557, forward strand.
AAATATAAGAGAAAATTTTCTTTTTTTGACAACTTTTTCTTGAGTGATTTGATTATTTGCCTTAAATAAAATAAAAGCAATATATAAAAGATACAAAGCAGCACAAATTTGAAAAATTTTAAATAAAATTTCATATTGCAAAATAAATCCAGCCCCTAAAGCACAACATAAAATCACTAATGCTAAGCCTATAAGCTCGCCAAACATCATCCATAAAGTATTTTTATATCCTAAGGAAAGTCCTAAAGAAAAAGCTAAATTCATACAAAATCCTGGCAATAAAGAAACAGAAGCAAAAGTTAGAATAAGTAAAGTATAATCCATTAAAAAAGTCTTAAAGCAAGCATATAAAAAATAGTGCCTAAAATAATGCTAAGAAGTGCGTTTTTAAAAATAAGATGTATTAAAAATACAAAAATACAAGAGAGAATAAAATCAAAACCATAAGGATAAGAGCTAAATTTCACATCATAAAAAGTATAAAAAAATAAAATAATAATAATAGCTAAAGGCATATTATACTGTATAAAAAGCAAATGATGATTCTCTTTTTTCTTTTTAAACAAAACAAAAGCTAAAACACGCGTTAAATAAGTCGCTAAAAAAGCAGCAATTATCGAATATAAAATATTTTTATCTAACATATTTTTTTCCAAAAATTAAAACAATTAAAGCAGTAAAAATGCAAAAAGCCAACATATAAGACTTTTCTATACAAAATAAAGCAATTACAGCTAAAAAAGAAGAATAAAGTAGAATTTTTAAATTTGGATTTTGCCTATAAAGTTCATAAGTTAAAACAATAAAAAGAGCATTTAAACTAAATTCTACACCAGAATAATCAATGTCAAAACCTTGTTTAAAATAATATCCTAAAACAGAACCTAATATCCAATAAAAATGATTTAATAAACAAATTTCGAACATAACAAGCGATCTTTGTATTAAAGTAAAATCCTTGATTTTCTCTTTAATAGAGCTTAAAATAGCAAAACTTTCATCCGTTAAAGCAAAAATCACATAATGTCTTAAAAAATTAATAGATTTTAGTTCTTTTAATAGTGACAAAGTATAGAAAAAATGACGGAAATTTAGTAAAAGCAAAGTAAAAAAAAACCATCAAAAAAGAAGCTCCTTGTGCGACCAAAGCCACCAAAAGAAATTGCCCAGCTCCAGCATAAACAATCATAGAACTAAGCAAAATTTCAAGCAAGGAAAAATCCTTACTGGCAGCTAAAATTCCAAAAGCAAAACCTAAAGGAATATAACCCATCAAAACAGGAAAAGTTATAATAAAAAGATCTCTTTGATTCATTTTTTTTCCTTAAATAACTCTTGTAAATATTCTTGTCTTTGCTTATCTAAATTTGGATTTGTTTTGTCTATTTTCTGCTCTTTTTTTACCTGTGCATCTTCATCGCTAAAATACAAATAATCAATACCAAAAATAATAGCTATAACTACAAGCAAAGGGATTAAAAAAATCATTTTATAAAACTTTAAGGAATTCGATTAAATATACTACCATAATAACGAATATTTTGGGCATTTTCATTTTTTTCTATAGTTTGTATAGCACCACTATTTATAGCTTTTTGTATATCATCATCTAAATCTTGATAAGAAAAAACCATATTGATGCTTATAATATGAGGTAAATTTTCTAAACTCTTATAAGATTTTAACTCATCTTCTAAATTTTCACTTTCTATCACAACAACAATTTTTTCATTTTCACAAAGCTCTACAGAACAAAAATCAATTTTTGAAATCATTTCTTTTAATTCATCTATATGTTCTATTTTTGCCATAATCAATACACTAGAAAGATTCATCTAAACTCCCAAATATAATCTTATCTCCAAAACCTGAAATAAGAAAATCTTTTTCATTGATAAAAATAATAAATTCGCTCATTAAATTTTCACTATCAAAAGTTTTGATGGTTTTAAAACCATTGATATTAAAAATTTTACTATAACCCGCATCACTATCACTATATGCAGCTAATTTTCCACTAGGGCTTAAAGCACAAGCATAAATTAAAAAATCTTTTTGTAAGAAATTTTGCTCATTATTTTTGACCACACCAACACGCCTATCTGTCCCACAGCTTAAAATTACATTATTTTTAAAATCCACTTGATAAATATTATCCTTATGCATTTTATCATAGTTTTTTATTATTTTCCAATTTTTCAAATCAAAAAGCTCCACTTCCCCACTTTCAAAACCTGCTACAAATTTAGTTTTATCTTCGCTTAAAACCCCATCATTTAAACTAGAATGAGAAAATTTAAATTCTTTTTGATGTATTAAATTTTTATCTGTCAAAATAATTTCAGATCCTAAAAGCACCAAAAGATAAGTATTTTCATCTATAAAAAAAACTTTTTTAACACTATTTTCTTCAAGCTTTTTACTCTGTAAAGTCTCATTATAAAGACTTAAATTTTTTGCCCCAAAATCCCCTTCGCTGAGAATTAAAAGAGAATTTTTATAAACATCAATATTATAAATTTTAGCAAAATCCTCTTCATAATAATTTTTAATCTTAGCTAAAGATAAAAGCTCTTTTAAACTTTTATCTTTAATATTATATTCTAAAATTTCGCCTTTTTGTGTACCTATATATAAACTTTGCTTATCGAGTTTTAAAGCAGTAATATTTGAATTCAGCTTTAACTCATAAGCAAAAGAATAAATACAAAAAAGACCTAAAATGAAAAGAATTTTTTTCATTTTTTATTTTACACCTTCATTGATCACATCAATCAAATTCGAACGATTTTTCAGTCCTTCATTTTTAAATTCAGGTTTGAAACTATTACCCACCAAAGGCTTAGCATCACTTTGTGGAACATGGCATTGCGTACAATTAAATCTTGTATCACTGATATTATCACCTGTAGTTTTATTGTGTCTAAAATCATAATAATGACTTGCAGGAAGTGGAGTGGCTCCAACATCAGCTGCTATAGCCTTATCATGACAACTAAGACAAGTATTATTATCTTTTGTTATAGGAAGCATATCTGAAATATCATGTGGAATAAGTGGAGGTGCATTTTCATAAGATCTTTCAAAGCGCACAGATTCTCCTGGTTGCAAACTTGTAAAATTGGCATCCACTAAAGCCACTTTGTTTTCATTTTCCAAACTTGCTTTTCTAAGTCCAATTTGCTCTGAACTTACCCCGTCATTAATCGCACAAGCAGCAAAAAATGCCACAAAAGCACTTCCTAATAAAACCGTTTTCTTTTTCATCATTTTTTCCTTAAATCAAATATATTAAAATTTAAAGCATTATCATCACACACTTCTATACAACGCCCACATCTTATACACTCGCCAGAATTCACACTCACACTTTCCTTAGCTATCATCCAAAGAACTTGTTTTTCAGGACAAATTCCAATACATTTATAGCATTTGGTGCAATTTTGACTATTATGTTTAACCTTAAGCAAGGAAAAACGAGAAATCAAAGCATAAAAAGCTCCAAGCGGACAAATATGCGAACAAATTGCTCTAGGACTTAAAAAGGCATCAATACAAAAAAGTATAAAAGCTATAAAAATCCAAGAAGTGGTGCCAAAAATAATCCCTCTATGCACAATACCTATATAAGAAAAACTCTCAAATACAGGCAAAGAAAGCATAGAAGAAAGGATTAAAACCAAAACTAAAATATAATAACGCAAATTCTTATTTAAAATTAAAAATTTGCTATTTCTAAAACCCATTTTTAAACGCATAAAAGCAGCAAAATCGGTAATTAAATTTATAGGACAAACCCAAGCACAAAAAGCACGACCTAAAAAAATTCCATAAAGAATTAAAATAAGTAAAGCACCAAAAAGAGCCATTAAATCTACGCTAAAACTTGCTAAAAAAATTTGCAATACTGCAAAAGGATCGCTTAATGGCACACTATTAAAAAGCTTAGATGAACTTAAATCTCCTTTCAAAATAAAATCCGTTACACTGAAAGAAAAAAGGGCTAAAATTCCAAGCTGAACAATGCGTCTAGCGATTAAATATCTCATCAAATTTCTCCATCATTTAAATAATTTGTCGCTTTTTTAGCATCAAAATGCTTAGAAGTATCAGCATCTTTTAAGCGTTTTTCATCTTCTTTATCCCAACCTTTTACATAGTGAGATCCCGCCTTACCTAGCACATATTCGCGTGGTAAAACACGGATAGCGGGCTTTTGAGTAATACAAGCTAACTCGCAAAGCCCACAACCAACGCAAACTTCATGATCTACGCTAGGCAATAAAAAAGCATGTTTAGCAGTGCGTTCATTGCGTTTAAGCTCAAGTTTTAAAGCCCTATCTATCAAAGGACAAGCCCTATAGCAAGCATCACACTGAATTCCCCAATGTGCCACGCAACTCGCACTATCAACAATAGCAATACCCATTTTCAAAGACTCTATGCCTTGCTCTAAATGTTTTTTATCCAAAGCATCAGTTGGGCACTCTTTTATACAAGGCATATCCTTACAAAGATAGCATGGAATAGTTCTTGGCTTAAAAAAAGGTGTGCCATTTTTCGCACTATCAAGTAAAGTAGCAAGCTTTAAAGTATCATAAGGACACGCTTTTACACAAAGTCCACAACGAATACACTTACTTAAAAATCTTGCTTCATCTTCTGCACCAGGAGGACGCAAAGCAAACTCATCATCAGCCTTTAAGGCCAAATTGGCTAAAAATCCACCTGCGGTACAAAGACATAAACCTTTAAAAGCACTAGCAAAAAATTCTCTTCTATCTTTCATTCAATCAAATCCCAATTAAGCTTTGTAAATTTTCACCGCACATTTTTTAAAATCAGTTTGTTTTGAAAGCGGACAAGTTGCATCTAAAGTAACTTTATTAATATAAACATTTTCATCAAACCATGGCACATACACAAGTCCTACAGGCGGCTTATTTCTACCACGCATATCCACTCTTGCTTTTACCTTGCCACGACGCGATTCTATCCAAACTAGATCTCCTTGATTTAAACCCAAATTTTCGCCGTCTTTTTCACTTATATAACAAAGTGCTTCAGGAACAGCACGGAAAAGTTCAGGCACACGCATAGTCATTGTTCCACTATGCCAATGCTCAAGCACCCTGCCCGTAGCAAGCCAAAATGGATATTCTTTGCTTGGTCTTTCCGGTGCTTTCATAAATGGTCTAAAGAAAATTTTAGCCTTATTTTTAATGCTATGCGCTTCTTCGGAATTTGGAGCTTTTAAATCTCCATTTGTAAGCATTTTATTAAAATCACCATAAAAAGCAAAATCAGAATTTGGAGCAGCTTTTTTCGCATAATAATCAAATTTAGTATTAAATCTCCACTGCGTTTCTTTGCCATTTACCACTGGCCATCTTAAGCCTCTTACTTGATGATAAGTATCAAATTCGGCTAAATCATGTCCGTGTCCTAGACCAAATTTACGATATTCTTCCCAAAGATATTTTTGCACAAAAAATCCATAACCCTTAAATTCTTTTCCATCACTACCTTGGATTTTTCTCTCATCTCCATTTGCGTCGCTATTGTCAAAACCTTTCATCGTTGCATCATTTACGCTAAAACTTTTCGCTTCTTCATTGGCAAATAAAACATCAAAAAGCGTATCTTCTTCATTATAGCCCATAGCTTTTGCTTCTTCTAAAACGCTTGGTAAAGTGAGTTTTTCATCCACCTTTTGCTCTTTCCAAACCTCTTTAAGCTTAAAGCGTTTTGCAAATTCCATAATCTGCCAAGTATCACTCATAGCAGCACCCACAGGTAAAACTTGTTGCTTCCAATGCTGCGTTCTTCTTTCGGCATTTCCATAAGCTCCCCATTTTTCATAAATCATAGCACTTGGTAAAATAAGATCAGCTACTTTTGCACTAATTCCAGGATAACAATCACTCACAACAATAAAATTATCCATATCTCTAGCTGCTTTTATCCAGTGATTTGCATTTGCGGTATTTTGCCAAGGATTATTCACTTGCACCCAAGCAAATTTAATTTTTCCATCTTCTAAATCTCTCATAATGTTAAGATAAGGAGATCCTGGTTTTGGATTAATGGTTTTGCTAGGAATTTTCCAAATTTTTTCAGAAATTTCTCTGTGTTTTGGATTTGCCACAACCATATCAGCAGGTAAGCGGTGTGAGAAAGTCCCTACTTCTCTAGCTGTTCCACAAGCACTTGGCTGTCCAGTTAAAGAAAAAGCTCCACTGCCTGGTTTTGCTTGTTTGCCAAGTAAAAAATGCACCATATAAGCTTGTTCATTTACCCAAGAACCGCGTGTATGTTGATTAAAACCCATAGTCCAAAAACTTACAACTTTACGATTTTTCTCTATATATAGATTTGCTAATTCTTTAAGCTTTTTCTTAAAATCTTCCAAAGATTCATTATCATCGCCTTTGGCCACTTTTGCGGTATATTCAAGCGTATAAGGGGCTAAACCTTTTTTAAATTCCTCAAAAGAAATTTCCCAATTTAAATCTGCTTTTGCTTGGTGTTTCATTTCAAATTTATCCCCTGTCTTAACACCAAGATAAGATAAAGCCGTAGCTTCTTCATCATCAAGCACAATGGCATTTTCTTTTGCAACTGTATCTTTTTCACTCTCTTTAAAGCTAGGATGATTAGGATTATTTCTCATACCATATCCAATATCTGCGTAACCTGTCGCAAATATACAATGATTTTTAATAAATTTCATATCCATAGCCTGCGGATGATTGTAAACAATCTCTCTTGCTATATAATTCCAAATCGCTAAATCTGTATTTGGTTTAAAAATGATTTCAATATCAGCAATATTTGAAGTTCTATTAGAATATGTGCTTAAATTCACTATCTTGACTTTATCAAGATTGCTTAGTTTTCTATCGCTTACTCTCGACCAAAGAATGGGATGCATTTCGGCCATATTTGCTCCCCAGGTAATGATAGTATCCGTAAGCTCTATATCATCATAACAACCCGATGGCTCATCTACACCAAAAGTTTGCATAAAACCAACCACCGCAGAAGCCATACAATGTCTTGCATTTGGGTCAAGATTGTTTGTTCTAAAACCTGCTTTTGCAAGCTTTAAAGCCGCATAACCTTCTTGGATAGTGTATTGTCCGCTACCAAAAATGCCTACTCCACTTACTCCTAGTTCATTATAGGCTTTTTTAAATTGCTTTTCCATTTCATCAAAAGCTCTTTGCCAAGAAACTTGCTTAAATTTTCCTTTTTTATCAAATTCACCCTTTTCATTCATACGAAGCAAAGGCATTACAAGGCGATCTTCGCCATACATAATCTTAGCATTAAAATAACCCTTAATACAATTAAGTCCGCGATTTACAGGAGCCGCTGGATCACCTTTTGTCGCTACGATTTTACCATCTTTTCTGGCAATCATAATTCCACAGCCTGTTCCACAAAATCTACAAACTGCTTTATCCCATTTCCATTCTTCTTCTTGCTTAGCAAGCATGGAACTTGGCACACTAAGCCCTGCAACGCTAGCAGCACTTGCTATAGCAGTGCTTTTAATAAAATCTCTTCTATTCATTAAACCCTCCATAAAAATTTAATAAAGACTTTTTATTATAAACAAAGCCAAATAAAACTTACTTTAAAATTTTACATAAAAATAATATTTTTAAAACATTATTTTATAGGAGTTTTATTGTCCTTTTTGTATATTAAAAAATAATATTAATTTATAACAATAACTCGTGTTTGTATTTTAATAAATATTGGCAGCTATACTTAAAATAAGTTAAAAATAGATGAAAGTTTAGAAGTTAATAAAAATTAATATATTTTTGATTTAAAGCCACTTTTGTGGCTTTAAACTTAGTGACAACCACAACCGCCGCAACAACTAGAACCACCAAAAAATGCATCAAGTTTTGCAATATCTGGCATTTCTGTTACTTCGCTCACTAATTCTTTATAAGCAATTTTACCATCTTTAATCACAAACACAGCACGAGCTAAAAGGCCTTCTAAAGCACCTTCACCAATTAAAACACCATAATTTTGTCCAAATTCTTTAGCTACAAAATCACTTGCAACACTTAAATTTTCTATCCCTTCAGTGCTACAAAATCTACCCATAGCAAAAGGTAAATCCATACTTACAACGATAACTTCAGCTCCATTATAACTAGCAACTTTTTTATTAAATTCTCTAGCTTCAGTTGCACATACTGGAGTATCTAAACTTGGCACACTTAAAATAATTTGAGTTTTACCCGCTGCACCAATTTCAACTATGCTTAAATCTTTAGCTTTAAGATTTACTCTAGAAGCATCTGCTCCAACCTCTACTGAATTTCCTTTAAGAGCAATAGGACTGCCTTTAAAATTTACCGAATTCATTTTTTATTCCTTAATTTGTTGATTATTTTAAAGTAATTTAAAAATTAAATACTTTGATAATAATGATTATATCTTAATATATCTTAAAAAAAATTAACCAAAAGATTAAATTAGATAAAACTTATCTTATTTTTATTTCCAAGTATATTTTTTCCAAATTTTTTGAGCTTCCTCGCTTTGGATAAATTTGACAAACTCTAAAACTCGCTTATTTTCAAGTCCTTTTTTTGTAGGAGCTATTTCGGCCGAACGATAAATCACTGCATTTTTATCTTCAATAAATAAAGCTTTATCACCTAAAGTTTTAGCCCAATGCGACCAAATAATTAAAGCATCAATCTTGGGATTATTATTCCATTCATCAATAGCCATTTTAGAATTCTTAGCATAAACTTTAATATTTTTACGCAATTTTATCAAATTTTCTCTTTTGCCATTTTTTAAAGCCATATCCTCATAAAGCCCCACTTGTCCTGCGCCATCAACAACCATAACATTTATACCACTTTTTAAAATATCTTCAAAACTTTTAATATTTTTTGGATTATTTGGACGCACGATAATACCAGAAGGACGCACATTTAAAACATGTAAATTTTCTAAATTTAAATTTGGAATTTGCTTAATAAAGCTATCCATCATAGAAGTGCTGCCTGAAAAAATCAAATCCGCATCTTTTTTAGCCTTTTCAATCCAAGCAGGAGTTGGTCCTGCAGTCACCACAACCTTTTCTTTGGTTTTTTCTTCAAATTTTAAAGCAAGTTCTTTAACAACTGGAGCAGGACCTCCTGGACCATAAACCAAAATTTCAGCATTTAGAAAACTAGCCGTTATCAAACTTAAAGCTAATATTTTTCTCATTGTTTCTATACCTTTCTTAATAAATAATTTGTAATAAATATATCATACTAGCTTTAAGTAAATTCTCCCTTACAAAGTCCTGCTTCTATAAGAAAACAAGAAGGGGCAAAAGAACTTTTTTTATTTTTATCATATTTAGCATAACTTAAATAAAGTATATTTTTAGCTCTTGTTACTGCAACATAAAAAAGTCTTCTTTCTTCTTCTAAGCTTCCGCCCATACTCATAAGCTTTTGATTTGGAAAGCGTCCTTGTGCAAGATCAATAACAAATACTAAATCAAATTCCAAACCTTTACTTGCATGCACGCTAAGCAAATTTACACCTTTTCCACTACTCATTTCGCTTGCACCTAAAGTAAGAAAATTATAATATTTATAAATATCACTATAATTTTTAGTTAGCTCTTTTAAGACATTAAATTTAGTCTCTATTTTTTCCAAATTTTCATTTTTTCTTAATAGATCCACTTGTCCTGCTTTGTTTGTTGCCCTTTTTATGGCAAGTTCTTCACAAATTTCTCTATAAAATGAATTTTGACAAATTAAATTTACCAATGCTAAAGAATGCTTAAGCTCCATAGCCTTATTTAAAAATAAATAAATTTTTTCTAAATTTTTTGCACACAAATCATTAATCTTTGAAAGTTTTAAAATAGGATGAGCATTAAATTCACTCTCAAACTGAAAACGATTTTCATTTGCCAACTCTTCTAAATCTGCAAAAAGTCCGAGTTGATAGTTTCTTTTTTGATGATTTTGTAAATTTACGCTTCTATCGGGATCTAAAAAACCTTTTATTAAACTCCCATGTCCCAATTTCATAAGTGCATCAAAAATTTCTTTTGCTAAAACTCCACCAACTCCTTTTGTATATTGCACTAAATGGATAAAAGCCATAATATCTTTAGGATTTACTGCTAAAGCAAGCATAGCACTAAATGCTTTGACCTCTAAGCTTTCAAAAAAACTTCCACTTCCCTTTCTTACACTTGCAATACCCTGCTCTCTTAAAGCGACTTCAATCCCATCTGCACTAGAATTATTCCGAAAAATTACAGCAATTTCGCTTAAATTTACACCACTTGTAAGTATAATCTTAGCTATATTTTGATACTGATCAAATAATTCTTCAAATACGAGCAAGGCCGGTGCTTTAAAATCATCATTTCTTGTTACTATAAGCTCCTTAGGATAAAGCCTTTCATTATTTAAAATCACCTTATTTGCTAAAGCTAAAATGCTTTTTGATGAACGGTAATTTTTATTGAGAGAAAAAATTTGAGCATCCTTAAAACGATCTTTAAACCCACCGATGATATTAATATCTGCACCATTAAAAGCATAAATACTCTGATCATAATCTCCCACACAAAATAAACTTTTACTTTTAAAAGCTTCAATTAATGAACTCTGTAAAGTATTTGTATCTTGGTATTCATCAACTAAAATTTCATCAAATTCATATTTTCGTTCCTTTAATAATTCCTTTAAATCAATCAATAAATCATTAAAATCAACATAATTAAAACGCTTTTTTTCTTCACTATATTCTTTTAAAATATCTTCATAAATTTCAGCATAAATACTTTGTTCTTCGTAGTTTTGACAAAACCAAGAGTAAAAATCTTGATCGTGTGCTTTGTTTTGAAATAAAGAATATATATCATACAAATAGCTTGGCTGATAAGGCTTTATATCGCTTAAATGTCTAAAAGTTCTTTTCTCATATACACTTTTAAGTAAAACTTTCAATTCGCTTGCTTGCTTTAAAATTATATCCTTGTTAGCATTTCTAAGCAAAGTATAAGCCGTGCTATGAAAAGTTCCTGCAAGAATTTTTCTTGTAATATTTTTACTAAAATATTTCCCTAAGCGAGTAATCATTTCTTTACTGGCTTTGTTTGTAAAGGTTAAAAGCATAATTTTTTGCGGTGCTATACCCTGATTCAAAAGATAAGAAATTCTTGCAACAATTGTAGAAGTTTTTCCCGTCCCTGCACTAGCTATAATAAGATTATGTCCAAATTTTGCAGTAGCGGCTAAATATTGTTCTTCGTTTAATCTAGAAAGTGGCATTTTTTTCCTTAAAAAGTTGAAATTATAGAAAAAAAATACTTAAAAATATAAAAATTTAACATTTCTTTATAGTAATATGTAGTAGAATGTAAAATCATTTATTATTTTTTAAAAGGATTGACAATGAATTTAAAAATTTTCTCCGTTATTACAGGAATTTTAATTGCCGTAATTGTAATACTTGGAGGCACCTATTATTATCTTTTTGAATATTCCAAACCTAAGCCTTCATACAATACCTACAATAACAATGTTGCTCAAACTTACAATGAAAGTCCAATCAACAATCAGCAAAATCAAAACAACAATTATAATAATTATACTAATAATTCTATTGAAGATACACAAAACTCATATAATAATGTAAATACAATTTCTAACAATACAGACATCAATACAACACAAAGCGTTTTAGATAATAATCAAAGTCTTATATCTACACCAAAACCAAATAATACAACAGAAAACAAAATCGCACAAAATATTCAACAAAATCAAACAGAAACAAAAAATAGCAAAAAAGAAACTTCTAAACCAGATAACAAAAAACAAGAACTGACCTTAAAACAAGAAAAAATCAATCATAATAAAAATACTCAAAAAAATACTCAAACCAAAAAACTAAGTACAGCACAAGAATACTTATCAAGAGGTAAGGATAGCCGTTTAGAACCAAAACTCAGCACTGAAAGTATGAAGGTTTATGTATTAAATGGTAAATTTTTAACTGATTATAGAATCAATCTTTTAAAAGAAATGCTAACAAGCATTGAAAATACCTCAAAAGATTATAATTTAAGTGTTTTTGTTCAAATGTTACCAAAGAATGAAATGAGATTAACAATTTATAACAAAGATATTATTTTTTCAGAAATGAGAAAAGCTTATAAGCATATTAGCATAGAAAAAATTCAACCTTTCATGAATAATTTAGAAGAATTAAATAGCCATGTTGCTCGTGAAGAAGTACTTGAAAGACTCAAACTTCAGATAAAAAAAGATGGCAAAGGAAGTGATTTTGCTAAACATATAAAAAGTCTAACAACAGGGCTTAATACAGCTCAATACTTCTTTCCATTTTGCGAAGTGATTGAAATCACTTCGATAAATCCATAATATTGATGAAGGTTATAAAACTATGTATGATAAAGAAATAGAAAAAAAATATTACCAAATTTGCGAAGAACGCGGATATTTTGAAATCGATAGCAATAAAGCTATACAAGAAAAAGATAAAACTTTTTGCATTATGATGCCTCCGCCTAATGTTACAGGGGTTTTACATATAGGACATGCATTAACCTTCACTCTGCAAGATATTATGACGCGTTATAAAAGAATGGATGGATATAAAACTCTTTATCAGCCAGGACTCGATCATGCAGGTATTGCCACTCAAAATGTTGTAGAAAAACAACTTCTTGCTCAAGGCATAAAAAAAGAAGAACTTGGTAGAGAAAAATTTATAGAAAAAGTTTGGGAATGGAAAGAACAAAGTGGTGGAAAAATATTAGACCAAATGAGAACATTAGGTATCACTCCTGCTTGGAGTCGTTTGCGTTTTACCATGGATGAAGGACTTGCTAATGCCGTAAAAAAAGCTTTTGTCGAACTTTATGATAAAAAACTCATTGTGCGTGGAAACTATATGATAAATTGGTGCACCCATGATGGAGCTTTAAGTGATATAGAAGTGGAATACAAGGAAAATAAAGGTAAGCTCTATCATATAAAATATTTTTTGAAAGATAGCAATGAATATCTCGTCGTAGCTACAACACGCCCAGAAACTTTTTTTGGCGATACTGCTGTAATGATCCACCCTAACGATGAACGTTACGCCAAATTTGTAGGCAAAGAAGTGATTTTGCCGCTAAGCAAAAAAGCAATTAAAATCATAGCCGATGAACATGTGGATAAAGAATTTGGAACTGGTGTTGTAAAAGTAACCCCAGCACACGATATGAACGACTATGAAGTAGGATTGAAACACAATTTAGAATTTATAAATGTTTTTGACGAAAAAGGAATTTTAAACGAACACTGCTTGGAATTTCAAGGTCTAGAACGCTTAGATGCTAGAGAAAAAATCGTGGCTAAATTAGAAAACCTTGGATTTATAGAAAAAATAGAAGAGTATAATAACCAAGTAGGATATTGTTATCGCTGTAATAATATAGTCGAACCTTATATTTCAAAACAATGGTTTGTAAAACAAGAAATAGCTAAAGAAAGTATAGAAAAAGTTAATTTGGGAGAGAGTAAATTTTATCCTGCGCATTGGATTAATAGCTTTAATGCTTGGATGAAAGATTTAAGATCTTGGTGCATTTCAAGGCAACTTTGGTGGGGGCATCAAATTCCTGTATATTATTGTAAGTGTGGCAATGAATGGGCAAGTGAAAACACTCCAAAAACTTGTCCAAAATGTAATAGCAATAACTTCAGTCAAGATCCTGATGTGCTTGATACTTGGTTCTCTTCTGGACTTTGGGCAATGAGCACACTAGGTTGGGGAAATGGCGCTTGGGGTAAGGATAAAATTTGGTTTGAAAAAGATTTAAAAGAATTTTATCCAAATTCTTTATTAATCACTGGCTTTGATATTTTATTTTTTTGGGTTGCTAGGATGATGTTTCAAAGTACCAATGCCCTCAATGCCTTACCTTTTAAAGATATTTATTTGCATGCTCTTGTAAAAGATGAGCAAGGCAGAAAAATGAGTAAAAGTCTTGGAAATGTGATCGATCCAAATGAAAGCATTAAAGAATATAGTGCTGATATTTTGCGTTTCACTCTAGCATTGCTCGCTATACAAGGACGCGATATTAAACTTAGCAATGATAAACTTTTACAAGTTAGAAATTTCACAAATAAAATTTACAATGCAAGCAACTATTTGCTTTTAAACGAAAATAAATTTGAAGATTTAGAAAAAATAGAACTTAAAAGCGCATTGGCTAAATTTATTTATTCTAAATTTCAAGATTGTGTGAAAAATGTCAGAGAAAATTTAGATAATTATCGTTTCAATGATGCAGCAAACACACTTTATAAATTCTTCTGGGATGATTTTTGCGATTGGGGAATTGAGCTTAGTAAGGCTGAAAAATCGAGCGTAAAAGAACTAGGAAGCATTTTCAAAGAAGCTTTAAAACTTTTAAATCCTTTTATGCCTTTTTTAAGTGAGTATCTGTATCATAAGCTTAGCGATACCGACCTTGAAACAAGCGAATCTATAATGATAAGCAAATATCCTAAATTTAGCACTAAAAATGAAAATATAGAAAAAATTTTCTCTTTGATTATAGAAAGCATAGTTAGCATACGCCGTGCCAAAAGCTTAATAGATCTAGGGAATTCAAAAATAGAAAAAGCTTATATTAAACTCAATGATCAAAAAATGCAAAATGAAATAAAATCTTATATGAATTTCATTATGATGCTCGCCAAATGCGAGCAAATAGATTTTACAGAAGAAAAATTACAAAAAGCCATCTGTGATGTTAGTGAAAATTTAGAAATTTTCATCACACTTGAAAATGTGGATTTAAGTGGTATTTTAGCAAGACTTGAAAATCAAAAAAACAAAATAGAAAAAGAAAGTATGAAATTAAATTCTATGCTTTCAAATGAAAAATTTATTGCTAATGCACCTAAAGAAGTCGTGGAGCAAAATAAAGAAGCTCTAGCGAATTTAAAAACTCAGCTTGAAAAAATATCTGCTGAGCTTGCAAATTTAAAAGGTTAAAAGCTTTGATAAAAATAAAAAATTTAAAAAAATATTATGGAAAAGAACTTGTTATAAATGATGTTTCTTTAGAAATTAAAAAGGGTGAAATTTATGCCATCGTAGGACATAGTGGTGCTGGAAAATCGACCCTTTTAAGATGTATCAATGGACTTGAAAGCTATCAAGAAGGCAGTTTAAAGGTACTTGATGCAGAAATAAAAGATTTAGGCCAAAACAATCCTAAAAAACTTAGAATGTTAAGAAAAGACATAGGCATGATTTTTCAAAATTTTGCCTTAATGGAACGAAAAAATGTTTTTGAAAATGTTGCAATGCCTTTAAGGACGCATTATTCACAATGCAAATTTCATTCTAAGCTTTTTAGTAAAGAATATATGAGTGAAAAAGAAGTGAGTCAAAAAGTCAATTCTTTGCTTGAAATTGTAGGACTTGATCATAAATTAAAAGCCTATCCAAGAGAATTAAGCGGGGGACAAAAACAACGCGTTGCTATTGCCAGAGCTTTGGCTTTAAATCCTAAAATTTTACTTAGCGATGAAGCCACTTCTGCTCTTGATCCTAATACAACCAAAAATATTTTAGAACTTATTGCTAAAATCAATGCTGAATTTGGGATAACCGTTGTTTTGGTTACCCATGAAATGGATGTTGTAAAAGATATTGCACAAAAAGCCTTATTACTAGAACACGGAAAAATCATCGGAAGCGGTGAGATTGATGAGCTTTTCTTAAGACCAAATGAAAAAATGAAAGAATTTTTAGGAGAAAGCGACTTTTTACCTGAAAAGGGCTTAAATATCAAACTTTATTTCCCAAAAGAAGTGGCACAAAATAGTGTTATTACTCATATGGCAAGAACCTTGGATATTGATTTTAACATTGTTTGGGGTAAAATTGAAAAACTAAACGGCGTTGCTTTAGGAAATTTGGTTATTAATATTGATCAAAAAGACAAAGAGAGAGTTTTAGCTTACATAGAAAAAAGTGGTGTTTTATGGGAGGTGGCATAATGAATGAAGAAAATGTATCCATTCTAGGAGCTTTTTTAGAAAGAATTTCACAGTTTTTTGCTGAATTTTCTTGGCAAAGCATTAAAGAAGTGTCGCTAAATTCTATTAATACCTTTGCACAAAATTATGAAAATATCCTAAAACCCGCCCTAAATGAAACTATTTATATGAGTCTAATGGCTGTATTTTTTGGCTTTATTTTAGCCGTTATTCCTGGAATTTTACTTGCTACTTGGGATAAAAACGGAATCAAAGAAAATAAAATTGCTTATGCGATTTTAGATTTTATCACTAATATTTTGCGCGCTTTCCCATTTTTGATTCTTATTGTTATACTCTTGCCTCTTTCAAGAGTTATAGTAGGTACAAGCATAGGAACAAATGCAGCCATAGTTCCACTGGCCATTGGCATAGCTCCTTATTTGGCAAAAATGTTAGAAAGTGCTTTTAAAGAAATTGATAAAGGTGTAATAGAAGCAGCTAAAAGCTATGGTGCAAATAATTTACAAATTATTTTTAAGGTAGTTTTTAGCGAAGCCTTGCCTAATATTATAGGCGGTATTACTCTAACTTTAATTTTTACCATAGGTTTTTCAGCTCTTGCTGGAACTGTTGGTGGTGGTGGGCTTGGAGATATAGCTATTCGTTACGGTTATGAAAGATTTAATAAGGAAGTGATGATTCAAACCGTAGTTATTTTGCTTGTTTTGGTGCAAGTAGTGCAAATTTTAGGTAATTTATTTTACACTTGGGCTAAAAACAGCAAAAGCTTACGCATTATTGCTACTTTAATGATTTTATTTGCTATTAGTATTGCAATAAATATAAATAATGATGGAAATTTCTTTTGGCAAATGATTATTTTTATTATTCTTGCAATATGTTTTGTTTATATTTTTTTTAAAAAATAAGGAGATATATCTCCTTTTAAGTTATATATAAGTTTTTTTAAGTAAAATCTAAACCAAAAATTTAAATTAAGGATTAACCATGATGTCTTCGATGCGTTAATCTGACTATCGAAAAAAGTTTTACATACCTATTCCTGATAGTCAGAGTGATTCTAAGATAAAGCAAGCACAAAAATGACTATATAAGGAAAACAAAATGAATATTAAAAATCTACTTAAAATAAGTCTTTTAGGACTAAGTTTAAATTTAGCATCAGCAGAAACTATAAGTGTAGCAGCGACTCCTGTCCCTCACGCTCAAATACTCGAACAAGTTAAACCGGAATTAGAAGAACAAGGCTACAAGCTTGAAATCAAAGAATTCACAGATTATGTTTTGCCTAATTTGGCAGTAGATAATGGCGAAGCAGATGCGAATTTCTTTCAACATACACCTTACTTAGAAGAATTTAACAAAAGTAAAGGAACAAAACTAAATAGTGTTGCGAAAATCCATATTGAACCTATGGCAGTTTATTCTAAAAAATATAAAAGTTTAGATGATATAAAAGAAGGTGCGATTATAGCAGTACCAAATGATCCAACAAATGAAAGCAGAGCTTTAGATATCATTGCTAAAAAAGGTTTAGTAAAATTTAAAGAAAAACCTTTAAAAACACCACTTGATATTATAGAAAATCCTAAAAAAATAAAATTTGTTGAGCTAAAAGCCGCACAACTTCCAAGAGCATTAGGAGATGTGGATTTTGCTGTAATTAATTCTAATTACGCCATTTCTGCGAATTTAAATCCAGCGCAAGATAGTGTATTTATAGAGGACAAAGAGAGTCCTTATGCAAATATACTTGTTGTTAAAACAGGACATGAAAATGATGCCAAAATTAAAGCTTTGATTAAAGCTTTACAAAGTGATAAAGTAAAGCAATTTATTTTAGAAAAATATAACGGATCAGTTTTACCTGCTTTTTAATCTTGTCCCTTTTTGGGACTTTCTTTCCATCATAAAAGGAGTTTTTATGAGATTATTTAAAATTATTTTATTTATTTGTTTTTTAAATTTATCACTCTTTGCAAAAACCATTACAATAGGGGCAACACCTGATCCTTTTGGAACTTTATTAGAATTGCTTAAAGACGATTTTAAAAACAAAGGCTACGAGTTGAAAATTATAGAATTTTCAGATTATATACTGCCTAATAGAGCATTACAAGAAAAAGAACTTGATGCAAATTTATATCAACACAAACCTTTTTTGGAAGAATATAATACAAAAAAAGGTGCTAATTTAATAGCAACTACACCTGTTATTATAGCTCCAATAGGAATGTATAGTAAAAAAATCAAAAATTTAAGCGAACTAAAAGAAGGTTCTAAAATTGCTATTCCAAACGATGCAACCAATGAAAGCAGAGCTTTAGAACTTTTAGAAAAGGCTGGATTAATCCGATTAAGTCAAAATGTGCAAAAAACACTATTTGATATAAAAGAAAATCCAAAAAAAATCAAATTTACAGAACTAAAAGCCGCACAACTTCCAAGAGCGTTAGAAGATGTGGATATTGCTATAATTAATTCAAATTTTGCCCTTGGAGCTGGACTTAACCCCGCAAAAGATGCTATTTTTCGTGAAGATAAAGATAGTCCTTATGTGAATTATGTTGTAGTGCGTTTTGAAGACAAAGAAAGTGAAAAAACAAAAGTGATTGATGAAATTTTAAGAAGCGACAAATTTAAAACCATCATCAATGAAAAATATAAAGATATATTAATCCCCGCTTTTTAAGGAATTTTTATGAAATTAAAAAAAATATTATTAAGTATTGTTTGCATAATTAGTCTTAGTTTTGGTGCCGATAAAACCATTATTATAGGAGCAACACCTACTCCTTATGCCGAAATCTTAAATTTTGCAAAACCTATTTTTAAAGAAAAAGGTTGGAATTTACAAATCAAAGAATTTAGTGATTATAATATCCCAAATATTGTACTTAATGAAAAAGAACTTGATGCAAACTTATATCAACATCAACCCTTTTTAGAGGATTTTAACACTCACAAAGGCACAAATTTAAGCTCTTTAGGAAGCATTGTTTTAGTTCCTATGGCCATCTATTCCAATTCAATTAAAGATCTTAAAAATATTCCAAATGGAGCTAAAATCGCTATTCCAAACGATGCAACCAATGAAAGCAGAGCTTTAGATTTACTTGCTAAAGCAGATTTGATTCAATTCAAAACTCAAAACACGCTTAAAACTCCACTTGACATAAGCAAAAATCCTAAAAATCTTAAATTTATAGAACTAAAAGCCGCACAACTTCCAAGAGCGTTAAATGATATAAATTTAGCAGTAATTACTACAAATTATGCTCTTGGGGCAGGATTAAACCCATTAAAAGATGGAATTTTTATGGAAGACAAAGATAGTTTATATGCAATAGTTTTAGCCGTAAGAAAAGGTGAAGAAAAAAACGAAAAAAGTCTTATCATTAAAGAGATCTTAACAAGTGATAAAGTCAAAAACTTCATTGATGAAAAATATCAAGGCTCGGTAATTCCAACTTTTTAATTAACAACAAAGCCTTAAAGGCTTTGTTAAATCTGTATAAGGTAAAATACACGATATCAATAATTTAGGTCTATAATGAAAGCTATATTTTTTGTATTTTTATTTTTTATCAGTTTAAGCCATGGAGCAAACTTAGAAGAAATTAAATTTGCCCTTGCTAAAGAATTTAAAAACAATTTTCCAAAATTAATTATCACACAAATTGATCTAAAAATCACTACCTTACCTAAAGATTTTAACCAATATGAATTTATAAGAATTGCCAATGGTCGTTTTAATCAGGCACAAGGATTCGTAAGAGCCGAATTTAAAACCCCACAAAACATACAAAAAAATGTATTCTTTCGCTATTTCATCCAAGCAAATTTAGAAGTACTAAAAAGCGAACGCCCTATACAAAGAGGAGATAGACTTAGTGCTCTTGATTATAAAAGCATTTTAATGGATTTTGATAAAGTGCCATCTAATGCACTAACCCCTGATGATACTAGCAATCTCATTGCAAAAAGCAACATAAATAAAAACACTATCCTAAAAGAAAATATGTTTAAAACTTTAGCTCTTATTCGTCGTAATGATCCCATAATAGGAGTTTTAAGCGATGGAAATATCGATGTTTTGATAGAACTTACCGCATTACAAAGTGCGAATTTAGGAGAAAGGATTCGTGCTAAAAATAAAGAAGGTAAAGTAATGCAAGGCATAGTAACAGGAAAAAATAGGATAATCATACAATGAAAATTTTATTAGGAATTTCAGGCTCAAGCAGTACTCATCTAGGACTTAAACTTTTAGAAAATTTAGAAAAAAAATGTGAGCTTTATTGCGTTATCACAGAAGGTGCAAAAATAAGCTTTGAAGCTGAAAACAAGCAAAATTTAGAAAAAATTTGCCAAGAAAAATTTCAAAATACTCATTTTTTCAATGATAAAAATTTAAGTGCAAGCGTAGCAAGCGGTTCTTTTGGTATAGAAAGGACTATTATTGCCCCCTGTTCTATTTCAAGCCTTGCTAAGATTCATGCAGGATTTGCTGATACACTTTTAATGCGTGCGTGTGCTGTGGCTTTGAAAGAAAGAAAAAAACTGATTTTAGGTGTGAGAGAAATGCCTTTTTCAACACTCAACCTCGAACAAATGACAAAGCTTAGTCAAATGGGCGTTATTATAGCACCTCCTATAATTGCAAGCTATTCCAATGCAAAAAATTTAGAGCAAATGGAAAATTTTATCATAGGAAAATGGCTAGACCTTTTAGGAATTTCTCACAATTTATATGAAAAATGGCAGAATTTTTAGTTTAAATTTGCTATATTGTTAAAAAATTTTGGAGTAAAAATGACTTGTTTATATCCAGGGACTTTTGATCCCATTACCAATGGACATTTAGATGTTATTAAAAGAGCGTTAAAAATCTTTAATAAAGTGATTTTAGCCATTGCAAAAAGCGAGCATAAAAAGCCTTGTTTTGGCCTAGAACAAAGAAAAGAACTTGCAAAACTTGCCACTTCGAATTTTAACAATATAGAAATCATTACCTTTGACAATCTTCTTGTAGATTTAGCTAAAGAACTTAAAGTAAATACTATAGTGCGTGGACTTAGAGCAGTAAGTGATTTTGAATACGAATTGCAAATTGGCTATGCAAATCACGCCCTTTGGGAAGAATTTGAAACCATTTATCTAATGCCAAATTTAAAAAATGCCTTTATTTCAAGCTCTATTGTTAGATCTATTGCAAGCCATGGTGGAGATGTGAGTACTTTAGTGCCTAAAGAAATTTTACCCTTTTTAAAGGATTTGCCTTGTATGTAGTTTTTGAAGGAGTTGATTGTGTAGGAAAAAGCACTCAAATTTCACTTTTAAAAGAATGTTTTAAAGAGGCTATTTTTACCGCAGAACCTGGTGGAACAAAGCTAGGAAGTCATCTAAGAGAACTTTTACTTCATAAGCCTTATAGACTCGATAAAAGAGCTGAACTCTTGCTTTTTTTAGCCGATCGCACGCAACATTATGAAGAAATTATAAAACCTAATAAAAATAAACTTATTATCAGTGATAGAAGTTTTATTTCAGGTATGGCTTATGCAAAAGATTTTGAAAGCGAATTGCTTTTTAAGCTAAACGCCTTTGCTTTAAATGATTTTTTTCCGCATAAAGTCATTTTTTTAAAAGGCGATAAAGAATTAATCAAAGAACGCCTAAGCCAAAAAGAACAAGACAGCATAGAAAAACGCGGAATTGATTATTTTTTAGCAGTGCAGGATAAACTTGAAAATGCGCTAAATTTTTTAAAAGAAAAAATTGATTTTGACTTTTTAATCTTAAATGCAAGAGACACAAAAGAAAATTTACATCAAAAAATAAAGGAATTTCTACTATGATAAATGCCTTAAAAGGAATGAAAGATTTATTAGATAAAGACGCATATTATTATGAAAAAGTGATTAAAACTTGCGAAGAAGTAGCTAGAAACTACGGTTTTAATTTTATCAATACTCCACATCTAGAACAGAGTGTGCTTTTTAAAAGAAGTGTCGGAGAAAGTTCTGATATAGTTGGAAAAGAAATGTATGAATTTATTGATAAAGGACAAAATCAAGTTTGTATGCGTCCTGAAGGCACAGCCGGAGTCGTGCGTGCCTATATAGAAAAAAAACTGGATAAAATCAATGGAGCAAAGCGTTGGTTTTATCATGGCTCAATGTTTCGCTATGAAAGACCGCAAAAAGGGCGTTTGAGAGAATTTCATCAATTTGGCGTTGAAAGCTTTGGAAACAAAAGTGTTTATGAAGATGCAAGTATTATTTTAATGCTTGTAGAAATTTTTACCCGCCTTGAAATTAAATTTAAACTTGTTATCAACTCCTTAGGCTGCACAGAATGTATGCCAAAATACCGCGAAAATTTGGTGCAATTTTTAGACACACAAAGTGGATTTTGCGAAGATTGCTTGCGTAGAAAAAACTTAAATCCTATTCGCGTTTTAGATTGCAAAAACGAGCATTGTCAAAATTTACTCCAAAATGCACCACTTTTAGAACAAAATTTATGCCAAAATTGTCAAAAAGATTTTAAAACCCTACAAAACATTTTGAAAGAAAATGAAGTGGAATTTGAAGTGGATTCTAAATTGGTGCGTGGGCTTGATTACTACTCCAAAACAGCTTTTGAATTTATAAGTGATGAAATTGGTGCAAAAGCTGCCATTGCTGGCGGTGGAAGGTATGATAGGCTCATAGAATATTTAGGTGGAAAAAGCGGTTTTGGTGTCGGCTTTGCTATGGGCGTAGAAAGAATAATGGCGATTTTAGAACAAAAAGAAGAACTTAATAAAAGAGAGGGAATTTATCTTTGCACTTTAGATGAAATTTACACTGATAAACTTTTAAAAATCGCTACAAATTTAAGAAAAAAATACAAAGTTATTTTAAATTACGAAGCTAAAAAACTTGCCAAACACTTAGAAAATGCTGATAAAATAGGTGCTGAAATTTTTCTTTGTATGGGGGAAAATGAGGCAAAAAACCAAAGTTTGTTTTATAAAAATTTAGAAAATAAAAACGAAAAAATCATTAAAATTTCAAATTTGGAGCAAGATTTATGATGAATTATGGCATTGATATTTGGGGGAATGATAACTTTATTATCAAAAATGGTAAAGTTTGCATTAATTATGAAAAAAAACCCGCCATTATTGATATAGTTAAAGCCTTAAGAGATGACGGCTATAAAGGGCCTTTGCTTTTAAGATTCCCGCATTTAATCCAAAAGCAAATTGAAAATATTTATGGTAGTTTTAATAATGCTAAAAAAGAATTTGATTACAAAGGTAAATTTAATGCGGTTTATCCTTTAAAAGTCAATCAATATCCTGGTTTTGTAAAAAATCTTGTAAAACTTGGAAAAGATTATAATTACGGCCTTGAGGCAGGATCAAAAGCAGAACTTTTACTGGCTATGGCTTACAATAACGAAAACGCTCCAATCACCGTAAATGGTTTTAAAGATAGAGAACTCATCAATATAGGCTTTATCGCCGCTGAAATGGGACATAACATCACTTTAACCATAGAAGGACTTAACGAACTTGAAGCTATTATTGACATTTCCAAAGAACGATTTAAACCTAAGCCAAATATAGGACTTCGCGTGCGTCTTCATTCTGCAGGAGTAGGAATTTGGGCTAAAAGCGGTGGAATTAATTCTAAATTTGGACTGACCTCAACAGAACTCATCGAGGCTGTAAATTTGCTAAAAACCAATAAACTTTTAGAACAATTTACTATGATACATTTTCATCTAGGCTCACAAATTACTGAAATTCATCCACTAAAAAAAGCTTTAAATGAAGCCGGTAATATTTATACAGAGCTTAGAAAAATGGGTGCAAAAAATCTAAAAGCTATTAATCTTGGTGGTGGTTTAGCTGTAGAATACTCACAATTTAAAAACGAAAAAAGTAGAAATTACACTCTAAGAGAATACGCAAATGATGTAGTTTTTATCCTAAAAAATATCGCTGAACAAAAAAAAGATCTTGAGCCTGATATTTTTATAGAAAGTGGGCGTTTCGTAGCGGCTAACCATGCAGTTTTAATCGCTCCTGTTTTAGAGCTTTTTTCTCAAGAATACACCGAAAGCAAACTTATACTTAAAAAGCAAAACCCAAAACTTATTGATGAGCTTTACGATCTTTATAAAAGCATAAAACCCTCAAATGCCTTAGAATATTTACACGATAGCATTGACCATTTAGAAAGCATTTTAACCCTTTTTGATTTAGGCTATGTGGATTTAGAAGATAGGTCAAATGCTGAAATTCTAACGCATTTAATCACAAAAAAAGCTATTTTGCTTTTAGGAGATAAACAAAACCCTGCGGATTTACTTGCCATACAAGATGAAGTGCAAGAAAGATATTTAGTTAATTTTTCTCTTTTTCAAAGTATGCCTGATTTTTGGGGCTTGGAACAAAATTTTCCTATTATGCCACTTGATCGCCTTGATGAAGAACCAACAAGAAGTGCAAGTATTTGGGATATCACTTGTGATAGCGATGGTGAAATTTCGTATTCTAAAAATAATCCTTTATTCTTACATGATGTTGATGTGGAAAAAGAAAATTATTTTCTAGGCTTTTTTCTTGTAGGTGCATATCAAGAAGTGCTTGGAATGAAACATAATCTTTTTACTCATCCAACCGAAGCAACGATTAGCATTAACGAAAAAGGCTATGGGATTGAAGGCATTATAGAAGCTCAGTCTATACTTGATGCACTTGAAGATTTAGACTATGATATACACGCGATTATGGATATTTTAAATGAAAGAATTTCAAATTCAAATTTAGTCAATGAAAAGCAGAAAAAACATATTTTAGGTGAACTTTATCTTTTCTTAAACGATAATGGATATTTAAAAAGCATAGGTGGAAAAGAAAATTAAAAAGTTGATAAAGGCAGATTTTCTGCCTTTGTTATTACCAACTGCTTACCATACATTCTTGTTGTATATATACGCTAAAAGCTTTTTCTTCAGCCTCTGTTATAGGTGCTTTTTGCCATTGACTTGAGACTTTAATTACTGAACCATTCAGACATTTAACTCTAGGAATTAATCCATTTTTTTCTCTCAAGCATATAAGTTTTATTTGAAATTTTAATTTCGTATGCACCATCTTTTGGTTTTTCTTTGTTGGTAGTTTTTTGCAAAATTTGCGATTTTTTCAACTATGCTTGGATCGCCTTGTTTTAGGGCATTGTCGATATTTAGCTTTAAAATGTGTTTAGTCATATCATTGATGCCATACATTCTTAAATTTGTGCTATAAAAGCCATCTAAAACACAAACCTTTAAAAGCACTAAATTTAAATCATCGTTTTTTGAATGCTCTTTAAAAAGACTTACGATGACCTCTTCTTGCTCTCTATAATGCTCATATTCTTTCGAATTTTCGTATTTTTCAAGAGCTTTAAGCAAAATTTCTTTATATTTTTGCATTTTTTCTCCTTAAAAATTTAAAAAGTAAAATCATAACCCCCCCCCTTTTTTTTTTATATATATAAAATACTTAAACAAAAAAATAAACCATAAATTTATAAAGATTTTTTAAATTTTTGATAGAATTAATATTTCTAAACAAAACAAAGGAAAAAATGAAATTTTGGGCTATCGTAAAAGAAGTTTTTTACAACCCAAAACACAAGATCTCGCATTTAATTCTTTTATAGAACTTTTATTTAATTATCCATGGGTTTGGGCAGTGGTAAATTATCGTTTTGCACACTTTTTTTATAAGAAAAATTTCAAACGCCTTGCAAGAATGATAAGTGGAATTTCGCAATTTTTCACAGGAGTTGATTTACATCCTGCAGCGACTTTAGGAAGACGCGTTTTTATAGATCATGCAAATGGCGTTGTTATCGGACAAACCGCGATTATAGAAGATGATGTGCTGATTTATCAAGGTGTAACTTTAGGTGGAACAAGTTTAGAAAAAGGTACAAAACGCCATCCAACCATAAAAAGGCGTGATTATAGGTTCGGGCGCAAAAGTGCTTGGCAATATCACTATAGGCGAATACGCAAAAATCGGCTCAAATGCCGTGGTGGTAAAAGATGTCGGTGCGAATTTAACCGCAGTTGGAATTCCTGCTTATATCGTAGAAGAACGCAAGAATAAAAACACAAGGGCAATTGATGCAAATTGCGATAATAAACTTGAAAAACTGGAACAAAAAATTGCAGAACTTGAAAAAATTCTATTAAATATAAAATCACAATAAGATACTATTTTTCACATCTTAAAATGAATTTTTAATTAAATTCACTGCATAGCTGTATTTTTTTGCTAAAATTAAACAAAAAATTAAAAGGAATAATGATGCTGACTAGAAGATCTCAAGTTTTAGAAGAATCCATCACTTTAGCGATCACTGCGCTTGCCAATGATTTAAAAGCCAAAGGCGAAGATGTGATCAGCTTCTCTGCAGGTGAGCCTGATTTTGATACTCCACAAACCATTAAAAACGCAGCCATCTCTGCCATAGAAAAAGGATGTGGTAAATATACAGCCGTTGCAGGAATCCCTGAAGTGTTAAAAGCCATACAAAGCAAACTCAAAAAAGACAATAATCTAAACTATGAAACAAGCGAGATCATCACAAATGTAGGTGCAAAACACTCTCTTTTTGAATGCATAGAATGTTTGGTTGAAAAAGATGATGAAGTGATTATTCCTAGTCCTTATTGGGTTAGCTACCCTGAAATGGTTAAATTTGCAGGCGGAAAACCTGTATTTATTGAGGGTTTAGAAGAAAATGGCTTTAAAATCACAGCCGAACAACTAAAAAAAGCTATCACTCCCAAAACTAAAATTTTAATGCTAAATTCCCCTTCAAACCCCGTAGGCTCCATTTATAGCAAAGAAGAACTTTTAAGCATTGCTAAAGTTTTAGAAGGCACAAAAATCATTGTTTTAAGTGATGAAATGTATGAAAAACTTCGTTATGATGATTTTGAATTTACAGCTTTTGCAAATTTGAGTGAAGATGCCCTAAATCGCACCGTAACCATTAACGGACTTAGTAAATGTGGAGCTATGCCAGGATGGCGTTTTGGCTATATGGCAAGTAAAAATAAAGCTTTAAATTCAGCCGTTAAAAGACTTCAAGGTCAAAGCACTTCAAACATTTGCTCTATCACACAACACGCTGCCATACCTGCTTTAATCGGAGAATGTGATGAAGATATAGAAAAAATGCGTCAAGCTTTTGAAAAACGCCGAAATTTAGCCTTAAGCATATTTGAAAAAGTTGAAAATATTAGTGTTTATAAACCTGAAGGTGCTTTTTATCTTTTTGTCAATATACAAAAAATTGAAAAAGATTCAATGAAATTTTGCCAAAAATTATTAGAACAAGAAAAAGTTGCTGTAGTTCCAGGTATTGGATTTGGAATGGATGGATATTTCAGACTTTCTTATGCCACTAGTGATGAAAATATCAAAAAAGGCTTAGAAAGAATAGTCAATTTCATTAAAAATTATAAATAATTCTAGGTTTTAAACCTAGAATTTGCTTAATTTTTATCTATAAAAAGCCATTCATATCTAAAAATCCACTCTCCAGTTTGCGAATTTCTTAAATTTTTAAAATTTATCCAGCCTATAATTTGTAAAATAATTCCTGATAAGCCCAATATAAGACCGCCAAATATGCCAAAAAAACAAAAAAGTAAAACCGCGATATTTTCGCTATCTTGCGTATTTGTAGCCGAAAATATAAATACAAATATTGCGATAAAAGCAATGGATAAAACACTTAACACATAAGCTAAAAATAAAAATTTTTGATCAGTAATAAAACTTAATTCTTTATAAATAAAATACATAAAAAACCAAAACAAAGAAAATGATACTACTCTCCATACAATTAAAAATATAGTTTCAAAAGTAAAAACTATATGAGTTTTTAAAAGCTCTTCTTCTGATTGGATGATACGAATATTTAAAATTTCAAAAACAATGCCAACAATCAGCGAAACAACACTTATGGCTAATGCGATTTTGGCATTCTTTAGTAAAGTAATACTTTTTGAAAGTCTATGCAAGTCATAACAAATTAAAAATTGCACAAGCAAAGCTACTGCACTTACAAAATAACCAATATAAGGCCAAGAAGCAAAAATCATCAAAATAAAACAAATTAAAACCTTTTGCTTTACTTTTTTGATGTTTGAATATATCATAAAATTTTCATTCATTAACACCTCTTAAAAATAAAAAGTAAAATTATATCAAAATTTTTAAGGTTTTTTAAGCACTGCACTTACTCTTTGAACTTTATCAAATTTATTTAAGCTAAGTCTTACTATAGAATCTTCTAAAGCACTTAAAGAATGGGGTACGTTAGCATTTAAGCTTATCATATCCAGTGTGTTTAACTCTAGTTTTTTATTCTCTACTTCAAAAATAATTTTTCCGCTTAAAACTTGCACATGGATAGAAAATGGGGCTTTGTGTTCTTTCATTATACTTCCTTTGGCAAGTAAAATTTGGATTTCTTTACCACTTTCATCATCGATTAAAACATTGATTTTAGCTTCATTTGGGCTAAATTCAGCTTTGCTCCAATTTGTAATTTTCATTTTTTCCCTTTAATTATGCTAAAATAGGCTAAATTTTATCAAAATGGAAAAATAAATGTATAGACTCGTGTTAATATTTTTTATATTTTTAAATTTAAATGCAAAAGATTTCACTTATAATGAAAAGTTAAAAGCATATTTACAAAAAAATATGCAAGATCAATTTGTTTTTTACAAAAATTGTTTAACTAAAGAGCTAATTTTAGATGAACATTATTATAAAGTATTGCTTTGCAAGAGCGATAAAGAGTGCTCGCAAAAAGAAGGTAGTGACCCATATCATCCTATTGTCTTTAACATCAAAAAAGTCCGTGAAAAACAAATCGATTTTAAGCTTTTAGCTACAAATTTTAAAATCAGCGAAAACACAAAAACCATCAATATTTCCGATATGGTTGATACTAAAAGAGATAAAGAAAGTGTGAAAATATATGTATTTGATAAAAATACCAATATGCAACAAGCTCTCTATACTGCTTGCTTTTTTGATGAAAATTGTTATAATCTAACAGATATGGATAGAAAATTTCATCTTATTCAAAAGATAAAATCAAATTTAGGAAATTTTGAGTTTGATAGCACAAAACTACCCAAAAAAGCAAAAAATACTAGTCTTGAAGAAGTGATGAAAGATATTCCTTCTGGAGAAATTAAAGTTAAACTTAATTCTTTAACAAAAAATAAAAAAGCAAGTAAATTAAGCATTGCGGATAGAATAAGTATGAAAATCACTTACAAATACTACAGAGATTCTATGGACTATTCTTATTATATAGAAGCTTTTAACTTAGAAGATCAAATTTATCTTATATATGTGAGTTTTAAGAGTATAAATCACTTCTTAGGGTATCGCCTACCCTCAATTTATGAAAATTCTTTTTAAGTTTTCCACCAAAAATCTTGCTCAAACTCACTTCCCACCTCATAAGCTTCACCCATTTTTGGTGTAATAAGTGGTAAATTTAGGTTTTCATAAAGAAATTTTACGACTTCGTTCCACGCGTGAGTTCCTGCTAGAAATCTCCCCCAATGTATAGGCATTAAAGCTTTTGCGTTAAGATCTTTAGCTTCTTTTAAAATTTGTTCAGGAAAAGAATGAGAATATGGCCAAGCGGTATTAAATTGTCCGCTTTCAAGACAAACTAAATCAAAATCACCAAAATAAGCCCCGATTTTTTTAAAATGCGTAAAATATCCTCCATCTCCGCTAAAAAATACTTTTTTATTTACACTTAAAAATTCTATCACAAAAGAAGCCCAAAGCGTTTTATTTTTACCATCACCCCTGCTTGAGCTGTGCTGTGCTGGAGTTGCAGTGATTTTTAAATCATTAAATTCCACCCCACTCCACCAATCAAGCTCTATGATTTTTTTCCCACTCACTCCATAGCTTTTTAGGTAATTTCCCACTTTTAAAGGTGTGATGAAAAATTGTGCTTTTTCTTTTAAGGCTTTTACGCTTTTTTCATCCAAATGATCAAAATGCGAATGCGTGATAATTACAGCGAAAATTTCATCAAAATCATTTACACAAAAAAGCGGTGCATTTTTAAAAGCCTTGTTGATAAAAGAAAAAGGCGAAGCGTGGGTGTTAAAGACGGGATCGATTAAGATTTTATAATTTTTATAACTCACAAAAAGCGATGAATGGCCCAACCAAGTGATGTGTGGAGTATGAAAATGACTTAAATTGGGTTTAAAAAAAGGAAGTTTAAAAGTAGCAATAGCATCTTTTGGATAAAGATAATAATACTTTAAAACCTCTTTAAAAGGCACTTTAAAATTACAAGAAAGCTCGTTTTCGTTAAGAAATATTTCGTATTTTTTACCTTGTATTTTTTTGGCTTTTAATCTCTCTTTGTTTGAAATATCAAAGGTTTTAAATTTTAAATTCAATCTTTTCCTTTTTATAATTTAATCCAAAATACTTGCATTTTTAAAATTCTCACAAAGCATATTAAACATTGCATTTGCTATTTTATTTTTAAAATCATCATTTTGAGTAAATTGTTTAAAAAGCTCCAAATTTAAATCTAAAATATCTTGAATTTTATCTTCCAAAAGAGTATTAAATTCTATACGAGAATTTTGCATATCTGACTTACTGAAAGACTCAAGAATTTTTTCATTTTTTACCATATCATCTTTTATATCATATAAAATTTTAGCTATTTTGTCATTTTCATTAAAATTTATATTTGCATATTTGTTATTAAAGTCTTTGATAATATTTGAAAGTTCTTCTAATTCAGCTTCAACACTTTTACTCGAACCATCTGCAAAAGAAGGCTTTAATTCCCCATTTCCTTGTAAAATAATATCTTGGGTTTTATCGAGCAATAAGCGATAACTATCAAAATCTACATTATCTAAAATTCCTTTAGCTAAATCTTCTGCTTTAGGTAAGATAATCTTACTAGTAAGTTTTTTAAGCAGTATATAAAGCTTTTCAAGTTCTATATCTTCATAAAGTAATATTTGAGCTAAAAAAGAATACTCTTTAAGATAAGTTCTTGCTTTGCTATAAAAATCTAATTTTTCATCATCGCTTTTTTTATCAAATCTAGCTAGCATTATATCTAATTTTGAATGAATAACATTTTCTTTTTCTCTTCTTAAAATGGCATTTGTAAAATCATCTATTTCTTTTTGAGTATAAATTTCATACTCATTTAGATTTGTTTTTAAATCAAAAATTCTATTATCATCTGTGGCTTCACTTAAGTAAGTTTGTTCATAAAATATACTAAAAGATTTTGCTATATCTTCATGGGTGTTTGCAAAGTCTAGCACGAAAGTATTTTCTTTGTTTTTACAAGTTCGGTTTAGTCTTGATAGAGTTTGCACTGCGCTTACTCCACTTAAGGTTTTATCTATATACATAGTGTGTAATAATGGCTCATCAAATCCAGTTTGGTATTTTTCTGCAACGATTAAAAAACGATACTCATATTTTTTAAACTCATCTTTTAAAGCATTTTCTGAAAAACCATTCAAGCCACTTTCGCTATAAATTTCACCTTCTAAATTTACTTCGCCTGAAAAAGCTACTATAGCTTTAAAATTGGGATAATTTTTTCTTAAATACTCTCTAAAAATAAGATAATACTTCACAGCATTTTCTCTTGAGCTTGTTACAATCATAGCCTTTGCTTTGCCCTTTATCTTTTTAGAGCTATTTTGAAAAAAATGCTCACACATGATTTGTGATTTTTGTTCGATTGTTTTTATATTGTTTTGGACATAGGCTTTTAACTTTGCGTTGGCTTCTTTTTTATCGTATTTTGGATTGTCATTTGTGCAAGATATGAGTTTATAGTAACTTTTATAAGTTGTATAGCCTTTTAATACATCAAGTATAAAACCTTCTTCTATGGCTTGTTTCATCGAGTAAAGATGAAAAGGGATAAACATTTGTTCTCCATTAACATCACAAGGCATACCAAACATTTCTAAGGTTTTTGGCTTAGGCGTAGCGGTAAATGCAAAATAAGAAGCATTACTTTGGAGTTTTTTACTTTTTATGATTTCTAAAATTTCATCATCTAAATTTTGACTTTCATAGCTTTTATCTCTTATGGCTTCAGCCATTTTTTGAGCATTGCTTCCGCTTTGGCTAGAGTGTGCTTCATCGATGATGATGGCAAAAGTTTTGCTTTTTAAGGTTTTGATCTCATCTAAAATGAAAGGAAATTTTTGTATAGTTGTGATGATGATTTTCTTACCTTCTTCTAAAGCATTTTTAAGTTGTTTGCTTCCATGAGTGATGGCTTCGACTAGGTCTTTTGTCTTCTGTGAAAAAGATTTTACATTTTCTCTTATTTGCCTATCAAGCACTTTTCTATCGGTTACTACGATGATAGAATCAAAGATATTTTTTTCAAGTCTATGTAAGCTTACGAGATTATGTGCAAGCCAAGATATAGAATTACTCTTGCCACTTCCTGCACTATGCTGTATCAAGTAGCGTTGCCCTGTGCCGTTTTCTTTTGCATGGGCGAGTAGTTTTTCTACTACATCAAATTGATGGTATCTAGGAAAGATGATGATTTCTTCGTTTTCCTTTTTCACAACTTGCACAAAATTAAAAAATAAATTAAGCAAAGTATCTTTTTTAAAGATTTTCTCCCATAAATAAGCTGTTTTTATACCATCACTTGGTGGGTTGCCTGCTCCATTTGCTAAGCCTATTTTGCCACTACCATTGTTTAAACCAAGATTAAAAGGTAAAAATGTAGTCGCATCTTGATCTAATTTTGTACTCATATAGCAAAGATCATTATCTAGTGCAAAATGCACTATGATATGATTAAATAGCGTTTCTTTCGGGTTTCTGTCTTTTTTATACTGCTCTATAGCGTGAAAGACATTTTGTCCGGTAAAATTATTTTTAAGTTCTATAGTGATAAGAGGCAAGCCATTTAAAAAAATAACCATATCAAGGGAGTTTTTATTTTGCGTGCTATAGTAAAACTGGCGTATGATAGAAAGGATGTTTTGCTCGTATTTTTTCACACTTTCTTCATTTGCATTAGTGTTTGGTTTTGAAAAGGCT
The DNA here is from genome assembly GCF_002179165.1 of Campylobacter jejuni. Classification (GTDB taxonomy): domain Bacteria; phylum Campylobacterota; class Campylobacteria; order Campylobacterales; family Campylobacteraceae; genus Campylobacter_D; species Campylobacter_D jejuni_B. The sequence goes on from NZ_NFNY01000079.1 coordinate 44,839, forward strand.
AGGTAAATTTTAATACCTTTGATCTCTACATAGCCTTGTAAGACTTTGACTATGCCTTTGGTTTTGATCTGTGAGAAAATACGATTAAAAAGTTCTTTTTTATAGTTTTGCCCACAACGCTTTTTAAGCTCTTCTAATGCTACACTTTGTGTAGCTTGTAAGAAATTCTCAAAAATTTCTACATCTAAACATAAATTTTTATCGTAATTTTCATTTGTTCTTTTGATATAGGCATGGTTTTCTAACAAATATGATTCTATAAAATTTTCTAAATCTTTCTCTTGGTAGTTAGTCATTGTTAATCCTTATTATCTTTTATAAAATCAAATAAAGTTGGTTCTAAACTTTCTTCTTTTTGTTTTCTTCTTTTTTGACCAAAATTTGTAGTTATAACAATATCATTAGTTTTTACATTATAAACTTTTTTACTCTATATAATGTTTTAGTTTCTTCCCCATAATCATCAAAAGTTCTACTAATTTCCAATTGACAATTAATAGTTGTTCCATTAATAAAATTATGCTCTTGCTTAATGACAGCGTTTTTAAAACCACTATCACCCATACTAAAATCAATTTTTTCTCCATTATAAATACCTTTCCATTTATATTTACCTTCTTTTAATACAGGTGATATTATTTCAATATCAGCATCTTCAACAATTTCTGTGTCTTTGTTCTCTTCAATAATAAAAGATTTAAATTGATTTCTTTCAACAATTAATTCATCTAAACTATCAAATTGATATCCTATTTTTTTAATTTTTTCATAATTTTCTACTTTTTTATAAAAATTTGATAATAATCTATATATTTTATGATTTTCTTCTATTTTTTTAATATACTCATTTTGAGATTTTTTATTTTTTAATTCTTCTTCTTTTAATTTTAAATCAAGTTCTTTCAGTTTAAACTCAAGATCTTTTAATTTCAAATCTGCATTTTGTAATCTATTTTGACCTGTTAGGTAAAAAGTTAAAATATTATTTACAGCCGGAGCAAAATAACCTAGAGTACATCCTATTAAATATATTATTATATTTTCCTTTAGTCCGCCTTCTTCTCTAGCTTGGCTTTCAAGTTTAATTTTTATATCTAAAATGTTTCCTACTTCATTAATAAAATTTAGAAAATCTTTCTCCATAGCATTGCGAACAAAAGCATTCATTGAATGAGAGTTATCATCAAAATAATAATGAATTTGAAAATTTTGTTTTATATTTTCTAAAATTTCTTCTTTCATCTTCCCTCCTTTTACAAATTAATCCTACCACAAACGGCTTGGTTTATGAGTGTGGTTTTATATTCTTTTATAAGCTCGATTTGTTTTTTGGTTTTTTCTATGATTTTATCTATTTTAGAAATTTCAGAATCTAAAAATTGTGCGATTTGTTTTTGTTCTTTTAGAGGTGGAAGTGGGATTTTAATATCTTTTAAATTTGAAGCATAAATATGCACTATAATTTCCCCTTTAGATTCAACACTTTTATAAAACTTAGTATACTTAGTGTTTAATGCATAGGATAAATATAAAGCATTATTTTCTTTTTGCCTAAAAATAATCACATCACCACCAGCAAATGCCTTATCTTTTCCTAAATATACAATATTTTTGCCTATATCTTCTTTAGTTTCACCCGAACCAGCAAAAAGAATATCTCCTTTATATATTGGAATTGCACCAAGTGAAGTGCTTTTAGATATTTTAGAATCTAAAAAACTCGTGCTAATTTCATAATTCATATAAATATCTCCATAAAGAAGAGCTGAATCGCCACTTTCCACTAAATCTTGACGCGAGATATTACCACCCTTAAAAAACCTACCAAAAGTTGCAAGTCGTCTTATCTCCCAATGTTGCGGAATCTTTCCTAAATGTTCTATGCCACTATCTTTGAAAGTTACATTTTTATCAAGTCCTTTTGTGGTTGCTTCATTTATAAAGGCTTGTTTTTGTTCTTTTAAAAGGGTGATGAGTTTTTCTTTTTTCTCTATGAAATTTTTAATTTGCTCACATTTTTCATCTAAAAAATTTGCAATTTGTTCTTGTTCTTTTAATGGTGGATATAAAATAGGATTATCATTAACCTGACTAATAGTTATTTGTGGAATAGCTGTTTGAGTAAATTCAAATAAAAATTTTCGATATCCTAATAAAAAATAATAAACATAATAAGGATTCATTTTTTTAAATTGTTTTGAAAAAATTGTAGTTTGAGTACAGGTTGATTTTTCTTTAACTATTTTAACAGCTCCTATAGAATTTCCTCTAGCAGGTATAACGAAATCGTTAATATTTAATAGGTTAATAGGATTTTTAATCCTTCCAAAAAATTTATCATCTTCTGTAGCAGAATAAATAGGAATTCCTTCATCTTTTAAATCTTGCGCCAGAATAGTTTCTCCCATATTAGAGCGATAAAAATATTTAAATTTGGATACTTCCCAATGCTGCGGAATTTCCCCAAGCCATTCTATGCCACTATCTTTGAAATTTTTCATTGCATGATCTCTCTTAAAAGATCTTGCACTTCTTTTTCTAGCTTTTCTAATTCGCTATTTATCTCTTCTAGTTTTCTTGGTGGTATGTAGGTATAAAAGTATTTGTTAAACAAAATTTCATAACCCACACTTGCACTTTCCCAAGCTATCCAAGAGTTTACTACATAGGGTTTTACTTCTGTGTCGTAGTAGCTTTGCATGTCTGTTTTGAGGGGGATTTTTTCGGTGTTGTTGGTTTTGTCACTATCGATGATGAGATTTTCTTCGCTTTTTTTGAGCTTTACACCTAAAAATTTGATAAATTCTTCTCTATCTTTAAAATCTTGTGGATTTTGATCTAGCTCTTCTAATTTTTCCAAAATTTTTTCTTTGTCTTTGAGCTTTTCAAATTTTTCATCATCTTTTAAAACTTCTATGCTTTTTGGCTTTTCTATGGTGATTTTAGTATAGCCAAAGTCTTCATTATCCAACACTTTACAATCTTCATTTTCGCTAAAGTTTAAAAATAAATCTGTGATTTTTTCTATATACTCTTTTGTCATTTCATTTTGTTTAGAGCCTAAGGACTTTTTCATCTTAGAAAAATATTTAGTGCTTGTAGCATTTATTAGCTGAACTTTGCCTTTTTTGTGTTCTGGCTTTTTGTTGGTGATAATCCATATGAAAGTAGGAATTCCTGTATTGTAAAACATATTTGTAGGTAGGGCGACTAGGGCTTCAAGATAGTCATTTTCTATGATATGCTTTCTTATAGCTACCATACCACTATCTGAGTTGAAAAGCGATGAGCCATTATGCACGCTTGCAATGCGAGAGCCTAAAGGAGTATCAAATTTCATCTTACTAAGCATATTGAGTAAAAACATCATTTGTCCATCGCTTTTGCTTGTGATACCCACACTAAACCTTGAATCACTACAAGTAGAATTTGAGCCTTTCTTTTCTACGCCTAGAATTTTTTGGTCATTTTCCCAAGACTTACCATAAGGTGGATTAGTAAGCATAAAGTCAAATTGTAAATTTTGCTGATCATTGCTTAAAGTGGAGCCAAATTTTATATGGTCTGGGTTTTCGCCCTTTATTAACATATCTGCTTTGCATATGGCGTAAGTTTCGGGGTTGATTTCTTGTCCGTAAAGATAGATATTTGCTTTAGATTTTATCAGTCCATTGGGATCTGTGATAAATTCTTTTGATTCTGTGAGCATTCCGCCACTTCCACAAGCATTATCATAAATAAGCCATGTTCCTTGTTTAATCTGCTCTTTTACTGGTAAAAATACAAGATGAGTCATAAGTTCTATGATCTCTCTTGGGGTGAAATGTTCTCCGGCTTCTTCGTTGTTTTCTTCGTTAAATTTACGAATGAGTTCTTCAAAGACATATCCCATGCCAAGATTGCTTAAGCCTTTATGGATAACACTTCCTTTTTCATCTAAGACATCTTCTATACCAAAATTTACCTTATGTGAGCAAAATCTCTCTATAACGCCAAAAAGTATGTTTGATTCTTCTAAAGTATCAAGTTGGTTTTTGAATTTGAATTTTGAGATGATATCTTTGATATTTTCACTAAAACAATCAAGATAATTTTCAAAATTTATCCTTATGTTTTTTGGATCGTTTAAAAGAGTTTGTAAGTTAAACTTAGAATAATTAAAAAAGCCTAAATTATTTCCTTGTTTTTTACCTAAAAAATCTAAATTTTCCATTTCATCTTTATAAGCATTATATACCTTAATAACCTTATCTTTTGTAGGCTCTAAAACTGCATCAACTCTTCTTATAATTGTCATAGGTAAAATAACATCGCGGTATTTACCCTTAACATAAACATCACGAAGCAAATCATCTGCCACACTCCATATAAAATTAACAATAGCTTGAAACTGATTTACGTCCATGAATTTTCCTTGTATTTTATTAATAATATATTATATAAAATTGGCTCTAAAAAAGCATTTAAAATCCAAACAGAAATAAAATAAAGTTTAAAAAAATCAAGCCCAAAATTTAGGCTTGATTAAAGGAGTTTAGAGGGTTTTACTCAACTTCAGCGTCGATCACATCATCGTCTTTTTTCTTTTTGTCATTAGCTGGATTTGGCTCATCTTTTTTATACATATTTTCGGCCAATTTATGAGAAACTTCGCTTAAAGTTTTCATTTTAGCTTCGATTTCTTCTTTACTTGCATTTTGATTTTTCAAAGTTTCACGCAAATCATCAAGTGCTTTTTGGATACTTTCCTTATCATCAGCAGTCACTTTTTCTCCAAGTTCATTTAGAGATTTTTCCACTTGGTGTGCTAAGCTATCGGCTGCATTTCTAGCATCGACCGCTTCTTTGCGTTTTTTATCTTCTTCTTTATGAAGTTCAGCATCTTTTACCATGTTATTGATTTCTTCTTCGCTAAGTCCGCTTGAACCTGTGATTTTAATCTCTTGTGCTTTGCCTGTGGCTTTGTCTTTTGCTGAAACGGTTAAAATACCATTAGCGTCGATGTCAAAAGTCACTTCAATTTGTGGCATTCCGCGTGGCGCTGGTGGAATTCCTTCAAGATTGAAATTTCCTAAAGATTTATTATCACGACTAAACTCTCTTTCACCTTGTAAAACATTGATAGTCACAGCACTTTGATTGTCTTCTGCGGTTGAGAAAACTTGCTCTTTTTTAGTTGGTATTGTTGTGCCTTTTTCGATGATTTTAGTCATCACACCGCCCAAAGTTTCAATACCTAGTGAAAGTGGAGTTACATCAAGCAAAAGCACATCTTTAACATCACCTTTTATAACCGCACCTTGAATTGCCGCACCAATAGCTACAACTTCATCTGGATTTACAGATTTATTTAAATCTTTTCCAAAAGCTTTTTTTACTTCTTCTTGCACTAAAGGCACACGAGTAGATCCACCCACCATAACGATTTCTTTTACTTCGTTTTTATCAAGTCCTGCATCTTTTACTACTTCATTAATTTTGCTAATAGTTTCAGCTACAAGCGAATCAATCATTCCTTCGAATTTAGCTCTAGTTAATTTTTTAACCAAGTGTTTTGGACCACTTGCATCAGCTGTGATAAATGGTAAATTAATCTCTGTTTCATTGGCTGAACTTAGTTCTTTTTTAGCATTTTCTGCAGCTTCTTTTAAGCGTTGTAAAGCCATCACATCGTTTTTAAGATCAATGCCTGTTTCATCTTTAAATTCGCTTGCTAAAAAGTCAATTAATTTATTATCAAAATCATCGCCACCTAAAAACGCGTTTCCACCTGTTGCTAAAACCTCTACCACATTATCGCCAGTTTCAAGCACGGTAACATCAAAAGTTCCACCACCTAGATCATAAACCACGATTTTTTCACTATCTTTTTTATCAAGCCCATAAGCTAAAGCCGCTGAAGTAGGCTCATTGATGATTCTTAATACATTAAGCCCTGCGATCGTTCCTGCCTCTTTTGTCGCTTTTCTTTGTGCGTCATTAAAATAAGCTGGCACAGTAATCACTGCATCAGTAACACTTTCACCTAAGAAAGCTTCAGCGTCTTCTTTTAATTTCATTAATACTTTTGCTGAAATTTCTTGCGGAGTATAAATTTTACCTGCAATTTCAATCGCACAAGCGCCATTTCTTTCAGTGATGTGATAAGGAAGTCTTGTTTTGGCTTCTTTAGCTGCATCTTCGTTTATCATCAAACCCATAATTCTTTTAATAGAATAAATGGTTTTTTCAGGGTTGGTTACGGCTTGGCGTTTTGCACTATCGCCTACTAAAACTTCGCCTTTATCTGTAAAAGCCACCACTGAAGGAGTTGTATTTTTTCCTTCTTTGTTTGGGATCACTTTACTCTCGCCGCGTTCATACACAGCAACACAAGAATTGGTTGTTCCTAAATCTATACCTATAACTTTACTCATTTTTTATCCTTTTATTAAATTTTTATTTTGCTACGCTAACTTTGGTTGGGCGGATCACGCGATCAGCTATTTTATAGCCTTTTTGAAGTACGCTAACCACTTCGCCACTTTGATGATTTTCACTCTCTACATGAAACATTGCTTCATGTAAATTTGGATCAAACTCTTTTTCATCTGTAATAAGAGAAATTCCATGTTTTTCAAGTTTTTTAAGAAATAAATCTAAAGTATTTTGCACTCCTTCTTTAATTTTTAAACTAATCTCATCTTGGCATTCAACATTTATAGCCGCCTCTAAAGCGTCTAAAACATCAAGCAAATCTTTAGCAAAACCTTCATTTGCATATGCCATAGCACTTAATTTTTCTTTTTCCATTCTCTTTTTGATATTTTCAAATTCAGCGTTTGCACGCATATATTTGTCTTTTAATTCGTCAAATTCTTTTTGCAATGTATTTTGCTCATCTTCTTCAATATTTTGCAAACTTTCAGAATTTTGCATATCTTCATTTTCAATTTCTTGCTTTTGTTCGCTCACGCCGCCTCCTTTATATATTGTAATATTTTTTTATAATCCGTATAAACACTACCTGCTAAGATAATATTTACATCTTCGCCCAAAAATTTCGCATTCACCTTAAGTCCCATAAAACCCTGTTTAAACAAGGGTTCAAATTCAAGACTATCTTTAAAATAACGATGAATTTGAGAATCTAAGAGCTTAACAAATTCATCATTTTGATAAATTTGATAAGCCCTTTCTTCATTACTTCTATAATAAATCAAATTTTGCCTTAAACTTGCTATCTTTTCCACAAGCTCCATAAAATGTACCTTAAAAGCTATATTTTCTATACTAAAAAGATCAAGTCCTACAAGACTTTGCAAAAAGCTCCAAGCTTCTTTTTTGTATTTTAAAACAAGTTCTTCGTTTTCAAAATCAAGCACTATAAATTTAGCATTAAGCTCAAGTACTTCTTTTAACACCAAACTTCTACCCCCATAAACAAGACAATAAATTTCAAATTCCTTACTAAGTTCCTTCAAAAAACTTTCGCTTCCTATTTCTATGTCTTTGTTTTGTTCTTTTTTCCAAAAACTTTGCCAATAATTTTGCATAGTTAAAATTGTAGGAATTCTACCACTGCTTATATGAAGTTGAGTTATTAAACCCTCGTCACTAAGTCTTTTAAGATAGACACGGATGGTTGAAGCTGGGATACAAAGATTTAAATTAAGCTCATTTGAACCAATAGGCACATTATCCAAAAGATAAGTTTGAATAATAGAATCTAAAATCAAATCCTTTTTATCTTGTCTCTTCACAACACTTCCTTAAAAATTAGCACTCTCTTTTTTGATTGCTAAGTATATTATACAACATTGAGTGTTATTTTGTCAAGTATAAATATAAAAAAATATACTTAATTTAATTTAGTCTATATGACTAAAGTTTTATTAGTTACTTTTTTATAAGGATAGGATATATTTCAAGATTGGTAAACAAGGTGATAATTAGATAAGAAATTTTAAATAGACTCGATAATTTAACTTTTTTTTAAAAGCACAAGATAGTATAAACAAAAAACCAAAGAAGCCTTTACAAGCTCTTTGGCTTTTCTATCAAAGCTTAAAAACTGCCATTAATGGAAATATATATTCTTCTTCCTTCTTCTATGCGATTGTAAGTATTTACCCAAGTAGCAGCACCGCTATTTTGATAAGATTCCCAACCATCTGTAAAACTTTTGTTAAAAAGATTATAAATAGCTGCGTTGATACTCCATTGCTTATTGATATCATAACGCACACCCATAGAAGCTAAAAAGATATCCTTATAATATTCTCTATTGATATTAGTATCACCCATATAGCGATCTATTTGCCATTCGCCTTTTATCCAAGGGGTAATTTTATTATAGAAGCTGTATTCAGTTTTCAACATAATATTATGTTTTAAACTATCCTGCTCAGGTTTACCTATCACACTTTTATCTTGTGCTTCTTTAACCTCACTATCAAGATAAGTATAAGCAAAATTTACATTTAAATTATCAAGAGGGCTTATCCCTGCTCCAAGCTCTATGCCTTTGTATTCGACCTTGCCATGGTTGATTGCTTTAAAACATCTATTAGCACTACACATACCAACACCTGGGATCATATTATTATATCTTTGGGTTGAAATTTTATCTTTAAAATTTGTTAAAAAACCTGTCGCAGAAACATAAAACAAATTATTATTGTAAATAGCTGCTATTTCATAATTTAAAGATGTCTCTTCTTTTAAATCAGGATTTCCATATATAGGAAATCTACCTTGACCACTATAATTATAAGCTCCATTTATCAAACGATTTGCATAAGGAGTCCTAAAACCCGTAGATACACCGCCTTTTAAAGTAAGTTCATCAGTAGGATTATAAACCAGATAAGCTCTTGGCGAAATATTATTTCCAAAAATTTCATGATGATTGTATCTTGCTCCAAAAGTCAATCTTAAGTTATCTTTTATACTATACTCATCCTCTGCAAATATTGCCAATAAATACTGATCAAAATTGGTCGGATTGGCTATTTTATCTTGCATTTTTTCAAGCCTATATTCACCGCCTGCACTCAAAATATGATTCTGTCCCAAAGGAATGACAGATTTTGTATCCAAGATAATATCTTCTGCAACTATATCTCTATTTTCTCCCAAAAATGGCTGTGTAGCTTGTCCTACGACTTCACGACCATTATTGCTTACTCTATTGTATTGCAAAGCAGAAGTAATAGAAAAATTTTCATAAATACCTTCATGACTTAAGTAAGTCACAAATTTATCAACTTCCATAATATCCGCATAGCCACCCGTTAAACTGTCTGGTGTACTACCTGGTCTTGTGATGGTTCCTAACTGACCTTGTTTATTGTCGTAATGATTTCTTGAAAAATCTATATCGAATATAAAAGTATTATAATCATTAGCTAAATAACTAACTCTTGTTCCTATGTTAAAATTATTTGCCTTTGTAGGACTTTGAGCTTGATCCCCTTGAACTCTTTGCCCGCTTCCATTTGTAAATTCAACATTAGATTGCTGTCTATAAAATTCTCTAAAACGAAGTGTTAGATCTAATTTATCATTCATTAAAGGGCCGCTAGAATAAATACTTGTTCCGTAAGTATTGCCCCAATCTTTATTTTCATTTAAAAGAGCATCCAGGCTTACAGAAGTTTCCCATTTATCACTCACTTTTTTAGTAATGATATTTACCACACCACCTAAGGCTTCAGAGCCATATAAAGTACTCATAGGACCTTTTATAACTTCTATTCTTTCTATGCTAGAAATTGGAGGTAATAAAGAATTTGAAATTTCATTAAAGCCATTAGGACCAACTTCCCCGCCAATACCCTGACGGCGTCCATCAATCAAAATCAAAGTATATCCCGTAATACCTCTCATGGTAATATTATAAGAACCTGTTTTTCCCTTGCTAGCATATAAATCAACACCTGGAATGTCTGCAATAGCTTCTGCAATATCTCTATAAGGCTTACTTTGCAATTCTTTTTTAGTAATAACATTGATGGTAGCAGGAGCTTCTTTAATATCTTGAGCAAACCCAGAAGCACTAACGATCGAACTGTCTAGCTCTACATTTTGCGATATAGCATTAGAAGTCAAGAGGCCAATAGCACAAACTGATAGATATAATTTATTCATTTTTCTCCTTTTGTTAAATATTGATTAAAAACCAGAATATTATGATAATAATTATTAATTTAATATAAATTTTGTATCAATTGTGATAATTAATATTAATTATAAATTTATTTTTTCTTGCTATAATTCTTGAAAAATAAGCTTTTTAAAGAAATAAATAGAAAAATAAAAATACTTATATAGAGTATATTTTGGGTATTTTATTGCTATTTTCTCTATAGTTTTTATTAAACAAAAAATAGAAATTAAAATCATAAATGGAGTAAAAATGAAAGCATTTATAAGCAATCATAAAAATCAATCTTCTCTTATCACTTTATTTATTTTTACACCTTTATTTTTTATTCTTCTTTATTCTAAAAATTTTTTACACATACAGCCTAATGACACCATTAAAGAAAATAAATTTAATATAGCAATAAAACATTTTGTACCAAATTCCTCTGATATAAAACTGACACAGCCAATACAAACTATACAAGAACCTTCTAGCATACAACCCGAAGAACCTGTACAAGAAATAATCAAAAAAACAAAAACAAGAAAAGAAAAACCTATCACCAAACCTAAAAAGGTAATTCCCCCAATAAACCCTAAAACAATAAGTCAACCCAAAAAAGATACAGACTCACATCAACCAATCGCGCAACAACAAACCCCACAAACCAACTCTTACCAAAGTGTATCTTTAACTAGCAATAGTGAGCTTTTAAAAGAAATAAAATCAGCAATAGATGAAGCCTTAATTTACCCTAGACAAGCTAGAAAAATGCGCATGAGTGGGGAGGTTCTTGTAGAATTTACCTGGACAAAAGAAAAGAAATTAGAAAATTTAAAAATACTTAAGCCTTCAAAATATGATTTTCTAAATAAAAGCGCCTTAAAGACCATACGCGTAGCTTCTAAAAAATTTCCACAATATGAAAAAACTTTCCATATAAAAATACCATTGATATATAAAATAAACTAATCAAAAATTTATTTTTATCCAAATTATTATCATTATATGTAATAGCAATCTAATTTAACCACTCTATTATTCTCGCTCGACACTAGTTAACACCCCTTTTTTTTTCCTCACCATAAACACATTCAAACAATAAAAATTTAACCCAAACAAATTTACCAGTCTAACAAACCAATATCTTAAAACAATCATCCCTCCACTCCATATAATAAAATATAAACAGACAATTATTCTAAACCTTATCTAAAACAATAAAAACAAACATATGATTTATAATAAAGTAAGTAAAGAAGAATTAACAAGTCCGCAATGAGCTACTTTCCCCCTGCCAGTAAGGCGTAGTATCATCACCCACGATGTGCTTAGCTTC
>NZ_NFNY01000109.1 GCF_002179165.1 Campylobacter jejuni
ATAATCCTTATGGATCCTACGTTTCAAGACTCTCTACTCTCAAATTTGCAAGCAATGCTTATAATGGAAATTATCTAAGTAATTATAATCAAAGCGTTTGGGCTAATGCTTTTGGTGGAGCAAATATTATAGATGGTAATAGTGGTGCATTATATGGTGTTAGTATTGGTGTGGATAAACAAGCCAATGAAAATGTATTGTTTGGAACTTATTTTACTTATGCAAATTCAAAAGTAAAAGATACTAATATAGAACAAGAAAGTAAAAACTTTCAACTAGGACTTTATTCTACCATTGATTTTGCTTCTGATTTTGAAAGTAATATCAAAGCTTATTTTCAAATTTCAAATACAGACCAAAGTGCAAGTTATACTGGTATAGGTAATGGAGAAAGTGATTATAATGCGAAGTATTTTGGAATAAGTGCAAATATAGGTAAGGTATTTGACTTTAGTGATAATACTTTATTTATTAAACCTTTTGCAGGAATAAATTATTATTATAGTTATATACCAAGCTTTATAGATAAAAATACTTTAGGTGGTTTTAAAGTAGATTCTATGACAAATAATTCTTTATCTTTAGAACTTGGTGCTGAGTTTAGAAAATATATGAATGAGAGTTCATATTTCTTTATCACTCCAAAGATAGAACAATTTGTTTTAAATGATGGAGATGATTATAGTGCAAATCTAGCTTTAAATAATGCTTTCTTTACTAGTGTCAAAGCAAATGATAAGAAAAAAACTTATGCTCAAGTTATCATAGGGGGTAATGTAGATATGAATGAAAGACTAAGTTTTAATGCAGGTATTGGCGCTAAACAAATCTTAGCAGGCAAAGTGGATAACAAGAATGAAACTTATGTAAGCGGTCAGGTTGGGTTTAAGTATAAATTCTAAAAGATTTAAAACTCAGTAAAATGAATTTATTTTGTTTTACTTAGCTAAGTTTATTTTAACCAAGTAAAGTGAAATTCAATCACTTTACTTTTTTACAAAAGATTTTAAAGATTTTATCAAAACTCTTTTTTTCTTTGAGAATTCTTCTACTATAAAAGAAATGATTTTGCTT
>NZ_NFNY01000131.1 GCF_002179165.1 Campylobacter jejuni
GATAAGCAAGATGAATTATTATTAAAAGCTTATTATAGAGTTTATAAAAGTATAAATCATTGTAAAGAATTTAAAAAAGAGCTTGAAAAAGATTTTGAAAGTATTAGGGGTTATTATACTTTAGTTAATGATAATGAAGAATATGTAAATTTAGCCATTAAAGAAATTGATAATTTTAAAGTAAAACTTGAAGATTTAAAAAATATGTTAGACCTTTATGAAATTTTAGGTCCATTAATGACTCAATTTGAACTTAATTTGGCTAGAATTTATGTCTTAAATCCTAAGACCAAAGAAGATAGTTTTAATAAATCTATTCTTTGGATAAAAGAACATATGGAATTTTTACAAATGGTTTATGGACATATTGA
>NZ_NFNY01000007.1 GCF_002179165.1 Campylobacter jejuni
TTTAGGTCGCTTAGCTCAGTTGGTAGAGCGCCACCCTTACAAGGTGGATGTCATAAGTTCGAGTCTTATAGCGACCACCATTGAAATACTTCTTAGGTGCAGCGGTAGTTCAGCTGGTTAGAATGCCGCCCTGTCACGGCGGAGGTCGCGGGTTCGAGCCCCGTCCGCTGCGCCACTTTTTAAAATTTTTTCTTGCTTTCATAAATTTTTATTTTTAAAGCTTTATTATTGTAATTTTTAATTATTTTTTCGTTTTTTTATTTTTAAAAATGTTTTTAAAACGCTATAAATTTAAAAGCTTCGTGTTTAAATTTAATAGGTATTTTATTTTAAAATTAACTTTTTAACTTTTCTATGCTTTTTTTAAGTGCTTCAAAAAAATAATCAATATCTTCTTTTTCGTGGATGTAGTGCAAGCTTATTCTTAACCAACCTGGTTTATTTTTTAATTTTTGATTGTCTTTTAAACCCAGTAAATCATGTCCATAAGGTCCCGCACAAGCACAACCTGCACGCGTTTCTATGCGGTATTTTTTACTGAGTTCATAAGCTAAATCAAAAGGGGAAATGTTTTTAATATTGAAAGCAAATATAGGCAAACGAGTTTTTATATTGTTTGCGTATAGTATTAAATTAGGGATTGTTTTTAATTTTTGAAAGAAATATTCTTTTAAAATTTCCTCTTTTTTTTCTATTTCTTTTACGCCTATTCTATCTTTTATCTTAAAAGCTAAACTTGCACGAATCAGTTGTAAAATTCCAGGTGTTCCACCTTCCTCTAAGGCTTCTTCATTGCAAAGATAACATTGAGAAGTGCGAGAAACATAACCTACCGTGCCTCCTGCGGCAAAACTTGGTTTACTTCCGCAAAGCTCTTTTTTTATCACCAAAAGTCCAGTTCCGCCTATCCCGCCAATTAATTTATGTGAGCTTATAAATAAAGCATCATAGTATTTGCAAGCTATATTTTTATAAGGAATATAGCTAGATGCATCAAAGGCAACTATACCTTTAAATTCGCGTACTAATTTAGAAATGCGTTTATAATCACTCAATACACCAGTAACATTAGAAGCGAGTGAAAAACTCGCAATGATTTTTCTGCCTTGATTTTGCTTTAAAATTTCTTCTAAAATTTTAAAATCTAATTCGCCTTTTTTATCCAAAGGAATTCTTATACACTCGCACAAACCTTCCCGAAAAGAAAGCTCATTGGAATGATGTTCATAGGGTCCCACAATGACTAAAGGCAGAGTGTTTTTATCTATTTGATTGAAATATTTTTCTTTGAGTAATGGTGGAATATAAATTCCAAGTAATTCTTGAAATTTTTTAATGGCACCACTTGATCCTGTTCCACATGCAATGAGTGCAAAATCATCTTTTAATCTAAGACTTGTTTTGATATCTTTGCGTGCTTGTTCGTAAATTTGTTGAGTTTTAAAAGAATTTAAAGAGCTATCAGAATGTGTATTTGCGTAAGTTGGAAGTATTTTTAAGATTTCTTTTTCTACGCATTTTAATGCCAAAGCACTAGCAGTAAAATCAAAATGTAAAATACCTTTTTTTAAAATAAGCTCTTTTTTTAAATCTGAAATTTGCAAATATAATCCTTTAAAAATTTGCTAAAATTATACTACAAAATTACTTTTAAAAAGGAAAAATATAAAATTTAATCATTTTGCAAAATCTTGTAATACTTTGGCTTTAACTAAAGTTTTTGATTTTTATAGTGTTTTTGAAGGTTGTAAAAGACTAGGTGATTTGAGCTTTGAAAATGATGTTTTTGAAAATATAGAAAATATTTTGCTAAAAAACTATTTAGAATTTAAAGATGACTTTAAACTTGATGAGATTACTTCTTATGCACTTAGTTTGTTGGCAAAAAATAGTCGCAAACGCTTTTCTATTAATAGAAAAATCCAACACTTTAAGGCCTTGTCAGCTTTAAAATATCTTTTAAAATCCGGTATTGTAAAACTTGAGCATAGTAAAGAAAAGAAAAAAATAAGAGACAAAAGGCAAAAACTTAAAAAAGAATTAAGAACTTATGTGATACAAGATAAAATTATATTCGCAAATCATTTTACTCGTTTCTTTTTTTATTTTTTAAAACCTAATGAAAAACTGATTTTGCAAAATCGCTATAAAGAAGTTTTGGAGCTAATTAAAGATAAATTTGAGCTTTATCAAAGTTTTTGTTTCGAACAACTTTCTAGAGAATTGCTTGAAAAAAAATTTCAAATTGGCGGAGTGCAGAGTTATTGGGATAAAAATTTAGAGCTTGATCTTTACTATAAAGATGAAAATTTAAGTTTTATTGGAGAAGTCAAATTTAAAAATAAAAAAATTTGTAAAAATATTTTAAATCTTTTAAAATTAAAGGCAAAAAATCTCAACTTAGAACCAAATTATTATATTATTATTTCGAGAAATGGTTTTAGTAAAGAATTTGATAAAATAAGCGAAGCAAATTTACTTTTATTTGATTTGAGTGATTTTAAAATTTTATTGGAGAATGGAAAATGAATGAAAATATTTTAAAAAGTTTAGACTCAAGCGAAAAAGAAACTTTACAAAAAGGTTTAGAAAGTCTTATAGAGCAAACTTATGTGATAGAAAATGAGTATAAAATTTTAAATGAAAATTACAATTCTTTGCGTGCTATGGTGGATGAAATTATCGAAGTTTTACCGAGTGCACTTTGGATTTTAGATAAGGAAAAAAATATTATTTTGCAAAATCAAGAAGCGTTTAAAAAACCTGATTTGCTTAATATTATCAGTCTTGATAAAAATCGCGATGAGCTTGAATTTGAGGGAAGATTTTATGCGGTTAAAATTACTAACCATAATGAAAAAACCATAGTTTCAGCTACAGATATTAGTGATGAAAAACGCAATGAAAGGCTCGCAAGCATGGGAAGTGTCGCAGCGCATTTAGCTCATGAAATAAGAAATCCAATAGGTTCTATATCTTTACTTGCTTCTACGCTTTTTGCTCGTAGTGAGCTTAAAAATAAACATATTGTGCTTGAAATTCAAAAGGCTATTGCTAGAGTAGAACGCATTGTAAATTCTACTTTGCTTTTTACTAAAGGAGTGCATATTAATGCTAATGAATTTAATGCTTTGGAGTTAGAAGAGGAGTGTGAAAGTGCAATTAATTCTTATAATTTTTCTTCACAAATTGATTTTGAGATTTTATTTGTAGATGTAAAAATTTATGGCGATAAGGCGCTTTTAGCTTTGGTTTTGCAAAATTTAATTTATAATGCTATTGATGCGATTGAAGAAAGCGAGTGTGAAAATCCAAAAATCACAATTAAAGCAAATTATGATGAGAAAAATTTATATATTAGAGTGTATGATAATGGTTGTGAAATTAAGGATGAAAATTTGGTTTTTGAAGCCTTTAAAACGACCAAATTAAAGGGGAATGGTTTGGGTTTATCGCTTTCTAAAGAGATTGTTAATGCTCATAAAGGGGAGTTAAAATTTGAAATTTCTCCTAAGAATTTTTATTTTACTTTACCTTTGGTATTTTGAAATTTATCGTAATTTTTAGCGATATTTGATTTTTATTTTGCACAAATTTACACATTGTTTCCAAAATTTCTCACCCTCATTAAAACACTATTTTATCATTGCTTATATTTTGCAAGTAATGATAATTTCATATTTTT
>NZ_NFNY01000025.1 GCF_002179165.1 Campylobacter jejuni
TAAATCAAATCATAAGGAAAGTATTTGTATTGTTTAAATTCTTCTTTATCTAAATTCATTAGCTTTACAATTGCTGCACCTTCAAGATCCCAAGTATCTATAGGATCTCTTAATCTTGTATGTTTTTTCATATATTGATGTAAAAACTCAATATCCTTAGTAGCTACAAATTCTTTAATAAGCTCGTGTTCTTTGCGAATACATTTGCGTTCTAAATTTAAATTCTTACCCTTAGATCCTATAAAATGCAAAAACCAGTCCCTATTGAGAATATCTCTTCTTTTTCTCTCATCTTCTTCTATTAATTCTAATACACAAGCACTATCCATATCTAATAATACTCTAATACAAAGTTCAAGAGCATTTCCTCTATAATAACCAATATC
>NZ_NFNY01000036.1 GCF_002179165.1 Campylobacter jejuni
TTTAGAATTCTTAGAACAAGTTTATCAAAATATAGAAAATTTTAATATCAGTATTGATAATGATGAGTTTTTGCAGGATGAAGTTTTAAGAGGAAATTTCGCCTATCGTGGCAAATTTATCAGCAATGTTTTAAGGCTAAACATCAAAGAACAAAGCGAATTTTTAACAGCTTATATCAACGCTTACAGCGAATGGATGTCTCATTTTATCGATAAATTAGAACAAAAATATCAAAATTTAGAAAAAATATCAAAATAATTTCATAAAAAGTATAAAGAAATTTTTTTTCTAAACGATATAGCATTTAACAAGTTCATGGATGAGCTTGAAATTAATTAAAAGGATTTAAAATGGGATTTCGTATTAACACAAA
>NZ_NFNY01000139.1 GCF_002179165.1 Campylobacter jejuni
CGAGTTTTGATAATCACTTGGATGAGAATTTCCATTTTTAGCGTAAGCTAAATCTTGTCCTATTAAGATGATATTTTTATGCTCTAAATGTAAAGCCAGATAAAAAAGCATATGGGCCACACTTAAACCCACCGCAGCCCTACAAAAATCTCTAAGATTTAAATAAGTTGGAAATGCAAGGGATTTTTGTGTAATAATCAGATTTTTATCTTTTAAGTGTTTAAAAGCATTAGGATGCACAACTGCTGCACAGAGAAAAACAATATCCTTATCAAAATCCCCAAAATTATGATTGAAAAATTCAGCTGTAAGTTCTGTCCTTTCTAACATACAAACATAATCAGGCTTAATATTATGCTT
>NZ_NFNY01000045.1 GCF_002179165.1 Campylobacter jejuni
CCTACTGTAGCCACACTTTCTTTAACCGCTTGGGCATCTTGTTCTAAACCTTGTTTAGTGGCAAGGATGTTTTCATTGATAATCTTGCCCATTTTTCCCAATTCATCATCGGCTTTAACTTTGATTGTTTGAACTTCAATTTTTTCATGATTTAGGAAACGGAAGAAATTTTCTAAAGATTTAAGAATAATAGGAATTCTAGCTCCTACAATTTTTCTTACACAAAAATATACAACAACTAAAATAGCAATGAGTGCTATAATTGCAATACTTATAATGATAAATTGTAGTTTATATAAAGGTGCTAAGACAGATTTTTTTGGTGCTGTAACAACCATACTCCAACGACTAGAATCCCCCAAGGTGTTAAAGGAAGCAACGCTTGCATAACTAGGATCTCCTGTTGAAGCGATATAATTATCAAACATTGCATCTTTATGATCTTTTACTGCATCAACGATGAGTTTTGCAGAAGGATCTTTATTGATATCAAATAAAGTTTTTAAAATTGCATTTTTATTTTTGTGAATGGTAATAATTCCTTGATCTGTCATTAAAAATCTTAAATCACCTTCAAAAAAATCTAATTTTGGATCAAGTATTGTTTGTGAGACTTCTAAGAAATCTAAAGTGTATCCTACAACACCAATAAATTTGCCTTTATTATTAAAAATAGGCATTCCAAAATTAATACCTAGAAATTCTGTTCCATCATAGTTAAGTTTCGTAGGAGAACCTATGTAAAGTGCATCTTTATCATTATATTTTGCACTTTGTTCAACTTTTTGTATTATATGCAATTGTGAAAAATTATTTGGAGTTTTTACCGCTTTAGTACCTCCTGCTTTTCCAGTGGTTTCATCAAAAAAAATCATAGCAAAAGTATTACCATCTTGACTTTTAAAATTAGTATTAATATCTTGAGTATCGGTTAATACTGAAGGATCTTTTAAATAAAGAAAAGTGTAAGCTGCATAACCGCTACTATCAAAAGTATTTTTTAAAAGACTTTCGATTAAATCGGCACTTACTTGATCATGTTTTGAAAACATTTCGTTAATCGAGGCACTTACTCCTTTGGTTAACACAACTGATTCATTTAAGATACCTTCCATATAATTTATATATCTTTTTGATGATAAAAAGATAGTATCTTTGGCTTCTTTTTCTGCATACGAAGCAACTTGAAAAGAAACAACGCTAATCATAACAATTATAGCTATGATAACACTTATAGCAACAGACAATACAAGTTTTGAACTTATATTTAAAGATTTAAACATTGACAAACTCCTTTATACCTTTAAAAATTAAAATTTAAAATTAAAAATAAAGTTGAAATAATATATCAAAAATTTTTAAAATTAAATTAATTTAAATTCCAGTTTTTGTGGCTAAGTAGTAACAATATTATATTTTATTTATATATTTTATTTTTATTT
>NZ_NFNY01000112.1 GCF_002179165.1 Campylobacter jejuni
ATCAATGAAAACATCCTTGCCACTAAACAAGGTTTAGAACAAGATGCCCAAGCGGTTAAAGAAAGTGTGGCTACAGTAGGAGTGGTTGAAGGGGGTAATCTTACAGCAAGAATCACAGCTAATCCTAGAAACCCACAACTTATAGAACTTAAAAATGTTTTAAACAGATTATTAGATGTATTACAAGCTAAAGTGGGATCTGACATGAATGCTATTCATAAGATCTTTGAAGAATATAAATCCCTAGACTTTAGAAATAAATTAGAAAACGCTAGTGGTAGTGTTGAAATCACTACTAATGCTTTAGGAGATGAAATCGTTAAGATGTTAAAACAAAGCTCTGAATTTGCTAATCACTTAGCTAATGAAAGTGGCAAGTTACAAAGTGCTGTTCAAAACCTTACTTCATCTTCAAATTCTCAAGCCGCTTCCTTAGAAGAAACTGCTGCTGCTTTAGAAGAGATCACTTCTTCTATGCAAAATGTTTCTGTAAAAACAAGTGATGTTATCACTCAATCTGAAGAGATTAAAAATGTTACAGGTATTATTGGGGATATTGCAGATCAGATTAACCTGCTTGCATTAAATGCTGCTATTGAAGCTGCAAGGGCTGGAGAACATGGACGCGGATTTGCTGTTGTGGCTGATGAAGTTAGAAAACTAGCAGAAAGAACTCAAAAGTCTTTATCTGAAATAGAAGCAAATACTAATTTACTTGTTCAATCTATTAATGATATGGCAGAATCTATTAAAGAGCAAACTACAGGTATCACACAAATTAATGAAAGTGTAGCTCAAATTGATCAAACCACTAAGGACAATGTAGAAATTGCTAATGAATCAGCTATTATTTCTAATACAGTAAGCGATATAGCTAATAACATACTAGAAGATGTTAAAAAGAAAAGGTTTTAAGCTTTAAAGGCTTAAAGCCTTTTTGGCTT
>NZ_NFNY01000031.1 GCF_002179165.1 Campylobacter jejuni
ACTTTAAATATTGGAATATTAATATATTTTAAATATAAATTTTTTATTATAGAAAATATTAATCTCGCATTTGATACTCATATTTTTAATCCTGCTATCATTCTACCATTAGGAATTTCGTTTATCACTTTTCAACAAATTGCATTTTTAAGTGACTGCTATCTTTATCAAAAAGATATTAAAAAAATATTAATAACTGAAAAAAAGAGGGATTACAACAATAATAAAATCATAGCTTTTATCAACTTTGCTCTTTTTGTATCTTTTTCCCTCAACTTGCGGATTCTATAGTCCATTATTATAGGCAAATGATGCCTCAATTTTCTAAAAAAATAAATTTTATTTTAAGATATAAAAATATAGCTCTTAGCTTATTATTTTTCAGTATAGGACTTTTAAAAAAGTGGCTTTTGCTGATTATTTAAGTTCTAGTATAGATAATACTTATAATTTCGTTCATAATGGTGCTACTCTAAATTTACTAGAAAGCTGGGTAACTACTTACAGATATAGCCTGCAACTTTATTTTGATTTTAGCGGCTATTGCGATATGGCGGTAGGCTTGGCTTTGCTTTTTAACATACGCTTACCTTATAATTTCAATTCACCTTATAAAAGCTTAAGTATAAGTGAATTTTGGCAACGATGGCATATGACTTTAGGGCAATTTTTAAAACAATATCTCTATATCCCTTTGAGTGGAAATAGAAAAAGTGTAATTATCACTTATTTTAATCTTCTTTTAGTATTTTTCATCAGCGGAATTTGGCATGGAGCCGGATGGGGATTTATGATTTGGGGATTGCTGCATGGAGTAGCCATTTGCATCCATAAAGCTTATAATCAATTATTTAACAAATATAACTTTTTTCAAAAACGCTTAAAAAGTAAAATTTACATTGTTTTTGCTTGGATTTTAACTTTTAATTTTTTAAATTTCACTTGGATATTTTTTAAAGCGGAAAATTTCAAAGATGCAATAAGTATCATAAAATCAATGCTTTTAATAGACTCTAAAATTATCATTGGTGCTAATAATGCTTTTACTGAATACATAGTAGAACGCTTTGATTTTGTAGCTTCAGGAGAATGGGGAGGACATTTTTTAAAACTTCAAAGCAATATTCTTAATGCGGTATTATTAGGAATTTTATTTGTTTTACTATTCAAATCATCACAAAATATTATATAATAAATTAATCCACAAAAACTATGCTTTTGTCTTTTCTGGGATTTGTTTAGCTATTAGCTTTATGTTGATAAATTCAACCCCTTATGTTGTTTTATTTATTGGAATTTTTAAGGAAAAATATGTATTTAAAAAAAATTATTTTATGTTTCACTTCTTTAATTATAATGCTTTTATACACTGCTAGCGTATTTTATTTTTACGATCCAGCTCAACTATTTAGTGAAAAATATCCTAAACATTATATATATGATAATCGTTTTTTTGCTAGAAAAGTTTTTGATACATATGACTTTGATAGCGTAATGATTGGAACTTCTATGTTTGAATTAAGTGATGCTAGAGAACTAAAAAATGGAAAATATGTCAATGTTTCTATTTCAGATTCAAAATATAATGAAAAAGCTGTAATGCTAGAATACCTTTTTAAACATAAAAACAATATAAAAAATGTGGCGCTTACTTTTGATGGTTTTGGACTTGCACACTATAAAAACAATTTTAGAATAATGTATAAAGAACATATAAGTCTTTTTGATAAATTTGGAATATATATGAATAGTTTTGTGCCTTATCAATGTTTTATCACTTTGTCTAAAAAAGAAAAATGCATTGGTAGAATACATGATTTTTACGGGCCTGTTAAAATAAGCAAAGCAACAAAAGGTGATTATAAATTTAAAGAAGAAGATTTTAAACAAGGTAAAGATTTTCAAACCAAATCAGACTTTACAAAAGATGATGATTTCTTAGAACAATATCTTTTAAAATATATCAAAGAAAATCCTCATACAACTTTTCATATAATTTTACCGCCCTATTCTGTATTAATGTACAATCAAAAAAATCTATACGAAGAAAGAGAGTTTCTAAAACATTATTTAACAATTTTCTCCAAATATTCAAATGTCAAATTTTATGCTTTTAATAATTGCGATTTTACCTATAATCTCAATAATTATTCTGGTGATAAAAGACATTATATTAGTCTTTTAAATTCTTTAATAAATCATGCAATAAATGAGCAAACCAACATTTTAACACTAGAAAATTTTGATAAATATTTTAAAGAATTTAGCACAAAAACTAGGGCTTTTAATAAAAATATTTACAAACAAAATTTACAAAAAAACATACAAAACACTTATAATTTATAAAAATTAAATTAAATTTAAAGCTTCTTGCATGGCCTTTTTAATTTCTTCTCTTTGATCTTTTATATCAAAAAAAAGCTCGAAGGCAAAAACTCCTTGCCATAAGAGCATTTCAAACCCATCTTTTATTTTAAGATTATGTTTTTTACATAATTTTAAAAAAGGAGTTTCTTTACCATAAATAACTTCAAAAGCAAATTTTGCATTATTTAAAATTTTATTTAAAAGTATTGCATCACAAGGTAAATCATCATCTTTAAGCCCTGCTGAAGTAGAATTTACAACAAAATCAAAATCAAAATTGCTCAAATTCTCATAAAGACTTGTTTCATAAGAACTAAATTCTTTAAATCTCTTTTCGCTACGATTTGCCACACACACTTTAATACCTTTTTGCTTTAAAGAAAAAGCTAAAGCAAGCGCAGTCCCACCTGCTCCCAAAATCAAGGCTTTTTTAATATTTTTAAACTCTTTAATTACCTCTAAAAAACCTAAAGCATCAGTATTATAAGCATAAATTTTATTATCCTTTAAGCATAAAGTATTTGCAGAACCGATATTTTTCGCAAATTCATCTTTAATATCAGCAATTTCTAGAGCTTTTTCCTTAAAAGGTAAAGTGATGTTTGCACCATTTAATCCGAGTTTTAAAAAATCTTCTTTTAATTGATTAAAATCTTGTAAGTGGTAGCGAGTATAAATACCATCAAGCTTAAGAGCTTGTATGGCATTATTATGAATTCTAGGCGATTTAGAATGTGAAATAGGGTCGCCTATTACAGCTAAAAATTTCATTTTAAAGTGAAAGAAAAGGCATCTTTAGCTACTTCTTTACGAATTTTTGCAAGTTCTGCTGCAATATTGGCTTTTTCAAAAGGTCCGATTAAAACCTTAGTTATCTCTTTTCCATTTACACTTGTTTTATAAAGTTTATAATCATAACCTTTTTGCTTAACTGCTGCTAATTCTTTTGATTTTTGATCTAAATTACTTACTGAAAAAATTTGCACATAAATTCCAGAAGCTAAGCCACTTGGATGAATAGGTTTAGCATCTACATTTTTAAATAAATCATTTGCATTTTGTTCTTTTTTTGGTGTTTGTTTTACAGGCTCTTTTTCTTGTTTTGGAGCTTGTTTTTTAGGTTCTTCTTTTGGTTTTTCTTGTTTTACTTCTTGTTTAGGTGTTAGTGCAGTATCAGGATTTGTTGTTGCTTTTTCCAAATTTGTTGTATTTGTCATATTTGGTTCAGCTGGAACTTCTTGATCTGGTGCTACAAAATTTGCATTATCATTTGCGTTTGGAGTCGGAGTAATAGGACTATCATTTTGATCTCCTTGAATTTGTTTTCTTAAAGCTTCAAATTGATCTTCAGCCGAAGTGCTATCAGTAATAGGCATATTTTCAAAAGAATTGTCTGCATTATTCTGCTCAGTTGTACTCAAAGGCTCACTTGGCAAAACACTTTGATTTTGAATATTTTCATCGCCACTACTATTAATCAATTTCATCACTATCATTATTGCCAAAAATAAAATAACCAAAGCAATAACACGCAAAAGAATTTTTTTCATTTTTTCACTTTTATTGCTTTTTTCTAAAATGATATCATCAAATTCATTTTTATTATTTTCCATTCTTTTCCTTTCTTTTTTACATATGTTTAGACCAAGAACTACCGCGTTCTTTTTGATAAACCTCATAAGGCAAAATTAAAACATTGAATTCTCTAGGAACATCCATACTAGGAAAAACTTTCCATTCAATAGGCATTTTACTTGCAAACATCATTGAAAGTTTAGACGCTAAAGAATAACCTTCGTTTAACGCTGTATGTCCTTTATGAATATAAAGATGCAAATGTCCTGGAGTTTTACTCTTATAAGCTGTGAAATTTATAAAACCTTCTTCACGCAAAATAAGTTGGGCGCGATGGTAAAATCTCTCAGCATTAAAACCATTATAATCAAAAACAATATTTTCAACTTTATTATCTTTTGTAATTAAATCATGAGCAACAACAATTTTTTTTGCTGCATGCTCTCTCATAATATTTAAATTTAAAGGAGCTTCTACTCTTTCAAATTTATCAAAAAATAAGCGACCTCGATGTGTAACTTTATTAACAATCTTGTCGCGCCTTATATAATAATGATCGCCAATTATTTTAATCAGTGACATATCCATAGGTGAAATCAAAACATAGCCTTTTCATAAATGATAAAATTACTCGCAAGAGTTTTTAGTTTTTCTTTGATATCTTTTTGCAAATTTGTATTAGCAATATCATCTAAAATATCCGCTATATAGTTTGCAACAATTTGAATCTCATTTTCCTTAAAACCTCTAGCGGTAAGTGCTGGGGTGCCGAGTCTTAAACCGCTTGTAATAAAAGGACTTCGGTTTTCTCCAGGAACCGTGTTTTTATTAGCAGTAATACCTGCATTCCCTAAAGCTAAATCAGCATCTTTCCCACTAAAATCACGATCTAAAAAACTCATCAACACGAGATGATTATCTGTTCCATCACTTACAAGCTTGTATTTTCTATCCATTAAAACTTTAGCTAAAACCTGCGCATTAGATCTTACTTGCTTGGCATAAATTTTCCACTCATCGCTTAAATTATATTTAAAACCCACAGCCTTAGCAGCAATAACATGCATCAAAGGACCGCCTTGAATTCCTGGAAAAATAGCAGAATTAATTTTTTTAGCCAACTCTTCATCATTACTCATAATAACCCCACCTCTTGGACCACGCAAAGTTTTATGGGTCGTAGAACTTACAACATGAGCATGCGGAAAAGGACTTGGATGCTCACCCGCTACAATAAGCCCTGCAATATGTGCAACATCGGCAAAAAGATAAGCTCCCACTTCATCAGCAATTTCTCTGAATTTAGCAAAATCAATAATTCTAGCATAGGCACTAGCACCACACACTATGAGTTTGGGCTTAACAATATGAGCAATTTCTCTTACTTTTTCATAATCAATGCGTCCGTCAAGCTCCACACCATAAAAAAAACTTTCATACATTTTTCCCGATGAACTTACTTTTGCACCATGAGTTAAATGTCCGCCATGACTTAGATCCATACCTAAAATTTTATCTCCTGGATTTAAGAGTGCAGCATAAACCCCTTGATTTGCTTGAGAACCAGAATTAGGTTGCACATTGGCAAAGTTGCAATTAAAAAGCTTTTTACACCTTTCAATAGCTAAAGTTTCTATTTCATCTACAAATTCACAACCCCCATAATATCTCTTGCCTGGATAGCCCTCTGCATATTTATTTGTCAATATACTTCCCATTACTTCCATAACTTCAGGCAAAGTAAAATTCTCACTTGCTATCATCTCAAGTCCATCACACTGACGCTTTAATTCTTGAGTAGTCAGATCAAAAATTTCTTTATCAAATTGTTCTAAACTCATTCCTTCTCCTTTAATTCTGATTTTAGAGGTCTCATTGCTGGAAATAAAATTACATCACGGATAGATTTTTTATTAGTTAAAAGCATTACAAGTCTATCAATTCCTATACCCTGTCCTGCTGTTGGAGGCATTCCATATCCTAAAGCATTGACAAAGTCTTCATCCATTTCACAAGCCTCTTCATCTCCTGCATTTTTAGCTTCAATTTGTTTTAGAAACCTTTCATATTGATCTAAAGGATCATTTAGCTCATTAAAGCCATTTGCCAATTCTCTTCCGCAAATAAAAAGCTCAAATCTTTCCGCTATTTCTGGGTTTTCATCACTACGACGCGAAAGCGGACTAATGGAAATTGGAAAATCTGTAATAAAAGTAGGATTGATTAATTTACTCTCTACATAATTATCAAAAAGTTCTGCTTGTAAATGCCCTAAATCAAGTTTTTCATTTGCCTCAAAATTATCCTCTTTTAATTTAGCTAAAATTTTATCTTTATTTTCAATGACTTCATCACTCAGACCACCATATTTTTTAAGTGCGTCTTTATAACTGATTCTTTCAAATGCCTTTGAAAAATCAATTTTTTGTCCATCAAATTCTATAATTTTTCCCAAATTTAACTTTTCTAAAAGTAAAGCAAAAAGCTCTTCAGTAAGATCCATTAAGTCTTTATAATTATGATAAGCCCAATAAAACTCAATGGTTGTAAATTCTGGATTATGAGTAAGATCCATACCTTCATTTCTAAAACAACGATTGATCTCAAAAACCGCTTCAAAACCACCCACAACAAGTCGTTTTAAATAAAGTTCTGGTGCAATTCTCAAAAATCTTTCAACTCCTAAAGAATTATGAAAAGTTACAAAAGGTTTAGCATTTGCCCCACCAGCAATAGGATGCATCATAGGTGTTTCAACTTCCAAAAACCCTTTATTCTCAAAAAAATGACGGATTAAACTTACTACTTTAGACCTAATTAAAAAATCTTTTCTAACTTCAGCATTCATTATCATATCAACATAGCGTTTGCGATATCTTTGTTCGATGTCTGTAAGTCCATGATATTTTTCAGGTAAAGGGACGATAGCTTTTGTTGCAAGTTTAATCTCGCTAGCATGAAGACTAAATTCCCCAGTTTTTGTAACAAAAGGAAAACCTTTAGCAAGAATAATATCACCCACTTCAAGATTCTTCTTAATTAAGTTAAATTTTTCTTCACCTAAAGAATCTTTGCTAAAATAAATTTGCAAATTTTCACTTTCATCTTCAATATTTGCAAATATAGATTTTCCTGCAATTCTAAGAAGTTTTAAACGGCCCGCAACAATTTTAGAAATATTTTCATCACGTTTGTTTTCATTATCCATCACATAAGCAAACTGATTTTTAAAATTTATTAAAGAAAGCTCTTTGGTTAAAAAATGCGGATAAGGATTAACTCCCGCATCTTTTAACTCACTAGCTTTTTGAATTCTTTGCTGTTCTAAAATATTATCAAACATTAAATTTTTACCTTTGATTTTTGATTACAATCACTACATACACCATAAAGTTGCATTAAATGTCCAGTAAGTTTAAAACCATGCTCTTTAGCAATCAAAGCTTGTTGTCTTTCAATAATAGGATTTTCAAATTCGATAATTTTGCCACAATTTTTGCAAATCATATGATCATGGTGTGGTTTATTGGCAAGTTCATATTTTTTTCCCGCTGAACCAAAAGATATAGAAGTAACCATTTCCGCTTCTTCTAGTAAATTTAAAGTTCTATAAACAGTCGCGATACCAATGTTTAGTTCAGGTTCTGCTTGCTTGATTTCCATATACAAGCTTTCAGGAGTATAATGCGCATCACTGTGATATAAAGTTTTAAGTAAAATCTCTCTTTGTTTGGTGTATTTTAAACCGCCCTGCCTTAGAATTTTTTTAAATCTCTCTAACAAGACATCATATTCAATATTTTCTATAAGCATATTATTTTCCTTGAGTATTATTTAAATCACTAGTGATATTTTGTAAATTTTGATTCACTTTTTCAAAACCATTTTCTGCTAAAGGCTGATTCATAATATACGACCCCGTATTTTTAAGCAAACCAAGAGTATAGCTATCTTTAGCAAAATCATCTAATTTACTATTTAAGAAATCGATTCTTGCCACACAAAAAACCAGAATGGCAAAAATTAAAAAGATCTTTGCACCACCAAAAACAAAACCACCTATGCGATCTAAAAATCCCAAACCACTAAGTTTTACTAATTTGGAAAGAAAATTTCCCAATAATAAACAAACTATCCAAAAAATAATCAAAAGAGCCAAAAAACCTGCAAAACCTGCTAAACTTTGATTTTCTATTTTATAAAAAGTATTTTGAATAAACTCAGCGGCTTGTGGCGCATATTTTGATGCAATAAAAACTCCACCAATAATACCCAAAAGTCCAAAAATTTCTTTAATCAAACCATTAATAATACCCTTAAGTCCCAAAAGTAAAGTAAAACCCAAAACAAAAGCATCAAACCAGTAAAAACTCATACTTTAATCCATTTTCAAAATCTAAAAATTAAAACTACTTGAAATAATAATTCTACAAGTTTGTCCTAAATATTAAGTTAATCACTCAATAATTTTAGGCACAATGAAAAAATGATCGTTACTTTTTGGAGCATGACTTAACACTCCATTTATTACATCACTGCTATTAGCGTCATCACTTCTAAAAGGTGTGCCACCTTTGATTGTACTAATTGCAATCTCAGAAGAACTTAAATCGAGTTCATTTAATTTATCAACAAAATTTACAATTTCACTAAGTTCTTGTATCACTTCATTTCTTTTTTCTTCTTTAATCTGCAAAGCACTTAATTTTTCAAGTTTGCTAAGCAATTTTTCATCTATTTGCATTCTTAAACCTTATTAAAAAAGTTAAATTTCAAAATTATATCATAAAAAGCTTTAAATTGTTTAGAATATTTTGTAATTTATATGATACAATACTTTTTTTAAATTAAATTTTTAAGGATAAAACTTGGGACTAAAAGATAATTTAAAAGCCGTAAAAACAGAACTAAATACCGAAGAACAATTCATAGAAAATTTCATTAAAGGTGAAAGATTTATACGAAAATATAAATTCTATATATTTGCACTAATAACAATTTTAATTCTATGGTTTGCTATAAGTTTCATTAATAATGAAATCAATGAAAATAATATAAAAGAAAGTAATGAAATTTATACTAACCTATTGCATAATCCAAATAATAAAGAACTTCTAAATAAATTAAAAGATAAAAATATTAATCTTTATACTATATTTCTTATGAAAGAATTTTCAAATAATACAGACAATAACGAATTTAAACAAGAATTACAAAATCTAAGTAAAGATCTAAATATCAATCCCTTGTTAAGAAATATTATTTTAGTCTCCTTGCATGAAAAATCAATCTTTTTAAAAAATTATGACAAAATTTTACAAGCTTATAGACTTTTAAAAGAAAATAAAATTGAAGAAGCTGATATTTTACTCTCTCAAATCAAAGAAAATTCTAGCTTAAATCAAATTGCAAAAAATCTTAAACATTATCAAGGTATTTCACAATGAAACAATTATTTCTAACTTTATTTTGCTTATTATTTCTTAGTGCGTGTGGCACTAAAAGACAATATTTTGAACCAAAACATATAGATGGAGAATTAAATTCTAATGGCAGTCTTAAAGCTAGCATTGTGGACTGGAATTTAATGTCTGCTAAGCTTAACAACAATGAAGCTATTTTAAAAAATGGATCTATTATTAATAATTTTAAACTTGATAAAAATTATATTCTTTTAAGTTATCAAGATGATGAATTTATTGAAGCAGATAATAATGGAAATTTAAAAATTTATGATAATTCTCATAATGAAATTTATTCTTATAAATTTGATGCTGCGGTACTTTCATTGGCATTAAATGGCGATGATTTGGCTCTTGTTTTGGCTAATAATAGTATTGTTTTAGCTAATCGATCCTTAGGAATCAAATTTAGCCAAACACTGACTCCAGCACCAGCACAAGATAGTCGTGTTGCAAGTCCTATATTTTTAGATAATATTATTATTTATCCAACCTTAGATGGAAAAATTATGGTTTTATCTAGAAACACTTTTGAAATTGTCAAAGATGTTGTTATTTCAGCAGAAAATTTTTTCAATAATGTAATCCATTTAAGTGTTAATGGAGATAAAATGATAGCTGCTACTGCAAAAAAGATTATAGTAGTAAGTCCAGCAAGAACTCTCTATTTAGATGCTGATATTAAAGATATTGCACTTAATGATAATGCTATTTTCATACTTGAAAAAGACGGTAATGTTATTAAAACTGACTATAATTTAAGAAAAATCACTGAGAAAAAATTTGACTTTGCTATTTTCACCAAAGTCGGAATTAATAATAATCATCTCTTTATTTTCGAAAAAACAGGCTATTTAATAAAAAGCGATTTAGACTTTAACAATATACAAATATTTCAATTCTCAAATGCCGTAGATAAAATATCATTTATGGGAAATGATAAATTTTATTTTGGAAATCAATTGTTAGATTTGCAATGAATAATTTATTTGAAGCAATTAAAGCATTAAATCTTGATTTAAAGCCCTTTAGTTTAGAAAATTTAACAAAAAAGAAGTCTTATTATTGTGCCATAAATGAAACAAATTTACTTTTTGTTTATATCGGAAAAACAAGATTTTTAAATAAAGATGCTTTATTTTTAGAAAATTTGGCCCAACATTTTAATTTAAAACATAAGCATTTCTTCACCAAAAGTCAGCTTTGCTCTAAAGCAAAAAATCATCTTGAAAAAAAAGGATTTAGAGTTCATGTTGCTTTGTGATATTGGAAATTCTAATGCTAATTTTTTAGATGATACTAAATATTTTACTCTTAATATTGAGCAATTTTTAGAATTTAAAAGTGAGCAAAAAATTTTTTATATCAATGTCAATGAGCGTCTAAAAAGCCATTTAAAAAATCAAAAGAATTTTATCAATCTTGAACCCTATTTTGCATTTGATACAATTTATCAAGGTTTAGGCATTGATCGTATTGGTGCTTGTTATACGATAGAAGATGGAGTCGTGGTTGATGCTGGAAGTGCTATAACAGTCGATATAGTTTCAAATTCCATTCATCTTGGGGGCTTTATTTTACCAGGAATTGCTAATTTTAGAAAAATTTATGCTCATATTTCCCCTACCTTACAACATGAATTTAATACACAAATAAGTTTAGATGCTTTTCCGCAAAAAACAAGTGATGCTTTAAGCTATGGAGTTTTTAAAAGTATTTATTTGCTTATAAAAGACGCTGCACAAAATAAAAAACTTTATTTTACAGGTGGCGATGGGCAATTTTTGGCAAATTATTTTGATCATGCTATTTATGATAAACTTCTTATTTTTAGAGGTATGAAAAAAGTTATACAAGAAAACCCTAATCTACTTCTTTAAAATGTTACAAAAATTCTCATTTAATATATTCTTTAATAGATTTTAACTTTTTATAAAACAAATTGGATTAAACTTTTATTTAGAAAATTAATTTTTTTAAAATATACAAAAGGAAAAATAATGACTCAACAAGAATTCGATGTATTTATCATCGGAGCCGGAGTTTCAGGAGCGGCTTTATTTTATGAAATTGCAAGATATACAGACATCAAAAAAATTGCCTTGATGGAAAAATATAATGCTCCTGCGACTTTGAATTCAAAAGGAACAAGTAATTCTCAAACCATACATTGTGGAGATATAGAAACAAACTATACTTTAGAAAAAGCTAAAAAAGTTAAAAGAACTGCTGATATGATAGTAAAATATGGGCTTTTACAAAAAGCTCAAAATCATTTTATGTTTTCACATCAAAAAATGGCTCTGGCTGTTGGAGATACAGAATGCGACTATATGAAAAAACGCCATGAAGAATTTGGAGAGCTTTATCCTTATATGAAATTTTTCGATAAGGAAAAAATTAAACAAATAGAACCAAAAGTTGCTTTAGGTGAAAATGGAATTAGTGATAGACCTGAAAATATTTGCGCTATGGGAGTCGAAGCAGGAGAAGTCTTCACAACAGTTGATTTTGGTAAAATGAGTGCAAGTCTAATCGAACAAGGACAAAAACAAGATAAAAACACTTTTGTGGCTTTTAATCAAGAAATTGTTAATATAGAAAAAAAAGATGATATTTTTATCTTAAAAACCAATACCCATCAAGAATATAGAGCAAAATCTGTTGTTGTAAATGCTGGAGCACATTCTTTATATTTGGCACACAAAATGAATTTAGGGCTAGATAAATCATGTTGGCCTGTAGCAGGAAGTTTCTATCTGACCAAACAAAAACTACTTAATGGTAAAGTTTATATGGTGCAAAATCCTAAATTACCTTTTGCTGCACTACATGGAGATCCTGACTTGCTTGCCAATATGAATACGCGTTTTGGACCTACTGCTCTTGTAATTCCTAAACTTGAACGCTATCATGGCCTAAAATCTGTTCCTGAATTTTTTGAAGCTTTAAAGCTTGATGGCACTGTTTTAAAAGTTACGCTAGGTATGTTTAAAGATGCAACAATAAGAAATTATATACTTTACAATTATCTTTTTGAATTACCTTTTATCAATAAAAGCTTATTCGTCAAAGATGCTAAAAAAATTGTTCCTAGTTTAAAAACAAGTGATATTTATTATGCAAAAGGCTTTGGCGGAGTGCGTCCTCAAGTAATTGATAAGACCAAAGGACAGCTGATGCTAGGAGAAGCAAGTATCACAGAAATTCCTGGTATTATTTTTAATATGACTCCAAGTCCTGGTGCTACAAGTTGCTTAGGCAATGCAGAAAGAGACGCAAAACTTGTATGCAATTACCTAGGAGCAAATTTTAATGAAGATAAATTTGCTTCAGAACTACTATAAAATTTAATTAATATTGTAACAAAAGGAGTGATTTGTGTTAAAAAAAACAAAAATTGTAGCCACAGTTGGACCATCAAGCGAAACAGAAAATGTTTTACGACAAATGATTATTAATGGCGTTAATGTTTTTAGACTTAATTTTTCTCATGGCACACATGATTATCATAAAAAAAATCTTATTACCATACGAAAAGTTGCAAAAGAACTTAACACGCGAGTAGGAATTTTACAAGATATAAGCGGTCCTAAAATCCGCACGGGAGAATTAAAAACTCCTTTTGAGCTTAAAAAAGGCGATAAGCTTGATTTTTACCGCAAAGAAATTATAGGGGAGCAGATCGCTACAAACCATTACAAGCTTAGCATTAATCAAAGTGAAGTTTTAAATATGCTCAAACTTGATGAATATATTTATCTGTATGATGGCTCCATTAGAGCAAAAGTAAGTGCTATAGAACCCACAAAAATTGAAACCATTATAGAAAATGATGGATTTTTAAACTCAAATAAAGGTATTAATTTTCCAAATACCAAAATTAACATTGATGTTATCACTCAAAAAGATAAAAATGATTTATTATGGGGGATAGAAAATGAAGTAGATTTTTTAGCTATTTCTTTCGTTCAAAATGCTCATGATATTGATGAAGTGCGTGAAATTTTAGCCCAAAATAATGCAAAAATAGCTATTTTCGCAAAAATAGAAAAATTTGATGCCGTAGAAAATATTGATGAGATTATAGCCTCAAGTGATGGAATAATGGTAGCTCGTGGTGATCTTGGCATAGAAGTGCCTTATTATCGTGTGCCAAATATACAAAAAGAAATTATTCATAAAGCAAATAATGCATCAAAGCCTGTTATCACAGCTACTCAAATGTTATTTTCTCTAGCCAAAAGTAAAACAGCTACCAGAGCTGAAATTTCAGATGTTGCCAATGCTGTTTTAGATGGAACTGATGCTGTGATGTTAAGTGAGGAAAGCGCTGTTGGAATTGATCCAGCTAATGCAGTTGATATTATGTGCCAAACCATTATAGAAACTGAAAAACGCTATCCATATAATAAATTTAATGAATTTGAAAACCTTGATAATACTGATAAAATAATGTGTTCTTCGGCACATCTAGCCACGGACTTAAATGCTGATGCTATTTTTTCTCTAACCAGTAGCGGAAAGTCTGCTATCAAAATTGCTAGATACCGCCCTAATATGGAAATCATTGCTGTGGCTCATTCTGAAAAAACTCTTAATTCTTTAAGTATAGTTTGGGGGGTTAATCCAGCTATTTTGATTAATAAAAATAATGAACTCACAGATTTGTTAAAAGATTCTGTAAAATCAAGCGTTGAAAAAGGCTTTATGGATCAAAATAAATGCTATTTACTTACTGCAGGCTTTCCAACAGGCATTGAAGGCACAAGTAATCTTATACGCATTTTGGATAAAGAACAAATTGCTTATTATTTAAAATAAAATCAATAAGTAATATAGTTTTTAATAAAACTAAATTTTTTTATTAAAAAACCGATATAATTCTAGCCTCACTATAAAGGAGCAAAAATGCAAGTGAATACCTATTCAAATATCGCTAGCATGGCACAAACACAAGTTAGCAATAAGAAGGCAGATAACAATGCTAAGGAAAACACAAAAGACGCAAATGTCCAAAGTGCAAATTCAAGCAAGAATATTGATAAAAATACTCTTGAAAAATTAAATGCACTTGGTGGCAAAGGGATTACACAGCTTTATATGGTGCAATTTCAACAACAAACAATGAGTTCTGTTTTTGGTGTAAGCAATGCCCAAGCTGGAATTGATAGTCTTTTAGAAGGTGCCAATTTAAATGCAGTAAAATCTTTACTTTCAAGTATTGATTTTTCATCTTTAGGTTACAATGGCAAAAATCCACTTTCAATGAATGCTGATGAACTCAACCAGCTTGTAAGCGAAAATGGTTTTTTTGGCATTGAAAACACAGCAAACCGCATTGCCGATTTTGTAATCAATGGTGCTGGAAACGATGTTGAAAAACTTAAAGAAGGACTTGATGGGATCAAAAGAGGATTTGAGCAAGCAGAAAAAATGTGGGGCGGAAAGCTTCCTCAAATCAGTCAAGATACAATTGATGCGGCCATTAAAAAAGTAAGTGATCGCATTGATGAGCTTGGTGGAAAAACCTTAGATCTTCAAGCATAGCAATTAAGATGTTTGGAAGTTCCAAGCATCTTAATATTTAATATCAAAAGTAAAAAATTCGCTTTTAAAATTATTTGGTAAAGTTTTATATTGAGATATTGCAGCTTCATAATTTTTAATCTCTTGATAAAGCAAACCTAAAGCAGCCTTGCTCTCTTTATTATTTTTGTCTGTAAGTTTTGCAAGCTGCAATAATGCAATAGCAGAATTTGGATTGTTTGCACCTATGGCAGAAACTGCAGCTAAAAATAAAGTTTTCGTATCTTTAGCACCGTAATCATCAATTAAAACATTATAAAGTGCGTAAGATTCTTCATATTGTTGTGCAAAAATATCCAAATATGCCAATGTTTGAATAACACTTTCATCTTTATCTTTAGACATGTTAATCAAATCTTTAAATTTCTGTCTTTCTAAATTTAAAAGTCCAGCAATATGCATCAAATTCACATAAAATTCTCTAGCAATATTAGCACCACCAAAAACACTACGATAATCAATCTTTAAATTTTTAAAATGTATCTGTGCATTTTGTGCATATTCTTTAATATTAAGATTTGAATTTAAAGAATTAAAATACAAAATATTAGCAACAACATCTTGTGGTAATTCAGATCTTAATTTAGCAATTTTAACATCAACTTGATTATTAAGATTATTATTCTTTGCAATAATAGCCTCAAACATCAGACTTAAAGGGGTATCTTTTTTGCTTTCATCTAAATAAGGCAACATTGAAACATAATCAGCATTAGCTAGAAACAACATACTTTTTTGCATATTAGCTTTAAAATTAGGATCCGCAGCAATATTGTCAAGAATTTCATTATAAAGCTTTGTCGTATCATTATCACTTAGCTTTCCACAAAACATAGCAAAAGCACCCGCTAAATAATTTTTTGGATTTAAATGATAAGAACTGGAAAAGTGCTTATAAGCAAGTTCATAATTTTGCATTTGAGCATAAGTTAAAGCTAAATTATATTGTAAAATACTATGTTCTGGATAGTCATTTAATAATTTTTGAAATTCATTGTTAGCAAGTCTTAATTTTTGATTTAAAGCATCATTAATAATATTAGCTATTCTAACATTTGTTGAAGACAAAGCTTTGCTAGTTGTCAAATAATTATCAGCATCGGCACTATCATCAACAAAATCGGTAATATTAGCCTTTTTAATATAAAGCGATGCTTGCTTAGAATCAAAAACCTGATAAGGCGCAAAATAAAAAAGCAAATCAAATTGATTTTTTGGCTTTTTTAATATATCTTTGGAAAAATTATTTTGGGCTATATTAATATCAAATAAATCTTTATTTAAACGGACTTTGATCTTATATTTATCTAAAATTTTATATTTGCTATCATCATTATTTTTATAAATATTTTGCAAACGTGATAGCATATTTTGATAATCACCTATTTTAATATCAATCAAAGTCAAAGCGGCCAAACTTTGATTAAAATCTCGTTCAATTTTCATCGCTGTATTTAAAGCACTTTTGGCCTTTTCGTATTCCCCCATTCTTGCATATAAAAGCCCTAAAGAAAGACTGGATTCAAAATTTCCTTGAGTATTTAATTGCTGAATAGCCTTTGCATCAAAATCCATTTTTGCATAAATCTTTGCTGATAAATATTTAGCTGTATCTGCATAAGGTTCAATATCTATTTTTTGCAACATTTGCAAAGCTTCTGGATAATATCCTTTATAATAATTGATTAAAGCCAAATAATAATCATATAATTTAGATTTTCCTTCTTTTGGAAGATACACTTGTGCCAAATCGATGTAATATTTAAATTTTTCCTTGTCATTAAGTTTTAAAGCACATACAGCTGCATTAATAGCGGAAACACTTTGGTTTTCGCCCTTGGATATTGATTTTTTAAAACTTTCAAGTGCTTGATCAAATTTCCCTTCATTCATCTGAGAAACGCCTAAATTATAATTAGACAAAGATTCATTATAAACTGCGACCTGCTCATATACTTTTAAAGCTTGTTCAATTTCACCCCTAAGATAAAGCGCATTAGCTTTTTGTATCATACCATCTATCTTGGTCATATCGTTATAATTATAAGATTCATCTGGCACAACTACAGGCTTTTCTTCTGGTTTTGAAGCAATAATATCAGGCTTAATATTTCCTTCGCTAAAAGTAAGATAAAAAAGAGTAAAAACCAGCACACAAATAATACCTAAAGATAAACCCACCAAAGACATAAATTTACGATCTTTATACCAAGGTGTAGGTTCATTATCTTCAACTTCTTCAAAAGTAGAAGTATCTTCTGGAGCACTTTCTCTTGTAAAATTAAAACCGCTACCACTACTTTCTTTAGGTAATTCTTCAGGCAAAGATGTTAATTCTTCATCTTCAGGAGCTTGACCCTCTTGTCCTTTAAACTCCCCCAAACTTTCATCAAGTCTTTCTTGAGTACCTAAATCATCAGATTTTTCTAATACCACATCTTCTTTATCAGCCATTTACACTCTTTAAAAATATTTTTTCAAAGCATCAGGGATAATAATCTTACCTTCTTTGTCTTGATAATTTTCCATAATCGCTACTAAAGTCCTACCAACCGCCAAAGAAGAGCCATTTAAAGTATGCACAAATTCATTTCTTCCTTGATCATTTTTATAGCGAATTTTTGCACGTCTTGCCTGAAAATCACGACAATTTGAAACAGAACTAATCTCGCGATATTTATCTTGTGATGGTATCCACACTTCAAGATCGATTGTTTTTGCTGCACTAAAACCTAAATCTCCGGTGCAAAGCACCAAATGTCTGTGTGCTAAACCTAAAGAGCTGAGTAAATCACTCGCACATTCTACCATTTCATTAAAAACACTATCACTTTGCTCAGGCTTTGTAATGCTTACAAGTTCAACTTTTTCAAATTGATGTTGGCGGATAATGCCTCTTGTATCGCGTCCAGCGCTTCCTGCTTCTTTTCTGAAACAAGCACTATAACAAGTCATTTTTATAGGTAAGCTTTCGCTTGTTAAGATTTCACCACTATAAAGATTTGTCACAGGAATTTCAGAAGTAGAGATAAGATACAAATCTTCATCTTCGATTTTATACATATCCTCTTTAAATTTAGGAAGTTGTCCAGTGCCAAACATTGTCGCACCATTTACCAAAAAAGGCACATTTACAAATTCAAATCCGCGACTCCTATTAAAATCGATCATATAATTTACCAAAGCACGGCTAAGCAATGCACCTTCATTTTTTAACACACAAAAACGACTTTGTGAAATTTTAACCCCACGCACAAAATCAAGCCAATTTAAACTTTCACCTAAATCATGATGTTCTTTTGGAGTAAAATCAAATTTAGGAGGCGTTAAAACCTTTTTAATTTCGACATTTTCATCTTCATCTTCGCCTATAGGAACGCACTCGTCAGGGATATTTGGGATAGCGTGTGCGATAGTTTCTAGCTCATTTTCTAAAGCATTCACTTTCGCACTTTGTTCATTAATCTTAGTCTTATTTTCACTTAATTTTACTTTCAAACTTTCCTTATCTTCTGCACTGGCAAGCTCTTTGCTGAATTTATTTTGAAAAGCTTGAAATTCTTCTAGCCTAGTTTTTTCTTTTTTCAAATTTGCAAAAAGTTCAGCAAGCTTTTTTAAGATATTTTCATCAACCTTTTTGTTTTTTAGCTTTTTAGCTACTTCATCAAAATTATTTTGTAAATTTTTCAAATCAAGCATTTTTACTCCTTAAAGTCCTATTTTTTCATAAATTTTCTGCATTTTTTCTTTTGCGATTTTTCTAGCCTTACTTGCACCAAAATCTAAAATTTCTCTTATGTGCGAAGGTTTTTCTAAAAGCTCATTGTATTTCGCTCTTGCATCCTTAAAATAATCATTCACAAGTTCATTTAAATACATTTTAAAATGCCCATAACCTTCACCACCTTTTTTATAGCGATCCTGCAAGGCCTTTTGCTCATTTTCATCTAAAAATAATTTTGCAATTTTAAATACATTGCAATTTTGCCACTCTTTTGGATCTTCTAAAGCGGTGCTATCAGTTACTATAGATGAAATTTGCTTTTTTGAAATTTTTTCTGTGGCAAAAATATCAATGGTATTTTGATAAGATTTACTCATTTTAGCCCCATCGGTTCCTACTACAACAGCTACTTCTTCATTTACTCTAGCTTGTGGCAAGGTAAAAATTTCACCCCATTCGTTATTGACTTTTAAAGCAATATCACGTGCGATTTCAACATGTTGAATTTGATCTTTTCCAACCGGAACAACATTAGTATCAAAAAGCAAAATATCAGCCGCCATTAAAACAGGATAAGAAAAAAGCCCATGTGATGCACTTAATCCTTTGGCGATTTTATCTTTATAGCTATGTGCGCGTTCGAGCAAGCCCATAGGAGTAAATTGCGACAAAATCCAATAAAGCTCCATTACTTCTTTAATATCGCTTTGAAGCCAAAATACACTTTTTTGCGGATCTATACCAAGACTTAAAAAAGCTGCAGCGGCTTTTAGTGAATTTTGTTTTAATTTTTCGCCATCTTGAGAAGAAGTCATAGCGTGATAATTTGCGATAAACATAAACATTTCGCTTTCATTTTGTGCTTCAACCATTTGTTTTATAGCGCCAAAATAATTGCCAATATGTAAATCTCCGCTGGGTTGAAGTCCTGTTAATACTCTCATAATATTGCCTTTTTTAATTCTTTTACAAGCTCATCAATACTTTTATTTTCTATATCTAGCACTAAATTTGCTTTATTTTCGTAAATTTTTAACCTTTCATTATATAATTTTTTTGCTTTATTTTCGTCATAAAAAAGTGGTCTTTTAGAAATTTCATCTTCGTTTAAACGATTTTTTAAATACAAAAAAGAAGCTTTTAAATATACGCAAAAACCTATATTTTCAAAATTTAAAACATTGACAAAACCTCCACCACTAGCAATTGTGGCACCTTTACAAGAACAAAAAAAATCCGCCATTTTTTGCTCTTCTTTTCTAAAAAAAACTTCTCCTTTTTCTTTAAAAATTTCGCTGATTTTTTGATTAAATTTAGCTTCAATCAAATCATCACTATCTAAAAAAACAAGATCATTTTCTCTAGCAAATTCTCTTGCGATAGTGCTTTTTCCACTACCCATAAAACCAATGAAAATGATATTTTTATTCTTCATTTTCTTTGCTACCTTTTTTGCGTGAAGCAATCACTAGTGGAACACCTTCAAAATTAAATTCTTTTCTGATTTTATTTTGCAAATAGCGTTTATAACTAAAATGCAAAGCCTTAGGACGATTCATAATAAGAGCGATTTTTGGCGGTGCTAAATCGTATTGCACCGCATAATAAATCTTTACTAATTTTCCATAATCATGTGGTAAAGGATGTGCTTTTGTCGCACTTGCGATTAAATCATTAAGTTTTGAAGTTGGAATTTTTTGCGTGAAATTCTCAAAAACTTCTAAAATTTTATCAAGCAATACATGCACTCTTTTTCCACTTAAAGCCGAAACGCTAACAATAGGTGCATAAGCTAGGAATTTAAAGCGATCAAGTCTTAATTCTTTTACCACTTTATCGAATTCAAATTCTGTTTTATCCCATTTATTTAGCACAATAATAACACCTAAATAATGCTTTGCTACAAGTCCGGCTATGCGTTCATCTAATTCATTAAAACCTTCATTGGCATCTAAAACTAAAAGTGCGATTTGAGATTTTTCTAAAATTTTTTCTGTTCGGTTGAGCGCAAAGCGTTCAAGTCCTTGAATTTTACCGCGTTTTCTAATGCCTGCTGTATCTATAAATTCTATCATTTTATCTTTATGGATAATACTTTCATTTACAGGATCGATAGTCGTTCCAGCAACGCTACTTACCACACTTCTTTCTTGTTTCACTAAGGCATTTAAAAGGCTTGATTTTCCTACATTTACCCGTCCTACAATACCCACTCTAATGTGACTAAGATCCACTTCTTTAAATTTAAATTCTTTTCCCTCTTCATAATGCTCTAAAAAATCTTCCAAATCTTCTTCTTCATCGGGAATTAAAAACTTTTCATCTAAAAATTTTTCAAGCCAAACATAAAGCTCATCAAGTCCGACATTATGCGTAACTGAAAGATTAAAAATCTCTTTTACTCCAAAATTTGCAAATTCCCACGCTCTTTCTTCATCTTTTTTATTATCCACTTTATTAATCACTAGGGCGATAGGTTTCCCTAGTTTTTTTAAAGAATAAAAAAATTGTCTATCTTCATCATCAGGAGCTAATTTTCCATCGACTAAATAAAGGATAATATCGCTTTCTTTAGCGACTTTTAAAGTATTTTTTTTGACATTTTTAAAAAGCTCATCACTTTCATCAAGTCCGCCACTATCAATAAGCAGGGCTTTTTTGGAAAGAATTTCAACCTCGATTTTATTTGTATCTCTTGTAGTGCCTGAAATATCGCTTGTAATGGCTATTCTTTGTCTTGCTATTCTGTTAAAAAGGCTTGATTTTCCTACATTTGGTTTGCCTATAAGTATAATGCTTTGCATTTTTATCCTAAATTATATTTTTAAATAAAGATTATATAAAATTTGGCTTAATATTAAGCAAAAAAAGATTAGAATTAGCCAGAATTTAATCAAGGAAATAAAGATGCTAAGGGTAATTAAACACAATTTGGGAATTTATTTTATGATTTTAGCTTGTCTTGATTTTGCCTTAATGGGTGCTTGTGCTAAAATTTTAAGCAAAGAGATGAGTTCAATTGAAATTATGTTTTTTAGAAATATCATAGGAATATTTTTTATACTTTATCTTCTAAAACGCTCTAAAGTCCACAAGGAAGGCGGACATTTTTGGCTTTTAGTATTTCGTGGAGTGGTTGGCACACTTTCTCTTTATATGTTTTTTTATAATGTTTCAAATATTACTTTAGGCGGTGCTTTTGCTTTTCAAAAAACCGCACCCATATTTATCACTTTAATTGCTTTTATTATTTTTAAAGAAAATATAGGATTTAAGGGTTGGATAGGAATTTTGATTGCATTTAGCGGAGTACTTTTAATCGCTCAACCTTGGGCAGATAATGCTTCGCATTCGGGTTTTGATTTAAAAAATTCACTCATAGGAATTACAAGTGGATTCTTAGCGGCTTTAGCTCTTACAAGCGTGAGAGAACTTAGAAAATCCTACGCCACAGAACAAATTGCTTTTTCTTTTATATTTTTAGGCACTCTAATGCCTTTAATTTCTATGATAGCTGCTGAATTTTTTGTTCCAAAACATCTTGATTCTATGCACTTAGACTTTATCTTAGCACCTTTTGTAATGCCTAGCTTTAAAGCTTGGATTATTATTTTCATTATGGGAACTTTAGGAGCTATTTATCAAATTCATGTTACCAAAGCTTATGGCATAGCTAAACAAGCAGGAGTAGTTGCGGGCGTGAGTTATCTTGATGTCGTTTTTAGTATGATAATAGGCATAATTTTAGGAGATAATTTACCAAGTGCTATGGTTTTTTTGGGTATAATAGGCATTATTTTTGGTGGATTAATTTTAGTAAGAAATAAAGGAAATAAATGAGAAAAATGATATTAATCGCTGGTCCTTGCGTGATAGAAAGCAAAGATTTGGTTTTTAAAGTAGCAGAAGAATTAAAAGAATTTAATGAGAATGAAAATATAGAATTTTATTTTAAATCAAGTTTTGATAAAGCAAATCGCACGAGTATTGATTCTTTTCGTGGGCCTGGACTTGAAGAAGGGCTTAAAATTTTACAAAGCGTAAAAGATGAATTTAATATGAAAATTTTAACCGATATTCACGAAAGTACACAAGCAGCAAGCGTAAGCGAAGTGGCTGATGTCTTGCAAATTCCTGCTTTTTTATGTCGCCAAACAGATTTATTAGTCGCAGCAGCCAAAACAAAAGCAAAAGTTAATATTAAAAAAGGACAATTTTTAAATCCAAGCGATATTAAATACAGCGTTAAAAAAGTGCTTCAAACGCGTAGTATAGAAGAAGAAGGTTATGAAGTGGCAGATGAAAACGGGATTTTTGTGGCTGAAAGAGGAGCGAGTTTTGGCTATGGAAATTTAGTCGTGGATATGCGTTCTTTAGTCATAATGCGTGAATTTGCACCTGTGATTTTTGATGCAACACATAGTGTGCAAATGCCAGGAGCTGCGGGTGGAAGCAGT
Source organism: Campylobacter jejuni (assembly GCF_002179165.1). Taxonomy (GTDB): domain Bacteria; phylum Campylobacterota; class Campylobacteria; order Campylobacterales; family Campylobacteraceae; genus Campylobacter_D; species Campylobacter_D jejuni_B. The sequence goes on from NZ_NFNY01000031.1 coordinate 23,175, forward strand.
GGTGGAAAAAGCGAATTTGTAGAACCTTTAGCAAGAGCTGCAGCTGCTGTGGGTGTAGATGGCTTTTTCTTTGAAACACATATTAATCCTTGCAAAGCCCTATGCGATGGACCAAATATGCTTGATTTAACAAGACTTAAAAATTGTGTAAAAACACTTTTAGAAATTCAAAATATTATAAAATAAAGGAAAAAAATGACTATAATCGAAGGAAAATTACAACTTAAAGGCGATGAAAAAATCGCTATTATCAATGCAAGATTTAATCACATCATTACAGACAGATTAGTAGAAGGTGCAAAAGACGCTTTTTTAAGACATGGCGGAAAAGAGGAAAATTTAAGCCTTATTTTAGTTCCTGGTGCTTTTGAACTTCCTTATGCACTAAAAAAAGCAATTGAAAGCAAAAAATTTGACGCGATTTGTTGTGTGGGTGCGGTGATTCGTGGATCGACTCCACATTTTGACTATGTTTCAGCAGAAACAACTAAAGGCATTGCAAATGTGAGCTTAAACCACAACACTCCTGTCAGTTTTGGTGTTTTAACTACTGATACCATAGAACAAGCCATAGAAAGAGCGGGAAGCAAAGCCGGAAACAAAGGTTTTGAGGCAATGACTACTCTTATAGAAATGCTAAATCTTAATGATATTTTAAAGGCTTAAGATGGCAACAAGACATCAGGTGAGGCAAAGTGTTATTTCTTTGCTTTATGCATTAGAAATGAATGAAAAAAACGAAAATTTTATCAATGAGTTTTTAGATGAAAAAAAAATTCGCAACGAACAAAAAAATTTTACTCTAAGTTTATATCAAGGGATTTCTCAAAACATTAGCAATATTGATGAAAATTTAAATTTTCATTTAAATGAAAATGAAATCGCAAAATTAGGCCACATCGAAAGAGCTATTTTAAGACTGGGGGCTTATGAAATTCTTTTTACCGATACACCTAGTGCTATTGTGATTAACGAAGCCATCGAACTTGCCAAAGAACTTGCTAATGATAATTCTCCTAAATTTATCAATGGAGTTTTAGATAGTCTAACGAAGGCTAAAAAATGAAACTTTGTGTTGCGCTTGACTTAGCCACTAAGGAAGAATGTTTCGAACTTGCCAAAAATCTAAAAGGCTTAGATCTTTGGCTTAAAGTGGGTCTAAGAGCTTATTTAAGAGATGGTTTTAAATTCATAGAAGAATTAAAAAAAATTGATAATTTTAAAATTTTTCTTGATCTTAAAATCCACGATATTCCAAATACTATGGCTGATGCTTGCGAAGAAATTTCAAAATTGGGTGCTGATATGATCAATATTCATGCAAGTGCTGGAAAAATCGCTATGCAAGAAGTTATGAACCGGCTAAATGCTTTAAATAAACGCCCTTTGGTTTTAGCAGTTTCAGCACTCACTAGCTTTGATGAAGAAAATTTCCATAGCATCTATAAACAAAATATCGATGAAGCAGTGATTAATTTCTCTAAAATGAGTTATGAAAATGGGCTTGATGGTATGGTTTGTTCCGTTTTTGAAAGTAAAAAAATTAAAGAAAATACAAATTTAAATTTTCTCACTCTAACTCCAGGAATTCGCCCTTTTGGCGAAGAGAGTAACGATCAAAAACGCGTGGCTAATTTAGCAATGGCTAAAGAAAATTTAAGCGATTTTATAGTTATTGGAAGACCTATTTACAAAGCAGAAAATCCAAAAGAACTTTGTAAAAAAATTCTAAAAAATATTAATAATAAAAAAAATATTAATGAAAAATATCTAGAGCAAAATTATGAAGAAATTCAAAAAGAAGAATGGGGTATTTGTGAAAATTTTGAAGAATGGATCAAAGCACAACCTGATAAAGAAAAAGCTTTGAAAGAATTTTATGTAAAGTGTGGGATAAAATATTGAGTTATCAACAATTAGAATGCGACTATTTTAATCTTTATAATCAATTTCTCAGTGTAGATTTTCAAATTTCACTATTTGAAAAAAATCATAGAACCTTAATCAAAGATTTTGTATTTTTTTACCATCAAATTTTAAAACAAAAAGATTTTAATTATTTGCTAGGCGTAAGAAATAAAATTGCTTTAAAAGTACAAAATTATATGCAAGAGTATTCCACTTCTCCAAAGGATTTAAGTCTTATTTGCCTAAGAGAAAGCAAGCATATAGAGTTTTTCCAAATTTTTTATAAAGCCTTAGCTTATTTTGTTGCTTTCAGAAAAAAATTTGATGAAAAGCAAAAAATTGAAAATTTAATTTCTAATATTAATGAATGCTTTGGCTATCATTTTTTAAATTCAGATTTTGATAATCTCAAAAAATTCCAAAAAAGCGATCTTTTTGCACTTCCTGAAAAATGTTTAAAATATTTTCATTATGCTATGATTCATCTTTGTTTGATGGTTTTAAATCCTTTAAACTTTAAAGATTCTAATCAACATCTTGAAAAAGCAATTAACTATTTAATTGATGGAACTTTTGAAATTTACGAACTCATTTTTAAAGAATATTTTTTGCTTTTTCCAAAAGATGAAAATTTAAAAGATGAACTTAGAAAATTAAAAGATTTAGAATTTAAAATTTTAATGCAAGAAGTTTCAAGGGTTAAATTACTAAGTCATTATAAAGAACTTTGCGAAGAAATATTTTATAATATAGAACTTGGTAAATTAGTGCAAAAATTAATCTCATATTAACATTGTTATAGTTTAATAATAAAAATTTTTAACAAGGAAAAATTATGATTATAACACCAGAAAATCTGTATAAAAAAAGAAGAGAATTTATTAAACTTGGAACAGGGGCTTTAATCAGTTCCTCTTTGCTTGCTTCTAAACTTTCTGCTTTAAATTTCATAAGTGATACAAATCCAAATAAACTTGAAATTAGTGATGAAGAACTTGCAACAAATTATGTCAATTTTTATGAATTTTCAACCGATAAAAAAAGAGCGGTATTTTTAGCCCAAAATTTCAATACTCAAAATTGGAAAATAGATATTAGCGGAGAAATTGAAAAACCTTTAACTTTAAATATGGAAGATATTTTAAAATTTCCATTAGAAGAAAGAATTTACCGCTTTCGTTGCGTTGAAACTTGGTCTATGGTTGTGCCTTGGATAGGTGTTGAATTGCGTAATTTAATTGAAATGGCAAAACCTACAAGCGAAGCCAAATTTATCAAATTTACAACCCTTTTAGACAAAAAGCAATTTCCTGATCAAGATGCTTTATTTCCAACCATTGATTATCCTTATGTGGAAGGACTTCGTATGGATGAAGCAATGCACCCACTTACTTTACTTGCTGTGGGCATATATAAAAAACCTTTAAAACCGCAAAATGGAGCACCGATTCGCCTTGTAGTGCCTTGGAAATATGGTTTTAAAAGTATTAAATCCATAGTAAAAATAGAATTTGTAAAAGAACAACCTATCAGCACTTGGCAAAATTATGCCCCAAATGAGTATGGTTTTTATGCCAATGTTAATCCTAAAGTATCACATCCTAGATGGTCACAAGCTAATGAAAGGGCTTTAGGAGATTTTTTCACTAAACCAACCCTAATGTTTAATGGCTATGAAAAAGAAGTCGCAAATCTTTATGCGGGTATGGATTTAAAGGTAAATTATTAATGCACGCAAAATACTTCAGATTTCTTGCCTATGTCGCTTTTTTAACAAGTTTAATCTATGGCTTTTATCAAATTTTAAAAGCCTTTGATTTTGTAAAAGAAGCCTATTTTTACACAGGAATTTTTGCTTTAATTTTTCTAAATTTAAGCCTCTTCTTTTCTTTGTGCAAATTTAAGAAAACCAAAACTTATCCTAAAACACTAGGAATTTTTGCTGCATTTTGGGCGATTTTACACTTTTTAAATTATTTTATATTTGATAGAAACGCACAAATTTCAAGGCTTTTTGATGATATTTCCCATCGCTTACTAGAAGCGAGTGGCTTTCTTGCTTTTATTATTATATTTTTTATGCTTTTAAGCTCTTTTAAAACTTTTAAAAAACTTGAAAAAATAAGAAAATTAGGATATTTATGTCTTATCTTAGCAAGTTATCATTATTTTCTAAGTCCTAAAATCCCTATGTTTTGGGAATGGAGTGCTTTAATTATTAGTTTTTTTTATTTTGCCATTCGCTATTTAAAAGTTCTTTGGATAAAGAAAAATTAAAAACCAACAATTTTACTTTTATCAAAACTTGAATTTAATTCTTTTTGTATGCTTTCTATAAAATCTTGCATTCTAAATATTCCATCGTAAGATACTGCTACTTTTAAAGCAGTATTTTTTACCACCATTAAAATTTGTGCTCCGCTTAGTTCATAATTTGCCAAAATATTTATATCAAAAGATTTTTCAAAAGTTGCTTTTTTAGGTAAAAATTTTTGCCAAATTTTAAGCCTATCTTTAAAATCAGGTTTTTTAAATTCGATTTTATAATCAAATCTTCTTGAAAAAGCACTATCTAAACTTTCTAAAAAATTCGTTGTTGCGATGATTACACCACTAAAACGCTCAATTTGTTCTAAAAAAATATTTTGCATTTGATTGTGCATTTTATCGCTACCACTACTACTTTCCACTCTTGTGCTTAAAAACTGATCGGCTTCATTTAAAAGCAAAATGGGACTTTGTTTACAAGTTTGGACTATATTTTTGTAAGTATCAAAAATTTTCCTAACATTCTGTTCACTTTCTCCAACCCATTTGCTAAGAATTTTAGAACAATCAAAGCTAAGAACAGACTTTTTCATCGACTTTGCCATAGCTAAAGCCGACATTGTTTTTCCTGTGCCTGCAGGTCCATAAAAAATGATTTTAGCCTCTATATTTTTATTACTCTTAATTCCCCAAGAATTAAGCCTTTCAAGCACTTTTTTATCTTGCTGTTTTAAAATATTTTCTAAAAGCTCTTTAGTGTTTTGTGGCATAATAATATCATTAATATCTGTGCTGGGTTCTATAAGCTCAAATATATCCTGATCTTTTAAAACGCTTTCGATTTTAATTTTCTTGCTTTGTTTAGGTTCAAAATTTATAATTCTTTGCAAAATTTCATCTGTAATAAAAAAGCTTTTAGAAATATCTCCAAAAACATTTAAATATTCATCATACTCTATCAAATTTAAAAGAGGTGCATTTTCTTGTAATAATTTTTTATTTTTATGCCTTTCTAAATCATTTTCGCTGACCAATGAAAGTAAAAAATTCATCTCTCTTGATGCTGAATTTTCATTATTTAAAGTATATTCTTCCTTAAGAAGTGCTAGAAAAATGATTTGCTCCTTATGCTCAAGATTATACTCTTTAAAAATATCTGCTAAAACATTATAAAATTTACTCTTTTTAAGTCTTTCTTTAATATGTTTTTCATAAAGCTTAATTTGTGTTTTTAACTCACTACTATAAGCACTTTTTCGTATAAAACTTAACCTTTCATATAGCTCAACTCTTATAAATTCATCTTTTAAATACTCTAAATATTCTAAATAAGTTTCTTTCTTTTCAAAATTTAAGCTAGGTTTTGTTTCCAAAAACTCCAAAAAATACTCACTTAAACTAAGCTCACTTTGCAATAAACTTAAGATTAAAATTTGACTTTTATTACTTTCCATACTTTTAAAAAAGCTTGAGTTTTGATTGATAAAACCTCTTTCAATGAGTCTTTTTAAATCTTCTAAGGCATCCAAATAAGAATACTTTTCATTACCAAAAATCCCTGATAATAAAGCAAAAGCATTAATTGAAAAAATAGAAACAACATAATTTCTGCAAAGTTCTCTTAATATCAAAGCTTCATTTTTTGAACATTTTAATTCTTTATATATTTGACTTTCTTCTACATTTTTAAGACTTAAAAATTCCTTCAATTTAACCATTATTTTTCAAATTCCTTTATTTCATCTTCGCTAAAATTTACACAAATATTTTCATTTAAATAATGATTTTCATAAGGAAGATAACATACTCTTAAACCCGAATTTGTCAGCAAAAAATTATTATTAAAAGTGACTTTTTTCACATCTTCAAAGCACTCATCACAAATACTTTCTAATTTCTTATGTAAAAGTTCTTGAAATTTTAGACTTTGAGTATCATAAAGTTCATTTAAATTTAAAAAAGTCTTTTTATCCATATCATAAGCAAAATTATCAAGCTCTAAAATCGCATGATCTATATCTTCTTCATAAAAATAATACCATTTTTCAAGATTAAGTTTCCCATTTTTCAATAAAATAGGCTTTTGACGAATTTGCTCAAAACTCACAATGCCTTTACGAATGGGGCGAAAAGTATGTTCATCTTTAAAATTTAAAAAATCAAGACTGTGCTTTATTCTTACATTATTTTCACTTTCAATAAGCTCTAAATTTACATCTCCGAGCTTCTTTCCTTGAAAATTCTTACCATCAAAAACAAGCTCTTTGGAAGAAGTGATCTTATAGCGTTTTTTCTCATCTTCCCATGACTTTAGCGTTTTTAAAAGTGGAATTTCCTCATTATCATCCAAATCACTAAGCACTAAAAAACTTGAACTTGTTTGATTAATATCCTTATCAAAAATTGGCATGGGTGGAGCATCTTTATAAAGCACAGCAAAAACTTGCTTATCTTTTAAATCATAAAAATAAATTTCACCTTTAAAACTTTGTGCAAAAATCAAACCCGCACAACAACACAAAAATAACACTATTTTCAAATTTTAATCCTCAAGAATTTGTCAAAACAATCTTTACACGCGAAATTCTATCAAAAAAACTTATTTTATTATTACAAATTTCATAAAAAATTTCATAATTTACACTGCTTAATTGCTGAATAAAACCGCACTGCGTTTTTTGCATATTTTTACCATTCCATAAAGGCTTGGCTTCTAAAATATCTTTTAAAATATCATCATAATAAGTGTTTTTCAAAAATTTTTGATTAAAAGTTATTTTGTCATAACACACCGCATTTAAGCAAATATTGTCCCTGATTTTAAGCTCAAAAAAAGCTTGTCCGAGTTTATAAATTTCTAAATTTAAAGCCTTGCTTTCTTTTTTTAAAAAACCCGCATCATTAATTTTCACTACAGGAGTATTAAACAACACCTTAATGCTTTGACTAGAATAATTTTGATTTTTCAAAGCACAAGCACTGAAAAATAAAAGCAAAGAAAAAATAAAAGCTTTTTTCAACATTGCTAGCCTATTTAAGATTTTTAAAACTAAGATTTAATTCTAAATTAAGCTCTTTAACCATTTTCATCACTGCTTGCAAATCATCAATTTGTTTTCCAACCACACGAATTTCATCGCCTCTAATGCTAGAATTTACTTTCAATTTGCTATCTTTAATAGCCTTATTGATTTTCTTAGCATTCTCGCTATCGATGCTGTCATTTGCTTTCAAATTTAAACGAAACATCGCTCCACTTTCACGCGAAAGTTCTTTAATAGCATTAGGATTAATGCCTCTTTTTATCAACTTTGAAATCACAATATCTTTTAAAACATCAAGCTTTGCCTCACTTGAAGAATGAAGCTTAAAAACACCATCCTTATCGCTAAATTCAATTTCGCACTTTATACCTTTTAAATCATAGCGAGAGTCAAGCTCTTTTTTTGCTTGCTCAAAAGCATTTTTAAGTTCTTGTTTATCTAAGGCCGCTGAAATATCAAAACTATGCTCACTTGCCATTATTTATCCATTCTTGTAAATTTTTATACACCATAGACATTAATTTTTCTACCGCTTCTTTGCTTGCCCAAGCCACATGTGGAGTGATGATAAGATTTTCTTTATTTTTGATACTTAAAAGTGGGTGATTTTTTATCATAGGTTCAACCTCTAAAACATCAAGTCCTACGCGTATATTTTTCTCATTCATAATTTTAGCCAAATCTTCTTCGCTCACAATTCCACCCCTGCCGACATTAATTAAAATTGCATTATCTTTGACAAGTTTTAATTCTTTTAAAGCAAGCAAATTTTTAGTTTTTTCATTGAGTGGAGCATGGATACTGATAATATCACAAGTTTTTAAAAGCTCTTCAAGCTCTACTCTTTCATATATAGCATCAGAATTCTTTCCTGAAGTAGAGTAGTAGCAAATCTTAGCACCAAAAGCACTAGAGATTTTAGCTACTTCTTTACCTATAGTCCCAAATCCAATAATGCCGTGTTTTTTACCTGCAATACTATTTAAAATTCTGCTAAAATCTGTAAAAATTGGACTTTCGCACCAACTACCATCTTTACTCCATTTATCATAAAAAGGGATATGATTTAAAAAAGCAAAAATCAAAGCAAAAGTATGTTGTACCACACTCATAGTAGAATATCCTGCGACATTTTTTACTGCTATATTTTTTTCTTTAGCATATTCTACATCGATATTATTTACACCTGTAGCAGTTTCTAAAATAAGCTTTAAATTTGGGCAAGAATCCATCACTTCTTTATCAATTACAACTTTATTTATCATCGCTACAACAGCATCTTTTAAACGCTCTATTACTTCATTTTTTTGTGTGGTAGCATAGCTTTGGATTTCACCAAATTCTTTAAAAATACTTAAATCATAATTTCCCAAAGTCGCCGCATCTAAACATACGATTTTCATTTTCACTCCTTGATAATATGTCCTACAAATTTAGAATAATTATCAAGTACAAGCCCACCTTTTCTAAAACCTAAACCGCAACCTTCATAAGCAAAGAAAACACCTGCTTGATAATATTCATTCTCGCGTGAGTTAAACTCTACATACTCTTGATAAATACTTTTGTTATTTCCATAAGGACCTACATTTTCATGCAAAGTTTCACTCCCTTTTATTATACTCACATTTGCGCCTTCTCTGCCAAAAACTGGCTTTTTAACATAAGCTTTTCCATCCAAAGGAGTGTCTTTTGTTTCTAAAAGTAAAGGGTGGTTTGGATAAAGCTCCCATAAAATCTTTAAAATTCCCTTAGATTGAAATAAAAGCGTATAGGCAGGGTTTAAAATAATAGCCCTTTGATTTCTCATAATTTGCGTTAAAAGCATAGCAAGCTCGCCTTCTTCTATAGCGATATCCTCCCAAGGAATGAGTTTAAACCAATATTCATAATTTACCCCATCTTTAAAAACCCCTTCATCGCTAAACTCAACTTCATCTACAAAAGAAAAATTTGTCTCAAAACCTGCTTCACTAGCAATGTGTGCAAGTAATTTTGTGGTGATTTCTTCTTCTTTGCTTCCTGCTACGCTAGAAAATAGAATTTTCCAACCTTGATAATGCTCTTCAAAATCTTCTACGCTTTCATCTAAAGTGACTAATCTTTTAAAATTATCCATTAAGCTTTCATAAATGCTATTAAATTGTGCACTTTCATCCATACTATTTTGTTTTAAAATCGCCCATTGTAAAATCGTACTTTCAAAAAGTGCCGTTGGAGTATCTGCATTAAATTCTATTAATTTTATAGGTTTTCCATCAAGCCCACCAGCAAGATCAAATCGTCCATATAAATGCCAATGTACTTCATTTTCCCAGCTCATTTTAATTGCATCTATAAGATTAAAAGGAATTCCTAATTCATCAAAGCGATTATTATCAATCACTTCTTGTGCAGCAGCTACAAACATATCGTAAAGCTCATTTACTGCTTCATAATAAGCATTAGCTTCTTTTTCGCTCACACACACTAATTCATCGCTGATATAATTACTTCCATCTTCATCTGTATGCCATGAAAAGCCGATATTTTCTAAATAATTTTTTTCTAAAGCATTGACTTTTATTAATTTCATTTTTACCCCTTAAGATCCAAAAGAACTTGAGCTTGCAGCCTTAGAACCGCCACCAAAAAAGCCTGATTTTTTTGCACTTGAAGCAGAACTTGTCGTGCTTGCTTTATTAAAACTATTCACACTTCTTTGATAAGCACTTTGGTTTGAAAAAGCTCCGCGTTGTTGATTAGCAAAATTTTGATTATTAAAAAGCTTAGAACCTATCCAACTTCCTAAAATCGCACCCGCTGCACTTGCAAGCAAGGTTTCGCCCAAAGATAGCCCCCCGCTACTCATTTGTGCATTATCTTTGGTTAAATTTGAAGTTCCATTATCGATTTTTACAGCTTCTTCTTTAATAAGTGCATCCATTTCCTCTTTTGAAAGAATTCTTTCAGTGCCATCAAGTTGCTTTAAAACCACCCTTGTTTCATCACTTGGATATTGATCTTTGATTTTATATTGTCCTGGTGCAGTCTCTTCAATTACAACAAAAGCACCTTTTGCTTGTGAAGCTTGACTTAATGCGTCATTGTTTTCATTGCTTCCACTACAACCCACTAAAGCACCACCAGCAACAGCTGCTAAACCGCTTATCATACCGATTTGAATGATTTTTTTGATTTTTTTCATAGCTTTTTCCTGCAAAATTTAAATATTTTTTATAAAATTTTAACAAAAAAAAATCAACTAAACCTTACAAAACGTCACTAAAGGATGAAAATGCAAGAAATTAAAATGTGTGCTTATGATGAAAATTACAAAAAATTATTTTTACTTGAGAAAAAGGCACTTGAAAACATTTTACAAGAAAATTTAAGTCAAATTCATCATATAGGAAGCACTGCGATTGTAGGCATAAAAGCCAAACCTATCATTGATATTTTAATAGCGGTAAAAGATCTTGAAAAAGTGGATGAAAAAAACACTGAATTTGAAAATTTAACCTATGAATGTATGGGAGAATTTGGCATTAAAAATAGAAGATATTTTCGCAAAGGCGGTTTTTGCAGAACACATCAAATTCATATATTTAAAGATGATGATGAATTTAATATCATAAGACATCTTGCTTTTAGGGATTATCTTAATACTTTTAAAGAAAAAGCCAAAGAGTATGAAAGCTTAAAAATCAAACTTGCAAAACTTTATCCTTATAATATAGAAAAATATTGCGATGGCAAAGATGAATGGGTAAAAACATTAGAAAAAGAAGCTTTAGCGTGGTATAAAAAAGCCCTTTCGGGCTTTTGGGTTAGAGTCTTGACTCGTAGCGTCTAAGCATATAAAGTCTTTTAAGCATTTTTTTGCGTGCTGAAATTTTTTGTTTTTTACGAATTTCAGTCATAGGCTCAAAAAATCTTCTTGCCCTAACTTCAGTTACAATCAGATTTCTATCCACTTGCTTTTTGAATTTGCGATACGCTTCATCAAAAGACTCGTTAGGATGTACCTTAATTCCTGGCACGACCCTCACCACCTTTCTGTGTAAATTTTTGTTGTGAATTATGATTATAAAATATTTCTTATTAATTCTAACTTATAAAGTATTTAAAAATTGTTTTAGTTTTTTGGGCTATAATCGCAATTACAAACTAAAAAATTAATCAGGAATTACCAAATGCAAAACAATATTACCAACTATACCAAAAAACGATATCTTGCTTATTTAGTTGCGACAATTATTATTTTTTGTTTGCCTTTTATCACAATAAATGGAAATCATTTCTTTCTTTTAAGTTTTGATCATTCTAAATTAAATTTATTTTTCATTTCTTTTTCAACTCAAGAATTTTATCTTATGCCTTTTGTTTTAATTTTGCTTTTCTTATTTATATTTTTTATAACGACTTTAGGCGGTAGAGTTTGGTGTGCTTGGAGCTGTCCGCAAACTATTTTTAGAGTGATTTATAGAGATTTAATCCAAACGAAACTTTTAAAAATCCGTAAAAATATTAACAATAAACAAAAAGAATATGAAGGTCATTGGATTAAAAAAATTATTGCTGTTGTTTTGTTTTATTGCATTTCTTTGGTAGCTGTAAGTAATTTGCTTTGGTATTTTGTACCACCTGAAGATTTCTTTATTTATCTACAAAATCCTGCTGAACACTTGCTTTTACTTGGAATTATATTTTGTGCGAGTGTATTTTTAACTTTAGATATCACTTATTTAGCAGAAAAATTCTGTATTTATGTATGTCCTTATGCGAGAATACAATCTGTAATGTTTGATCATGACACTATGCAAGTAATTTATGACGAAAAAAGAGGTGGAGTGATATATGATGGTAAATTTAAACTTCACAAAAAACCACCACAAGGTGAATGTATAGGCTGTGAAGCCTGTGTAAGCGTATGTCCTACTCACATTGATATCCGTCAAGGTATGCAACTTGAATGTATCAATTGCCTTGAATGTGCTGATGCTTGCTCAAAAGTGCAAGATAAATTTAATCGCCCTAGCCTTATTAATTGGACAAGTGCAAAAGCCATAGAAACTCGTGGTAAGGTTAATTATTTCCGTTTTAGAACTATTGCTTATTTTATTGTACTTATTATTGCTTTAATTGCTTTAATTATTATGGGTAGCAAAAAAGAACATATGCTTTTAAATATCAACCGTAGCAGTGAGCTTTATCAAATTTCACACACCCATAATGGTTTGGAAATTACAAATGCTTATACTTTCTTATTTCAAAATACCGATTCTAAAGATCACGAGTATTATTTTGAAGCCACACTAGAAAGTATAGATGGCGGTATAGAAATTGTTCGTCCAAAAAAATCTTTTATTTTAAAAGCTGGAAAACAAACCAAAAAAATCGTTGTAATTAAAGCCACCAAAGAGCTTGCAAATGATGACAAAAAAGATGTAATTTTTCCTCTTAATATCAAAGCTTATGCTAAAGATGATAATAAAATTGTCATTTTTAGAAAAACTATTTTCGTTTATCCTAAAAATACTATTTTAAAAGAAATGCAATGATTATCAATAAAACACTTTCAAAAAAAGTTTTAGCCAGAAGAGAAAAAATTAAAAGCGTTGCTTTTGAGCTTTTTCTAGCTAAAGGTTTTCAAGAAACGAGTTTAAGCGATATCATTAAGCTTTCTGGTGGTTCGTATTCAAATATCTATGGTAGCTTTCATAGCAAAGAAGGATTATTTTTTGAAATACTGGATGATGTTTGTAAAAAACATTTTAATCTCATAGCTTTTCAAACACAAACTATTAAAAGTGGAAATTTAAAAGAAATTTTAACTTCTTTTGGCCTTGCTTTTGTCGATATTTTTAATCAAACTCAAACTGTTGCTTTTGGAAAAATTATCTTTTCACAAGTTTATGACAAAAATAAACATCTTAAAAATTGGATAGAAAAAAATCAACAATTTTTTTCTTATAATATTCTTATAGAACTTTTTCAGAAGCAAGAAAATCAATACATTTCAAGTAATGCACAAAAACTTGCTGTTCTTTTTTGCAATATGTTAAAAGAACCTTATCATACTCATAATATTTTAATTGATTCACCTTTGATGGATACTCAACAACAAAAAGAACATGTAGATTTTATTGTAAATATTTTTATGAATGGTATTGAACAAAAAACATAATTTTTTTAACATAATTAATTATTCTACAAAAATTGGCAAATAAATATTGATTAACTAATTTAAGATAAAATGGCAATTATTTTTGTAATAAATATTACAATATTTTATAATAAATTAATTTTTTAAGGTAATTATCATGAAATTTATGCAAAAAAATGTTTTTTTGTTTCTAGGAGTTTTACTTTTTCTTTCTGCTTGCAGCAAAGAAGAAACACCAAAAATGCAAATGCCGCCACAATTTGTTAGCACAATGAGTGCTAAAGCAGAAAATTTACCTCTTAATTTTACTTATCCTGCAAAACTTGTTAGTGATTATGATGTAATAATCAAACCACAAGTAAGTGGCGTAATCGTTGAAAAACTTTTCAAAGCAGGTGATTTAGTTAAAAAAGGACAAACTCTTTTTATTATAGAACAAAATAAATTCAAAGCAAGTGTTAATTCAGCTTATGGAAAAGCTTTAATGGCTAGAGCAAATTTTGATAATGCAAGCAAAGATTTTAACCGCTCTAAAACTCTTTTTGCAAAAAAGGCTATTTCTCAAAAAGAATACGATACAAATCTTGCAAATTTCAATAGTGCCAAAGCAAATTTAACAAGTGCTAGAGCAGAACTTGCAAACGCAAAAATAGATCTAGATCATACAGAAATTAAAGCACCTTTTGACGGTGCAGTGGGTGATGCTTTAATCAATATAGGTGATTATGTTAGTGCTTCCTCAACAGAACTTGTAAGGGTTACAAATTTAAATCCAATCTATGCTGATTTTTTCATTTCAGATACCGATAAATTAAACCTTGTTCGTAACACACAAAGCGGCAAATGGGATTTAGAAGATATTAATGCTACTCTAAATTTTAATGGGGAAGAGGTAAAAGGGAAATTATATTTTATAGATTCTGTTATTGATTCAAATAGTGGTACAGTTAAAGCTAAAGCGATTTTTGATAATAACAATTCCTTGCTTTTACCAGGTGCTTTTACATCAATCACTTCAGAAGGTTTTATCCAAAAAAATGGATTTAAAGTGCCACAAATTGCAATAAAGCAAGATCAAAATGATGTTTATGTTTTACTGGTTAAAGAAGGCAAAGTGACAAAAGCTTCTGTGCATATAAGCTATCAAAATAACGAGTATGCTATCATTGATAAAGGCTTAGAAAATGGAGATAAAATCATACTAGATAATTTCAAAAAAATTCATCTAGGCAGTGAAGTTCAAGAAGTTGGAGCAAAATAATGTTTTCTAAATTTTTTATTGAAAGGCCGGTTTTTGCTTCTGTTGTTGCAATCATCATTTCACTTGGAGGAGCTATTGGACTTTTTAATTTACCAATAGAACAATACCCTTCTTTAACTCCGCCAACCGTTAAAGTCAGTGCTACTTATACTGGAGCAGATGCACAAACTGTTGCACAAACTGTTGCAATTCCTATCGAAGATGCCATTAATGGCGTTGATAATATGATTTATATGGATTCAACGTCAAGTTCTTCAGGAAATATGAATTTAACCGTTTATTTTGATATAGGCACAGATCCTGATCAAGCAACCGTTGATGTTAATAATAGAATTTCAGCCGCCACGGCAAAATTACCAGAATCAGTAAAAAAACTTGGAGTCACCGTTAGAAAAACTTCGTCTTCTACTTTAGCAGCTATTTCTATGTATTCTACCGATGGTTCGATGAGTTCTGTAGATGTATATAATTATATTACATTAAATATCATTGATGAACTTAAAAGAATTCCAGGTGTTGGTGATGCTAACGCTATGGGAAGTCGTAATTATTCTTTAAGAATTTGGTTAAAACCTGATCTGCTTAACAAATTTAGCGTAACTGCTACTGATGTTATCAATGCAGTCAATGAACAAAATGCACAATACGCCACTGGAAAAATCGGCGAAGAGCCGGTAACTGAAAAATCTCCTTATGTGTATTCTATTGTTATGCAAGGAAGATTGCAAAGCGTTGGCGAATTTGAAAATATCATCATAAAAACAAATAGTGATGGTTCTTTTTTGAGACTTAAAGATGTAGCAGATGTTGAAATAGGTTCTCAGCAATATAGCACTCAAGGAAGATTAAACGGAAATGATGCAGTGCCAATTCTCATCAATTTACAATCAGGTGCAAATGCCATCGCAACCGCTAAACTCGTAAAAGCTAAAATGGAAGAATTGTCAAAAGTTTTCCCCCAAGGCTTAGAATATAAGATTCCATACGATACAACCATATTCGTTATACAATCTATTTATGAAGTAATAAAAACTTTTGCTGAAGCTTTAGTTTTAGTTATCATTGTTATGTATATGTTCTTAAAAAATTTCCGCTCCACTCTTATTCCGATGATTGCAGTTCCTGTTTCTATTTTAGGAACTTTTGCAGGGCTTTATTTGCTAGGCTTTAGTATAAACTTACTCACACTTTTTGCCCTTGTTTTAGCTATAGGTATAGTTGTGGATGATGCGATTATCGTGGTTGAAAATATAGATAGAATTTTACATGAAGATGAAAATATCAGCGTAAAAGACGCAGCCATTCAAGCTATGCAAGAAGTTACTTCTCCTGTAATATCCATTGTTTTAGTTCTCTGTGCAGTTTTTATTCCTGTTTCTTTTATATCGGGTTTTGTGGGCGAAATTCAAAGACAATTTGCTCTAACTTTAGCCATTTCAGTTGCAATTTCAGGTTTTGTAGCTCTTACTCTAACTCCATCTTTATGTGCTTTATTCCTAAAAAGAACTGAAAGCCAACCTTTTTATTTTGTAAAAAGATTTAATGATTTTTTTGACTGGAGCACTTCTGTATTTAGTGCAGGCGTAGCTTATATGCTTAAAAGAACTATTCGCTTTGTATTGATTTTTTGCATTATGCTTGGAGGAATTTTTTATCTTTACAAATCAGTTCCTGGCTCTTTGCTTCCTGATGAGGATCAAGGTTTAATGCTAGGTGTTATAAATCTTCCTTCTGCTTCAGCATTACATAGAACCATCACACAAATTGATGAAATGGACAAAACAATTTTACAAAATGACGCCATAAAAGATGCTATGGCTATCATAGGATATGATATTTTTGCTGGTGCGGCCAAAGAAAATGTGGCCGCTATGTTTATAGGATTAAAAGATTGGAAAGACAGAAATGTAAGCGTAGATGAAGTCACAATGGAGCTTAATAAAAAATTTGCCTTTGATCGTAATGCACAAAGCTTTTTTTTAGGCTTACCACCTATTCCAGGGCTAAGTATTACAGGTGGATTTGAAATGTTCGCACAAAATAGAAGTGGAAAGACCTATGATCAAATTCAACAAGACATCAACAAACTTCTTGCAGTAGCAAACAAACGCCCAGAATTAAGCAGAGTTAGAACAACGCTTGATACAACTTTTCCACAATATAAACTTATCATAGATAGAGACAAATTAAAGCATTTTAATCTTAATATGCAAGATATTTTTAGTACAATAAATGCAACTATAGGGACTTATTATGTTAATGATTTTTCAATGTTGGGTAAAAATTTCCAAGTCAATATCCGTGCAAAAGGAGATTTTAGAAATACTCAAGATGCATTAAAAAATATTTTCGTGCGTTCAAATGATGGTAAAATGATACCGCTTGATTCTTTTTTAACCTTACAAAGAAGCTCTGGACCTGATGATGTAAAACGCTTTAATCTTTTTCCAGCAGCACAAATTCAAGGAGATCCTGCACCAGGATACACTTCAGGTCAAGCCATAGAAGCTATTTCCGCTGTAGCAAAAGAAACTTTGGGAGATGATTATTCGATAGCTTGGAGTGGCACCGCTTATCAAGAAGTTTCAAGCAAAGGAACTGCATCTTATGCTTTTGCTTTAGGAATGATTTTTGTATTCTTAATCTTGGCCGCACAATACGAAAGATGGCTCATTCCTCTAGCTGTTGTTACTGCTGTACCTTTTGCAGTATTTGGTTCGTTTTTATTAGTCTATATTAGAGGATTTAGTAATGAT
This sequence comes from Campylobacter jejuni, assembly GCF_002179165.1. Taxonomy (GTDB): domain Bacteria; phylum Campylobacterota; class Campylobacteria; order Campylobacterales; family Campylobacteraceae; genus Campylobacter_D; species Campylobacter_D jejuni_B. Next base: position 40,560 of record NZ_NFNY01000031.1, read on the forward strand.
ATATATTTTCAAACCGGACTATTGCTCCTAATAGGTCTTTCAGCCAAAAATGCGATTTTGATTGTAGAATTTGCAATGGAAGAACGCTTTAAAAAAGGTAAAAGCATATTTGAAGCCGCTGTAGCAGCTGCAAAACTTCGTTTCCGTCCTATTATTATGACTTCTTTAGCCTTTACTTTAGGGGTATTACCAATGATTTTTGCTACTGGTGCAGGAAGTGCATCAAGACACTCATTAGGGACAGGGCTTATTGGGGGAATGATAGCAGCTTCTACTTTGGCTATTTTCTTTGTGCCTTTATTTTTCTATATTTTGGAAAATTTCAATGAATGGCTAGATAAAAAAAGAGGTAAAATTCATGAATAAAAAAATTTTAATAAGCACCATAGCAAGCTTAAGTCTTTTTATTTCAGCTTGTTCCTTAAGTCCGAATTTAAATATTCCTAAAGCAAACTACACCCTAAATAATGATTTAGGAAAATTAGCTTGGGAAAAAGAAAATAACAATAGCATCTCTAAAGAATGGTGGAAAGAATTTAATGATGAAAAGCTAAATGAAGTTGTTAATCTTGCACTAAAAAACAATAACGATCTAAAACTCGCTTTCATCCACATGGAACAAGCCGCAGCACAACTAGGCATAAATTTTAGTGATTTATTACCAAAATTTGACGCAAATGCCAATGGAACTCGTGCTAAAACTTCCATTAATGCACCAAGCAATAAAAGTGGAGAAGTTGCTTATGGCAATGATTTTAAAATGGGACTGAATTTAAGCTATGAAATCGATCTGTGGGGGAAATACCGCGATACTTATTTTGCCTCAAATGCAGGATTTAAAGCAAGTGAATATGACTTTGAAGTTGCAAGACTTTCTGTGATTTCAAATACAATTCAAACTTATTTTAATCTTGTCAATGCCTACGAAAATGAAAATGCACTTCAAGAAGCTTATGAAGCAGCAAAAGAAATTTATCGTATTAATGATGAAAAATTTCAAGTTGGTGCAGCAGGAGAGTATGAACTTGCACAGGCAAGAGCAAATCTAGAAAGCATAGCTTTGCAGTATAATGAAGCAAAATTAAATAAAGAGAATTATCTTAAAGCTTTGAAAATCTTAACTTCAAATGACTTAAACGATATACTTTACAAAGATCAAGCTTATAAGGTTTTCAATCTTAAAGAATTTGATATACCAACTGGAATTTCAAGTAATATTTTACTCCAACGACCAGATATTAGCTCTTCCTTAGAAAAACTCACTCAACAAAATTATTTAGTTGGCGTTGCTCGCACTGCCTTTTTACCTAGTCTTTCTTTAACAGGATTATTAGGATTTGAAAGTGCTGATTTAGATACTCTTGTCAAAGGTGGTTCTAAAACTTGGAATATAGGTGGAAATTTCACAATGCCGATTTTCCATTGGGGAGAAATTTATCAAAATGTAAATTTAGCCAAACTTGCCAAAGATGAGGCTTTTATAAACTATGAAAATACTTTAAGAACTGCTTTTGGAGAAATCCGCTATGCCTTAATAGCTAGAAAAACTATTCGTTTGCAATTTGATAATGCTAAAGTAAGCGAACAATCTTATAAAAGAATTTATGAGATCGCTAAAGAGCGTTATGATATAGGCGAAATGTCTTTGCAAGATTATTTAGAAGCACGAAAAAATTGGCTAAATTCTGCGGTTGCTTTTAATAATACCAAGTATTCTTATGCAAATTCCATAGTCAATGTGATTAAAGCCTTTGGTGGCGGATTTATGCAAAATGAAAACACAAGTAAAAATATAAAAGAGAAATCAAAAAATTTGGATATGTCTTTTAGAGAATAATTCTCTAAAAGATAGTTAAAAGTCTTTATCTAAATCCGCATCTGTGATTTCATAAGCCTTGTAAATTGCTGGAAGTAATTTTCTCATCGCATAATCCAAATGATAAAATTGTTTATAAACTTCTTCTGCTTTTAAATCCTTAGCATTTTTAAAATTAAAAACTTCAGTATTACCGACTTTTGCAATATTTTCATCAAAATAGGCATAAAACTCTGCTCTTTGCTTAAACAATGCGTTCAAATTTTGTGCGATTTTTGTTTTGTCCATCACATAATCCTTTATAAATTATTTTAAGAAAGTTATAACATTTTTTTATTAAAAATAAAGAAATTTACCCTTAATTTAGTAAAAAATTGATAAAGTTATATTTTTAATTTTATAATTTGGGTTATTTAATGAATTTCTTTCAAAATTTAGCTTTAAAATACTCTCACACTATGATGGAAAAATCCCTACAAAAAGGCTTTAATGTTGAACTATTAAAAAATCCCAAAGAAAAAATCCCTAAACAAGATAAAAGCTATATGCTTTACGCTCATGTGCCATTTTGTCATACTTTTTGCCCTTATTGTAGTTTTCATAAATATTATTATGATGAAAATTTAGCTAAGGTTTATTTTGAAAATTTAAGAAAAGAAATTCTCATAATTAAAGAAAAAGGTTTTAATTTTACCTCAATGTATGTAGGTGGCGGAACAACATTGATTAATGAAGAAGAACTTTTAAAAACTCTTGAACTTTGCAAAAAACTTTTTAACATAGAAGAAATTTCTTGTGAAAGCGATCCAAATCATATCAATCCTAAAAAACTTACCATGTTTAAAGGCATCATTGATCGCTTAAGCTGTGGAATTCAAAGTTTTGATGATGAAACTCTAAAAAAAGTAGCAAGATATAATAAATTTGGTTCTTCTAAAGAATTACAAGAAAAAATTTCAAAAGCCTTGGGCATTTTGCCTATTTTTAGTATTGATTTAATTTTCAATCTTCCTTCTCAAAGTAAGAGGCAGCTTTTAAATGATTTAAATATAGCAAAATCCCTAAAACCTCAGCAAATCACAACCTATCCTTTAATGAAATCAAACTTAACCAAAGATAATATAGCCAAAAGTCTTGGAATAGAAATTAAAGACAATGAATTTAAGTATTATCAAATCATACGCGAATTTTTTAAAGACTATAAACAAAATAATGGTTGGAGTTTTTCTTTAGAAAAAAATAAATTAAACGATGAGTATGTAAGTTCTCATCACGAGTATTTAGGCGTTGGAAGTGGTGCTTTTAGCTTTTTAGATGGAGAACTTTTAATCAATGCTTTTAACTTAAATGATTATGCAAAATTTATACAAGAAAGACAAAATGCTAATATTGCAAAAGCTTGTTTTGATAAAAAAGAAATTATCAAATATGTCTTTTTAACTGAAATTTTTTCAGGTAAAATAGAAATTGATAAATTTAATAAAACTTTAAATTGCGATCTTGAAAAAGAACTTTTCATAGAACTTTTAGGACTTAAACTAAGTGGTGCAATCAAAAAAGAAAATAATACTTTCATTGCAAGCGAATTTGGCCAATACCTTTTTGTAGTTTTAATGAAAGATTTTTACACTGGAATGGATCTTGTGCGTGCGGTTTTTAGAGATGATAAACGCCTTAAAAATAAAGATTTTATTAATATCATGAAAGAAAATGTTGATCCGCTAAATTCCACTAGTATGGAATTTAAAGCGGAAACAAATTAAAATGGACGAATCACCATCATTAAGGCAATGATAATAAACATTAAAGTAGGAAATTCATTATAAATTCTAAAATATCTTCCACTTTTTGTAGAACTATCATTTGCTAAAGCTTTCAAACAAAAATAATTGTGTATATGAAAAATAATCAAAAGAGTCGCGCAAGTAAGCTTTACATGCATAAATCCAGCACCCACCATTAAAATTTCCTTGTGCGCATGAAGCATTAAACTTCCGCTAATAAGCGTTACAATCATAGCAGGGGTTTGTATGCCAAAATAAAGCTTTCTTTCTTGAATTTTAACGACCTCAATAAAACCTTTATTATCTTTATGTTCTGCATGGTATACAAAAAGGCGTGGCAGATAAAAAAGTCCAGCCATCCAAGAAACAAATGCTAAATAATGCACCCATTTAATCCAAAAATAATACTCATTAATCCATTCTGTCATTTTTTTCCTTTTTTTTAAATATTTCTTGTATTAAAATCAAAACAACACTTAAATTTATCATCACATCTGCAATATTGAAAATAGCAAAATCGAACCATTTATGCCAAAAAAACATATCCACAACACCTCCATGCACAAAACGATCAAGCAAATTTGAACTTCCAGCTCCTAACATCATACCAAAAGCAATAAGATGATCTTTTAAGAATTTTTTTTGCCATAAAAGATAAATAAAAAGCACTATAATCAACGCCAAATGTAAATATTTTAAATGATGTTCCAAAAAGCTAAGCATAGAAAAAGCAACGCCTGTATTTAAAGCATAGGTCAGATCTAAATATTCACTTTGCCATCTTAAACCTTGTAAGGTTAAAGATTTTACCCATTGATCTAAAATAAAAACGAAAACAAAGCTTAAAATAAAAATCAAAATATTTTTTAAATTTTTAACCATTTAACGCTTTCATAAAAAATTTCTCAACATTTTTCATTTCTTTTTCCAAAAGCTTAATGTCTTTAGCTTCTAGTAAAAGTCTGATTAAATTTTCTGTGCCTGAATAGCGGAATAAAGAATTGATATTTTTACTTGCTAGTTCTTGCTTTAACTCTTTTAAGCCTTTGATTTTATCTAAGTCTTTTTTTTCTGAAATTTTAAGATTGACTAAAAGTTGTGGATAAGGTTTAATCTGCCCTAAAATCACACTTGCACTTTTTTTCCTGCAAAGCATTAAAGCACTAAATTGCAAAGCAGCTATAAGACCATCTCCTGTTTTTGCATAATCACTAAAAATAATGTGTCCACTTTGTTCTCCACCAAAATTTCCACCATTTGCTTTTAGTTTTTCAAGCACATATTTATCGCCGACATTGCAAGTATCAAGCGTGATATCATGTTTATTTAAAAACTCTTTTAAAGCTCCATTACTCATTATAGTTGCCACAACACTTGATTTTAATTTATCTTGCTCTTTTAAAAAAAGTGCCAAGACTCCTAGCAAACTATCACCATTTGCTACTTCACCTTTTTCATCAACCACAACCAAACGATCCGCATCTCCATCAAAAGCAAAACCCACATCGGCACGTAAACGCTTGACTTCAGCAGCTAAATTTGCAGGATGTAAAGCTCCGCAATTTTCATTAATATTAAGCCCATTTGGTTTATCACTCATCACAATAACTTCGGCTCCAAGTTCTCTAAAAACCGTTGGTGCAACCTTATAAGCTGCTCCGTGTGCCACATCTAAAACTACACGCAAAGATTTTAAAGTTAAATCCTTAGGAAAAGAATTTTTAATAGAAACAATATATCTTCCAATAACATCATCAATTCTTTTAGCCTGTCCAATATTTTCCATATCTACTCTAGAATTTTGTATAAGCTTGTCATCAAAATAAATTTCTTCGATTTTTTTCTCTATATCTTCGCTAAGTTTATTTCCATGCGCATCAAAAAATTTGATCCCATTATCATAATAAGGATTATGCGAAGCAGAAATCATAATACCCGCATCACAACGCATATCTTCAGTTAAAAAAGCAATAGCGGGTGTTGGCATAGGACCAATTTGTATCACATTATACCCTATAGAAGTAAGTCCTGAAACAATAGCATTTTCTATCATATAGCCACTTCTTCTTGTATCTTTTCCTACTAAAATATTGTTCGTAATGCTTTTATCTTTGAAATAAATTCCAGCAGCCATAGCCAAACGCATTGCCAAAAAGCTATCTAAAAACTCGCCTGCTTTTCCACGAACGCCATCAGTTCCAAAAAGTTTCATCGCCAACCTTTCAAAAAATTTCAAAAGGCAATTATAACAAAGCTAAGATAAAGAAATTTAAACAAACCCTAAAAAGAATTAGGGTTTTTTATGCCTATAATTCAGGCTTTGGGGTTTTTTCTGTAGAAATAGGAAGTTGTGGATAAATCACTGCCGGTTTAACACCTGTTAGTGATTTTAAAAAAGCTTCTATACTTTTTGCTTCTTTGTCTGAAATTTTAATCCCAAGCTGCACACTACCCATTTCTTTTATTGCATCTTTTAAATTCCATATTGCACCATTATGAAAATATGGGGCTGTTTCGGCTATATTTCTCAAGGTCGGAGTTTTTACCATGCCATTAGCATCACCTTTGAAATCTCCCAAACTTGCAAATTTATACTTACCAGCCACTTCAAATGCTTGCATATTACCACCTAAATTTACTCCATTATGACAAGCCACACAACCTTTATCTATAAAAAGTTTTAAACCTTTTTGTTCTTCTTTGGTCAAAGCTTTTTCATCTCCGCTTAAAAAAGTATCAAAACGAGATGGAGTGATTAAAGTTCTTTCAAAATTTGCAATTGCATCTGCGATATTATCAAAACTTACTCCACTTTTGCCATAGATTTTTTTAAATTCGCTTACATACTCAGGCAAGGAAGCAATTTTTTTAACTGCAAGCTTAGCAGGAGTTGCCATTTCAGCTTCTGATTCAATAGGCCCTTTAGCTTGATCAGCTAAAGTTAGTGCGCGACCATCCCAAAATTGAGTGGTGTTTAAAACCGCATTATAAACTGTTGGGGAATTTAAATGGTGTGGATTTGCTGTCCATTTATGACCCACTGCTGCACTGATACCATCAGCTCCACCGAGTCCTAAATTATGGCAAGTATTGCATGAGATAATACCACTTTTTGAAAGACGAGGTTCAAAATAAAGCTTCTTTCCAAGTTCAGCTTTTTCAAGACTAAACGGACTAGCTTTTACATTATTTTCTTTTAAAATTTCATCTACACCTTTTTGATCTTTTGGTAAAGCAACCAATCCTGAATTTTTAGCTTCTTCTATAAGACTTGATGCACTCAAGCTTGAAAAAGCAAACAAAGACGCTATTAGCAATGATTTTACTTTCATAGAATTTCCTTAATTTAAAAATAATTTTTTGCAAGAAAATACTATATTTTTATTACTTAAATAACAATAAAAATTATTATAAAATATTAATAATTAATTAATACTTATTTTATCT
>NZ_NFNY01000043.1 GCF_002179165.1 Campylobacter jejuni
TATATATTAGTGTATTAATTAAATAATTCAAGTGATTTTAAATTAATAAAATATAATTTTTAAATTTAAAAATTATAAAATTTCATTGTTATCTAAAAATATGTTTTTTGGTAATTAAGATTCATTTTTGTATAAATGCTTCAAAAATGCACATAAATTTTACTAAACTAAATAATTTTTAAATTCTAAGCTAATTTTATGTTCTTTTTTGTTTAAATATAATTATTTTTTCTAGAAAGGTTTAAAAATGGATTATAGAATTGAACACGACACTATGGGTGAAATTAAAGTTCCAAATGATAAATATTGGGGAGCGCAAACTGAAAGAAGTTTTGAAAATTTCAAAATTGGTTGTGAAAAAATGCCAAAAGTTTTAATTTATGCTTTTGCAAATCTCAAGAAGTCTCTAGCTTTAGTAAATAACAAGCTTGGCAAACTCGATGATGCAAAGAAAAATGCTATCGTTATGGCTTGTGATGAGATTATCGCGGGTAAATTTGATGATAATTTCCCACTTGCGATTTGGCAAACAGGTTCAGGCACACAAAGCAATATGAATATGAATGAAGTGATTGCAAATCGTGCTACTGAAATTATGGGTGGTGATTTTCGTAAAGAAAAATTAGTTCATCCAAATGATCATGTAAATATGAGTCAGAGTTCAAACGATACTTTCCCAACAGCTATGAGTATTGTTGCGGTAGAGCAAGTAGAGAAAAAGCTTATCCCAGCACTTGATGAATTAATCGCAACTTTTGAAAAAAAAGTAAAAGAATTTGAAGGCATCATTAAAATCGGTCGCACACATTTACAAGATGCAACTCCGCTTACTTTAGCACAAGAATTTAGCGGATATTTGTCTATGCTTTTGCATTCAAAAGAGCAAATCATCGCTTCATTGCCAACTTTAAGAGAGTTAGCAATCGGTGGAACAGCTGTAGGAACAGGGCTTAACGCACATCCAGAATTAAGTGAGAAAGTGAGTGAAGAACTTAGCAAACTTATCGGCACTAAATTTGTCTCAAGTCCAAATAAATTTCACGCTTTAACAAGCCATGACGCGATCAATTTTACCCATGGAGCAATGAAGGGTTTAGCTGCAAATTTAATGAAAATTGCAAATGATATTAGATGGCTTGCTTCAGGTCCTAGATGTGGACTTGGTGAGCTTGTTATTCCTGAAAATGAACCGGGAAGTTCTATTATGCCAGGCAAGGTAAATCCTACTCAATGTGAAGCTATTACTATGGTTGCGGTGCAAGTAATGGGAAATGACGCAGCTATCGGCATAGCAGCAAGTCAAGGAAATTTCGAACTTAATGTATTTAAACCTGTAATTATTTATAATTTCTTACAAAGTCTTGATTTACTTGCGGATTCTATGCATTCATTCAATATCCATTGTGCTGTAGGAATTGAACCAAACCGCGAGAAAATCGATCATAATTTACATAATTCTTTAATGCTAGTAACTGCATTAAATCCGCATATTGGTTATGAAAATGCAGCAAAAGTAGCTAAAAATGCACATAAAAAAGGCATTTCATTAAAAGAAAGTGCTATGGAATTGGGACTTGTGAGTGAAGAAGACTTTAAGAAATTTGTTGATCCAACTAAAATGATAGGTCCAAAAGCTTAAATTATATTTTCCATCCTTAATATTACATATAATTTAGGGATGGATAATTATTAATTTAAAATTGAAATTTATTTAATTTCTGATTTTCTTTTTATCTTAAAGAAATAACTTGTATTTTATTATTTTTTGTATTATAATTACCATTTAGTTTTAACTTTATTAAGGTGGTAAATAATCATGGATAAAACAAAATCAGCAAGCGTATCCACAAGACTTACTTTATGGATTGGGCTTTTAGTTGTGTTAATTTTAGCGATAACAAGTGCAATAAGTTATCTTGAATCTAAAAATAACACTTACAATTTACTTAAAGAAAATCAGCTAAAAACTATGGATGATGTAACAATGACCTTTAATAGTTATGGTCAAAGCAGGCGTCTTGCTATGGAAGTTTTAGCAAAAGAAATTTCAAAGCATCTTGATAGTGGCGATGATGAGCAGTTCTTTGCTCTTTTGGAATCTTTTCAAGAAGCTTTTAAATTTAAACTTGTTTTCTTAGGTTTTTCTGATTCTGGGCGTGTTCTTTTATCAGATAGATCAATTTTAACTTCTAAAAATTTCAATCTGCAAAATGCTAATTGGTATAAAGAAGCTCAAGGTGCTACAAAAACTGTAGTAACAGAGCCTTATAAATCTGCTACTGATGGAGTTCCTGGACTTACTTATGCAATGCCGATTTATAAAAATAATAAATTAATAGGTGTTGTAGGTGGTGATTATAGTTTAGAAGATTTTTCCAAGGACGTTTTGGCACTTGGACATTCTAGCAATACCTATGCAGGAGTTTATGATCCTGAAGGAACAATTGTATTCCATGAAGCAGGGGAAAGAATTTTAACAAAAAATCAATTAAGTATTAATATCGCTAATGTTGTAAATTCAAATCCTTCATATTATTTAGACCCACAAGAGAGAGATGCACTTTTTGAAGTTCAAGATGACAAGAGTATAAAATACGAAGTAATGTGTAATCCTACAATTAATCCAAAATTTAGAGCTTGTACCATTACTCGAAGTGAAGTCTACACCCAAGCTGTCAATGAAGTCTTGCTTCAACAAACAATAGTAGGTATTATAGCCATCATTGTAGCTCTTA
>NZ_NFNY01000003.1 GCF_002179165.1 Campylobacter jejuni
TTTTCATTAGCTAAGGCTTCAAAGTCTATTGTTTCTGTGTGATAGTTTCCATTGGGAGAAGCTAGAAAAAAGGAGATAAGATCGCTATTTTCCACTTTTTTGGCATTTGTATGCCAAGTCTCCACATTTAAATGATATTCAGTAAAAGGGATATTATTTTTTATTGTTTATCATAAAAGTATCATTATCTATCTTAAAATCTATACTATTGATACTTATAAATTGTGCTAAAAAAGCCATTTCTTTTGTAATGGTTTTTTCTTGATTTTTTAAAACAATACTTGAATAAGTGCCAATCATCTCGCCCCAGTCTTTTGGAGTTACAAAATCATTTTCTCTTTCTTTTTCATGATTTCAACTATGAAAGCCTAGTATTTGATAATTGTTAAATTGAGTAGGAAATTTTAATTTTGTTTCATTATTTATCCTAAAAATATTCTCATTAAACATTGAATTTTTTATAGGAATTTCTTGCAAATTTCCACTGATTAATTCCATATCTTTTGGAGTGCAAATTTCAAATTTAGGATTATCATTTTTTATATTAAGCTCTTTTGGTTTTTTAAAATTATCGATATTTTCAATGATATTTTTGCCGAGTTCTCGCATGACAAATTCAAACTCATGTCCGCCGCCATCATTTCATCTGCCAAATTCTTCTAAATCATTAAACTTATAATATTCTCTTAAATTAATATAATTAAAACCAAATTGACTACAAAGCTTTTTGTTTAAATTATAGTATTGTTTTTCTTCGCAAATTTTATCCGTGTAACATAAAAAGGGTAAATCAAGAATAAGGATTTTTTTATTTAAAAAATACAAATTTTTAAAAAGCCAAGACAAATATCTATAGATTTGACTTAATTTTGTATTTTGTTTCCAAAAAAGATGAGCACCAATATCGCCCGTATTGGAATTTGAGATAATTAAATCAGCATTTTTTAAAATTTCTTGATTTCTTTTACGATTTAATTCATAAAGATTTTGAAGACAAGTCGTGCCACCAAGTGCTAAATTATCAACATCCCCCCCCCTTTTTTTTTTATTTCTAAACCTTTATGCAGTGCATTTCTCATAGAAATACCACTTCCACAAAGTAAAACCACATTTTTCTTATGCATAAAAAACCCTTAAATATTATTTTGCTATGATTTCAAAAGTTGATTATATCAAAAAAAAAAAAA
>NZ_NFNY01000101.1 GCF_002179165.1 Campylobacter jejuni
AATTTCAAAATAAATTCCACGCATATAAGGATAAAATAAAGTTTGCAATGCTTGTTTTTTAAGTACAAAACCTACAAAAATAGCACCAAATAAACCCCCAAGTGGCATCATTAAATTTGAAGCTATGAAATCCAATACATCAAAAAAGCTTTTTCCAAAGAATTCTAAGGAATTTTTACTCCAATCAATATTTGATAAAATACACAAACTTCCAAGTATATAAACAATAAAAGCGATTAAAATCAAAGCCTTTTTTCTTGAAATTTGATAAGAATTGATAAGATAAAAAGCAAAAGGTTCTATCATTGAAACCGCCGAAGTCACACCTGCAAAGAAAAGTGCGATAAAAAAGGCAATGGCTAAGATATTACCTAAAGGTAAAAAGCCCAAAGGATCTATATGGGAAAAAAGACTCATTAAAGATACAAATATAAGCCCTGGACCTTCTTGTGCAGGATTGGCTCCAAATTCAAAAACAAAAGTAAATACAATAAGCCCCATCATAAGCCCAATAATGATGTTTATAATAATGATATTAATTGTGCTAGTGATAAAATTTGTTTTATCCGATAAACTCGCAGAATAAGTGATGATAGAACCAACACCAATAGAAAGACTAAAACAAGCAAGTCCTAAAGCACTTAAAAAAGAATCAGCATTTAGCTTTGAAAAATCCGGAGCAAATAAAAACCCACTCGCCTTAGTAAATCCGTCCATACTGATAGAATAAATAAGCATTAAAATCAGTAAAATAAATAAAGACGGCATCATCCAAACATTTAATCTTTCAATGCCACTTTTTACACCTTTTGAAACCACATAAAACACAACTGCAAAAACAAAGGTGAAGCATATAAATTGCGATAATACATCTTTGGTCAATAAATTTTCAAAAACCGCACCACTTTGCTCAATATTTTCAGGCAAAGTAAAAAAACCAAAATACACATATTTTACAATCCAACCAATAATCACGCTATAAAAAGAAACAATCAAAATAGCCCCAATTAAAGAAAACCCCACAATAGACCACGCTCTTTTGTGTTTTGGGGCTAGATTATAATAAGCATTTACCGGATCTTTTTCGCTCAATTTTCCTATGCTAAGCTCAGCTAAAAAAATCACAAAACCTACCGCAAGAGTTAGAATCAAATATAAAAAAACAAAAGCAGAGCCTCCATTTTGCCCGACTAGAGTAGGAAATTTCCACGCATTTCCAAGCCCCACAGCAGAACCTGCTACTGCTAAAACAAAGCCTATTTTAGAAAATTTAGAACTCAAAATTCACAACCTTAATTAAATATTATTTTAAAATATTATTAAAGCAAAAAAAGTTTTAAGGTTTATTGAAAATAGAAATTTTTTCATCACAAATGTGAAATTTCGTAAATTTCAATAAAAATAAAGATATTTTTTGATATAGTTTCAACCTAATTTTAAATCTTAAGTAGGGATACGCAAGCCGAACTGATTTAAAATAAAAATCTTTAAAAAGAAAGGTATATTAATGAAAAAAATTGCTTTTTTATTATTAGCATTTGTAGCAGTAGCTTTTGCAGCCGAAGCTAAGGTTGAACAAGAATCTATTAATGTATGGATCAAAGCATTTTCTGTTCTAGCAGCAGGCTTAGGACTAGGTGTTGCAGCGCTTGGTGGTGCTATCGGTATGGGACATACTGCAGCAGCAACTATTGCAGGAACGGCTAGAAATCCGGGTTTAGCTGGTAAATTAATGAGTACTATGTTTGTTGCAGTTGCAATGATTGAAGCCCAAGTAATTTATGCACTTGTAATTGCTCTTATATTGCTTTATGGAAACCCTTTTATAGATTTTGCTTAATTTATTTGCCCTATTTTAGGGCTTCTTCTTTGCGGTTATGGTGGAATTGGTAGACACGCCATCTTGAGGGGGTGGTGCGCTCCGCGTGTGCGAGTTCAAATCTCGCTAACCGCACCATTAATACTATAAATTACTATAAACTAATATAAATAGAAATCAATTTCTAATATTTTTAATTAAAAAATTAGGAATGTTTTCTCAGGTAAACAAGAATGAGGAAAAAATCAGATTGTTAATTGATATTTACAAGGAAATCAATCAATACAATCACAACTATATTTATCAAGTAGCTAATACCGACTTAAATAAAGATGAGATATTAGAATGTTTATTTCACGAGCTTGCTAATATATTTATCAATGATATAAACGAAGTTTTAGCACAGATTGCAAAATGTATAAAGGTATTAGGCGGAGAGCCTAGCATACTATTAACCTATTCTCGTAGCATAAGCAAATAAGTAATATAAAAGCTTATTTGCTTATCAAACCCTAGTCTGCCTTATAAGATTATTAAGTCTATCCATTATAGAATCAGCAAAAGAATTTATACTTTCACTGCTTGCT
>NZ_NFNY01000060.1 GCF_002179165.1 Campylobacter jejuni
TTAGTTGCCCAAGGGCTTTATGCGACTGACATTACTGATGATAATAAATTAGTCCAAGATCCAAAAAACAAAGGTAATTATACCTACGAATTTAATACAGGTGACACTTTTAAAGATGTTAATCTCGGTAGAACTAAATTAACAAATGATGAAAATAGAATCAAGCATCTTACCATTAAAGCAGGAAAAGATCAAACTGGAGCTTTATCTTTTAGCGCAACAGATTCTCAAGCAACTCATTTGGGAAAAGGATATAGCTTTGATCTTACAGCTGATAGTGTTAATTTTACAGGAACTATGCAAAGTCAAGGAGCTAATATATGGGCAGAAAATGGTCATAGTGTAATCAATGCTAAAAATGGTGTAAGCGTAACTAAAAGTTTCATTAGAGTTGCAAATGGAAATCATTTTAATAATAATTACAATGGTTCTTTAACTATCAATGGGAATTTAAAGCTTGATGAGAGTTATGTTGTTAATTTCGGACAAGCCAATTTTCATGTAAATGGTAAAGTTACTGCTACTAATTCTAATTTTGTAGCAGATGTACTCGATCTAAGTCGTGTAACAAGCAATGGTTTTTTCATCATGAGTGCTTCAAAAGGCTTTGAAAGTGGTATACAAAATGTAAGTTTTACAGATAATACAGCACAAAATAAAGGCTCTATACTCCTACATTCTCCACTTGTAAATCTTTCATCCAATATGGGAAAAAGCGATTATGCAGGTGGTATAGGAACTATAGATCAAACCACTTTTGAAGATAAAATTGCAAATATACAGCTTAATGGTGACGATTTTTACGATGCAAAACTCAATCAAAAAGGCAATGCTCTTTATGTAACAGGAGATTTTGCTGCTAAATATTTTAAAGCGGATAAAAGTTTTGATGTAGAAACATTGAACAATGATATTAAAACCTACTATGGCAAACAAAAAAACAGCTTTAGAAAAACTTTACAAATACGATAGCAATACCAAAACTGAAAGTGGGACTTTTAAAGACAATAGAGAT
>NZ_NFNY01000127.1 GCF_002179165.1 Campylobacter jejuni
TAATCCTATGCTTAAATGGTTTTTTGACCGAGAAATCAAACATAGCATTAAAGATAAATATTATAAAGAATGGCAAGAATATGTTAAAAAAACAGATTTAAATACAATGTATATCATAGAAGATCCAAAAGGTAAGGATATTTATGATTTATACCCAATCCAAAGACCTACTATAGCCTATTACCTATTTTGCTTCCACGAGGTATATGATCATGAATTTTTTGAATTTATTTTACAATTTGTAAAAGATCAAACATGGTTGAATTTTTTATTGGCCTGCATTAGTTTTGAAATAGATGATGAAGATGATCATATAGATTTATTAGAAAAAACAAAAAAAGTTATTAAGCTTTTGGTGGATAAGGAAGCTAATATCAATGCTTGCTTTTATGATAGCGATGGACAATACGAACCTTTGATCTTTAGGACTATCCCTTTAGTTATTGCTAGCAAAATGGAAAGAGCTAATAAATTAGAACTTTTACATTTTTTATTAGAACTAGGAGCAGATCCTAATCTTAAAAATTCAAAGGGTGAAAATTTATTGCATAAAACTATTTCTAGGGAAGAGCAAAAATTTGCTAATGCTTTAATCGATAGTGGTAAAATAAAAGATATCAATGAAATCATAGAATATAATAAAGG
>NZ_NFNY01000121.1 GCF_002179165.1 Campylobacter jejuni
TAAATTGAATTTATTTTCCAAAAGCTTCTTTAAAAGCTCGTTTGTGTCTTTATTTTGATAAGTTTCTTTGTTTTGGCTTTTTCCTTGTATGGGTTTAAAGGTTTCATTGTCTTCTTTTTGATTATTTTTGTTGGCTAAAAATCTATCTATATCTTCTTGAGTGAGTGGTTTGACATCAAGTGCGGCGATAAATTGTTTTCTTCTTTCTTCTCTCTCAGCACCCCATATTTTTACAAATTCACTCATACTTGTAAGGGTTTTTAAAAGATCAGCTTCTCGTCTGTTAAGTTCGGCAAGATCGCCTTTTATTAAAAAATCAATTCCGGACACTTCATTAAACATTTCTATTTCATCTTTAGTTAATCTATTTTCCATACTCCTTCTATATAAAGAATTTTCTACTTCTTTTACATCAGGGTGGCCATTATAGCCACTTTTTTCTCTTAGTTCGTCTAAATCCCCAAATTTTTTTATTATGGATTCATAATAAGCATCATCATCATTTTTAACCACAGCCTTTTTATTGCTTGTGTTATTATTTGGATAATTAATATTTGCATATTGAGTATTAAAATTTACCATAGAAAACCCTTTTTTATAATATGTGTTAAAATAATCTTGGATTCCAACCACCCATAGCATCTTGTATAGAATTTTGATATTTATAAGCAATTTCTCTCATAATTCTATTATTATTCAGCATAGGACTAGAATTATATTGATATATTTGTCCATTATTTACATTATAAACACCGACTCCATAAGTAAATAAAACATAAGGTTGTCCTAAATTTGAGTATTTTATTTGTCTTTTTACTTTGTATACAGGACGATATTCGCCAGGAGTATTGGCACTTGCTTGTAACCAAGCAAATAATCTATCTCTACTAGGGTTGGAGCATTCTTTTTCTCCAGCACCACATATACCTTTAGGAAGATTTGCATATTCATAATTTGAAAAATCTAGAATCGCATAAACTTCTGAAGTTAAATTAAATCTATCCTTAGAAAATTCAAACCTTTTTATTATATACCCACCCTTAACCTCTTTCATCTCATCAAGACTAAGAACTTTAACACCTTTAGAATTATCACTTAATACACCATTA
>NZ_NFNY01000054.1 GCF_002179165.1 Campylobacter jejuni
TTTAGAATTCTTAGAACAAGTTTATCAAAATATAGAAAATTTTAATATCAGTATTGATAATGATGAGTTTTTGCAGGATGGTTCTTTTAAAAGCATTTTTTATCAAAGGGGTGCAAGTTTAAGCGTGGCTTATCAAAATAAATTTTCACAAATTGAGTTTTTGTTAAATTATTTAAAAATTTATAGCCAGTGGCTGGTTTTATTCATAACAAGACTAGAATCAAGGATAAAAATCATCGATGAGTTAAGGATATAAATGACTATCTTAGAAAAAAACATCAATGCTTTAAAAAGTGGAGTCAATGAAGTTTTAGCTAAAAAACTTGAAAATTTTTTACAAAGTCCTATTTTTGATCGTTTTAGTATAGATGAAAATTTAAATATTTATGATAAAGATAATAATGTTTTTATGTTTGAAAATTTAGAACAAGAG
>NZ_NFNY01000125.1 GCF_002179165.1 Campylobacter jejuni
TATAAGCATATTTTTGTTTTTGAAAAAGAAATAGAACTTTTTATCCTAGCTTTAAGTGTGGTGGATTTAAGTGAGGAGCTTAAAAACTATAAAATCATTCTTTTTGATTTAGAACAAGTTGATGTAGTAGTTTATCTTGCGATGTTTTTTGACTTTCAAAAGATTTTAGAATACTTAAGTCTTTATGAACTTTTCATAAGCAATTTTTATTATAAAAACTTTTATGGAGAAAAAATCATTTCTACTAATGAGCTTTGCATAAAAACAGCAAGTGTGGCGATAAGAAATGCTGATATTCATTGCACTTTGCCACTTTTAGTGCATTCTCATTTCTTAACCAATGTCCCTATTATGCTTGAACACATTCCTTTTCAAAGACTTTTAAGCGAAAGAAAAAACAAATTTCATACCGCCATAGTCGTTTCTGCAGGACCAAGCTTAGCAAAACAACTTCCTTTATTAAAAGAATATCAAAACAAGGCCGTGATTTTTTGTGCTGATGGGGCTTTGCCTATGCTTGAAAAAGAAGATATTACGCCTGATTACATCACCAATTTAGATACTAAAAATTCAGCCTTGAAATTTTTTAACCATAATAAAAAATTAGACAAAAGCATTATCGCTTTAGAATGTGCGACCAATCCTGATATCATTAAATATTTTAACGATTTTGAAAATTCCATGCTAGTCATACGCAACAAAGCCTTGTATGGGCGCTTCAACCTAAACGACTTTGGTTATATCGATACAGGAACTCATGTAAGCCATTTTTCTTACACTTTAGCTATTTCTTT
>NZ_NFNY01000005.1 GCF_002179165.1 Campylobacter jejuni
AAAGAAATAGCTAAAGTGTAAGAAAAATGGCTTACATGAGTTCCTGTATCGATATAACCAAAGTCGTTTAGGTTGAAGCGTGTGTAAATTGGATCGCTTCTTAAAACTATACTTTTATTATTGACTAAGCTTGTAACACTAGGATGAGTAGCACAAGAAAATATATTTAAGATATTAGAATTATTTGCATTCTCGAAAAATTTAATGGCTTTATCTTCAAAATCAAGATTTAAAATATAATCACTCACAATGCCTTCTTTTTCAAGCATAGGTAAAGCCCCATCAGCACAAAAAATCACAGCCTTGTTTTGATATTCTTTTAATAAAGGAAGTTGTTTTGCTAAGCTTGGTCCTGCAGAAACAACTATGGCAGTGTGAAATTTATTTTTTCTTTCACTTAAAAGTCTTTGAAAAGGAATGTGTTCAAGCATGGTAGGGACATTGGTTAAGAAATGAGAATAACAAGTTAAAAACATATCCAAATTTACGCCCAAATTTCTAAAAATAACTTCAATATTTTTTTTAGCCATTTCATTTGCATTTTCTAAATTTTCTTTGTGGAAATTTTTATAATAAGAATTATTTATAAACATCTCATAAAGATTTATATATTCAAAAATGTTTTGCATATCAAAAAGTATCAAAAGTTGAATATCGACTTTTTCTTCTTGTGTATCGATTAAATGAATTTTTCCTGTTCTTAGCTCCTCACTTAAATCCACCACACTTAAAGCTAGGATAAAAAGTTCTATTTCTTTTTCAAAAACAAAAATATGCTTATA
>NZ_NFNY01000034.1 GCF_002179165.1 Campylobacter jejuni
CCCCCCCCATTTTTAAATTTTTATTTTTCATTTTTCTCCTTTAATTAAAATCTCAAAATATTTTAAAACTTCTTTATATTTATCTTGACAAGATAAGCAAGTATCGATTAAAAAACCTTTTTTGTCTTCATAATTTTTAAGTCCCCTATAATAAAATAATTTATGTTCCTCATCGATGATAAAAGGAATGAAGTTATTTTTTAAACACTCCTTAAACATTAAAAGCCTTCCCACCCTGCCATTGCTATCCTCAAAAGGGTGTATTTTTTCAAAATGAAAATGAAAATCTATGATATCTTTTATATCATGCACTTTATAGTTAGAAAATAGTTTTTCAAGGTGTGTTTTTACAAGATGTGGGGCAGAAGTCTTTAAATCTCCTACATAATTTTGTTTTTGTTTGAAATCTCCTATGATTTCAATGTCAGAGCAATTATTTTTAACAATACTATGAAGTTTTTTAATATACGCTTCATCTATATTCTCAAAAACACTATCTAAAATGAAATCAAAGGCTAAAAAATGATTTTTAGCTTCCAAAATATCACCAACATTAATGATTTGATTTTTATCAGCTAAAAAAGAATTTCTATCATAAATATATCTTGTTTGTTCCTTACTTAAGGTGCTTCCTTCAATATGATTTGAATTATAAGAAAAACTCACTTGAGTATAATGATAAATTCCATTTTTATACTTTTTGTTTCTTTCTTCTAAAAATTGTTTTAAAAGCGCATTTTGCATGATTTATAATTTTTGTCCTTCAACGATGAAAAGCTCGTTAAGATTTTTCTCTAAACTTGCAAAACGCGTGATTTTAATATCCGTGATTTTATAATTTTTCCCATTATAAAGCTCTTTTAAGTCTTTTTCATCGCAATACCTTATAATACCTGTAAATGCGTCGCTTCCTTGAGTTGGCTTGCATTCGTGATAGCCCAAATTCTCATCTTTTCCAAAGCCAGCATTATTAAAACTAGGAGTTATAGAGAAAAATTTACCCCCACTTTTTAGCTTTGACACGGCTTTTTCTATAATGGTTTTAGTTTTTTTTAAATCATTATAAGCTAAAGAATAGCTATCTATCCACGCATCAAAACTCTCATCTTCAAATTCATCTAATTTTAATTCATAATCACCGATTAATACTTCATCTATTTGAGTGCTTAAAT
>NZ_NFNY01000014.1 GCF_002179165.1 Campylobacter jejuni
AAAAACCATTTAAGCATAGGATTAGCTTGAACTTCTTCATAAGAGATGATTTTTTCTTTAGTCATTTTATTTCCTTTTTTTATAATTTTTTATTTTTAATAACAAAATCTAAAATTTTTATAAAATACTTTGATTATATATTTTTATATCTCCTGTATGTATAGTGATCATTTTATGCCTTAATCACTTCTATGTCTCTATGAAACACCAAAGGAGTTTTTTCTAAAATGGCGCGATAATTTTCCTTAAGTTGTTTTTTATATTCTTTTCCTATTTTTTCTTGTATTTTTCTTTTATCCCGCATTTTATCTTTAAATTCTCTAAGTTTTTCTTCACTGCCTAAAAGTTCTAAAGAACTTTTAGCTCCTGCTTTAAGAAGGTATTTTTTTATGGTTTCGCTTTTATTTTCTATAAGATCAAGAGCTGATTCTACAAAACGATTAAAAACATTCACATTGGCTCCTGCTTCAATGAGTTTTTTAACCGTGCTAGAATAACATTCTTCTACAGCCAATATCAAAGCACTCTCTCCGTAATAAATCGCTCCTTTATTATATTCTATGATTTCATTGATATCTTTTATTT
>NZ_NFNY01000063.1 GCF_002179165.1 Campylobacter jejuni
ACTTTCCTTAAAGAAGCAATGGAACTCAGAAAAGAGAAGAAAGATGAATGAAAGCATTTTATTATATACACAAAAGACTAAAGCAGAGTAAAGGATAAAAATGAGCCAAACAAACAATAACACAGAAATCAAAGAACAAGACACTCAAAATGAAATCATTTGGGAAAGAAAAAAACATATTGGATTTTTGCTTTTTTGGATAACAAATATTGTATTTTTATGTTTTGCGCTTTATTTGTTTCCTAGATTATTTAATCCTAACAAAGAAATAGATTATAAATGGTTTGTAGTTTTT
>NZ_NFNY01000135.1 GCF_002179165.1 Campylobacter jejuni
AAGCTAATGAATTTAGATAAAGAAGAATTTAAACAATACAAATACTTTCCTTATGATTTGATTTAATCTTAGTGGGTTTATATTTTTCTAAAGGATAAAAAATGACAAGAGAACAAGCAGAATTAATTATAAAAGAAGAAAAGTTGATTGATACAGATTGGTATCCTTCTTATAAACATTCAGGGGAATACCATCTTACTATGTGGTTTGATTCTGATAATAATAAATATGAAACTTTCTATGTTGGAGAAAGAGGGAGTGTTAGTCTTAACTATTCTTTTGATAGTGAAAAAGAAGCCATTGATAAAATGTTGCAGATGAATTATAAACAAAAATATTTTAGTGTAAATGAAGACTATTCAATGCAAAATAGAAAAGAAGTAGCACTAAAAATCATCAAAGAAGAAAATCTAGAAGTGATTTGGTATGATGAAGCACTTAAACCAATGCGAGCAGGTATTAAACACGATAAACAAAGAGATAAATATATTTCTTTTATCACTAATGCTAAAGCAG
>NZ_NFNY01000074.1 GCF_002179165.1 Campylobacter jejuni
GATAAGCAAGATGAATTATTATTAAAAGCTTATTATAGAGTTTATAAAAGTATAAATCATTGTAAAGAATTTAAAAAAGAATTAAATGAAGAATATCATAACTTGAATTTTTCTTACACACAAATACAAACTGATACAAATAATGATTTATTTTTTAAAGAAATGCTTGATAAAATTGATGAAATCAAATCAAATATAGAAAAATTACACAAAGAAAAACAAGATCTTATTCAAATCCTAGGTCCATTAATGACTCAATTTGAACTTAATTTGGCTAGAATTTATGTCTTAAATCCTAAGACTAAAGAAGATAGTTTTAATAAATCTATTCTTTGGATAAAAGAACATATGGAATTTTTACAAATGGTTTATGGACATATTGA
>NZ_NFNY01000136.1 GCF_002179165.1 Campylobacter jejuni
TCTAATACACAAGCACTATCCATATCTAATAATACTCTAATACAAAGTTCAAGAGCATTTCCTCTATAATAACCAATATCAATTGCAAATTCTAAACGATTTTTTTGTTTTAATAGTATGTATGCTTCTAAATCTTTTTTAACTAGATTTATATCATCGCCACGAGAGTATTTATCCATAGCAATGCACTTTTTTTTATCTGTTATAGAAAAAAAATAATTTTCCCTTCTTGCATCTCC
>NZ_NFNY01000150.1 GCF_002179165.1 Campylobacter jejuni
AAATTCTCACAAGCCCAAAGAAAAGGTTTTTCTATACATCCTTCTATCCTTGCTCCACCTTCGGTGCAGTTGTAGGTGGTAAAACCAATATTATTCGTTTGAGAGATGTGTCTTTCTAAAGTAATTCTAAATATATTCCACCCTTCTTTAGTATAAACAAGTTTTTCTCCCCCATAAGCTAGAGTTTGGAGTTCGTAATTGATTGTATTTTTATCAACAGCATCAAAATTTCCATAAATATGTTCGCTTGGATGTGAGCTACCATCATCTGCATAGGCTAAGTCTTGCCCTATAAAGATGATATTTTTATGTCCTAAAAATACAGCAAAACCATACGCTAAATGAGCAACACTATGTCCTTCAACTAATTCGCCAAATTTTTTTAACCCTAAACTTAGAACGAAGTGAGTATTACGAAAAGCCAACATAAAATTTCTATTATTTTTTTCCAAGTTGATGATGGTTTGCGGATGGGTCAAATGCGTGGTGATAAATAAAATATCCTTATCAAAATCCCCAAAATCATTATCAAAAAACTTTGAAGTTGCAAAAATTCTTTCTAGAGAAAAAACATAATCAGGCTTAATATTATGCTTAGCTAAAATAGGATAAGAAGCATCCGCCGCAATAATAGTAGCCTTGTTTTGATACTCTTTTAACAAAGGAAGTTGTTTTGTAAGACTTGGTCCTGTTGAAACAATAATGGCTGTATTACTTAA
>NZ_NFNY01000134.1 GCF_002179165.1 Campylobacter jejuni
TACAAAGACTATAAACCCCAATATCTAGATCCTAACTTTTATACAGGGCAAAAATCCACTCTAGTTGAATTTAAAGAATGGCAAAACATTTATTTAAAAGATCCTATCAAAGGAGCTATAGCTCCTTGGACTAAAGCAGAAAAAGCTTATTATCATTCTTTAAAAACCAAAAGAGAAAGATATAAATATCTAGTGATTAGAAGCGGTATAAGAAGTACTGTTATAGATATACCTTATGATGCTTATGCTAATGTAGATGAAAAAGGAAATTTAATCAATGAAGACTATAAAGAACTTTATAAAGAAGTAGAAGCTAATAGAGGTTTAGCTCATTTAAGTGATGGATCTTTATTTATGAGTGAATGGGAATTAGCTGCAGGAATATTAGGA
>NZ_NFNY01000083.1 GCF_002179165.1 Campylobacter jejuni
TTAGTTGCCCAAGGGCTTTATGCGACTGACATTACTGATGATAATAAATTAGTCCAAGATCCAAAAAACAAAGGTAATTACACCTACGAATTTAACACTGACGATGTTGTAAAAACAGAACTTGGTAAATCTAAACTCGTTCCTAATGATGAAAATAAAATCCAACATCTTACTATTAAAGCTGGAAAAGAACAAACTGGTAGCTTAAATTTCGAAGGAGCTACTGGAAAAAGAACTTCTTTAGGTGATGGATATAGCTTTGATCTTACCGCTGATAGTGTTTCTTTTAAAGGCAATGCTATCGGCAATGCTGAGATTATTGCATATACTGGACATAGCACTATCAATGCTAAAAATGGCACAACTCTAAATAAAGGTCAAATCGAACTTATATCTTCGAATGATTTTGGTCAAAATTTCGATGGTTCTTTAACTATCAATGGAGATTTAAAACTTATAAATAGTGCAGTTATCAACAACGGACAAGCTAATTTTAATGTAAATGGTAAAGTCACTGCTTCTAATACAAAATTTGCTGTTGGCGTTTCCGATTTAAATCGTGTAACTAGCAATGGTTTTTATGTTATGAGTGCAAATGAGTTTATAAATGGTATAAATAATGAAAAATCATTTACCGATGTAAGTTCAGGTAATACTTCTAGTGCGACTTTGCATAACAAACTTGTAAATGCTTCTTCTAATCTTTTTGATAGTAATTACGCAGGGAATATAGGAACTATTAATGCCGGAAATGTAGTTAAAGAAAGCGACTTATCAGGTGTTGGTGGTCTTTATGATACCCGTTTGGATATTAAAGGCAATAGTCTTTATGTAACTGGTGACCTTAAAGGTTTTGATGCTGAAACAATTAAAACTTACAAAACAGCAAAAGATTGGGAAAATGCTTTTAAAAATTTAAGTAACAGTGTTCAAGATATTTTTAATACACAAAAAACAGCTTTAGAAAAACTTTACAAATACGATAGCAATACCAAAACTGAAAGTGGGACTTTTAAAGACAATAGAGAT
>NZ_NFNY01000104.1 GCF_002179165.1 Campylobacter jejuni
ATTTCTTTTATCACTAATGCTAAAGCAGAGATTATAGAATGGAAAAGTATTGAGTTTGATGGGGATAGATACAGTGAAACCTTTGAAAGAGTAATTAACGATGAATTTCTAGCCCTTTATGCTCTTATCAATCGTGCCAGAATGATTAAGCAAAATAGGATTAGTTTTGTGTGAAGTGTTTTTTCTTGCAATTTAATATAAAAAGATTTTTTAGCTATAATTTCATTTTATATTCAAGGAGAAAAATTTATGGAAGATTTAAAACTTTTACAAAAGCGTTGGGAAGAAGCTTATGAGGCTATGCCTAAACTTTATGAAACACCGGATGGGTTAATAATAAATTTCACCCTAAGTGAAGATACAGATACTATTCTTTTTAAAGAACCTTGGGAAAATTTTGAACTAGATGATGAAGATAAAGAAGCTAAATGGAGACTAAGTTTTTTTAGTATTAGCAAAGATGAGCCTTTAGGGTATTTAGAGTATAAAGAAGCTTTAGAGAAATTACAAGATTTTTCTTTAATTCAATCAGAAGAAAGGATTTTAATTAGGGCAATGAGTTTAGAAGAGCTTCAAAGTTTAGGGCTTAAGGAGTAGTAAAATTATATTTTTAATTATCAATCTCATCCTTGAAATTCGATGCTTTCAAATTTAGGTTTATCCACAAAACAAGATTTTTCTTTTAAAAATAAAACTTCTACAATACCCACTGGACCATTTCTATTTTTGCCAACCAAAATTTCTGCATTTTCTTGCATAGGATTTGGAATAAAATTTCTTTGATAAGTTTTTCCTTCTGCCTTAGCCTTATTTTCACGCTCTTTTTCTTCTTGTTCTCTATAAACTTCATCACGATATACAAACAAAATCGTATCCGCATCTTGCTCTATAGCTCCACTTTCACGCAAATCACTCATCATAGGACGTTTATTTGCACGCTGTTCCAAAGAACGATTAAGTTGCGAAAGTGCAATGATAGGCATATCAAGTTCTCTTGCCAAAAGCTTAAGACCCCTTGAAATTTCACTCACTTGCAAATGTCTATCATTAAAATTAGAATTACTCATCATAAGCCCTATATAATCAATCACACAAAGTCCTATGCTTTCTTCTTGAGCTTTTAAACGTCTTAAAATTGCCCTTACATCTGTAATAGTTGCATAACCACTATCATAAATAAATAATTTCTTTTTAGAATAATAATTACACGCATCCCCTATTCTATCCCACTCATCATCATTTAAATCAGCGGTAAGAATTTTTTGCAATGCAATTGAAGTTCTTGCAGATAGCAATCTTTGCATGATTTGAGTCGCTGGCATTTCTAAAGAAAACATTGCAACACCTTTATCTTGCTTTAATACTTTGTCGATAAAATTTAAACATAAGGTCGTTTTCCCCATACCTGGGCGTGCTGCAATAATAATAAGCTCTCCTCCTTTAAAACCTTTAGTCATTGTATTTAATTCTTCAAATCCCGTATCAAGACCGATTACTGATTTATTTTCAAGGCTTTTTTGTTTTTTAAATTCTTCCAAAAGCTCGCTTAAAACAAGCTCTATATCTTTAATATCATTTGCATTGACGCGATTTGTAAGATTAAAAATTT
Organism: Campylobacter jejuni; assembly: GCF_002179165.1. Taxonomy (GTDB): domain Bacteria; phylum Campylobacterota; class Campylobacteria; order Campylobacterales; family Campylobacteraceae; genus Campylobacter_D; species Campylobacter_D jejuni_B. The sequence continues at coordinate 1,610 of NZ_NFNY01000104.1, forward strand.
CCTTACCAATTTCATCTGAAATTTCACTTACAGCACGATTTTCATTAATACGAGCAGGCAAAAGATGTGCAAAACTTAGAAGCTGTCTTTTGATAGATTTTTCGCGAAGTTCATTTACATAAGCGGGTAAATCTATGATAGATGGTGTTGCAATGATTTCTGTTAAAATTTGTTCATCTAATTTTTTATGCTTTTTTAAAAAACTTATAGATATAGGTTCTCCTGCATTCACACAAGCAATAATTGCCTTGAAAATATCTTGATGAGCTTTAAGACTGAAATCTTTTATTTCTATATCTCCTGCTATACTAGAATAAGCATCTTCACTCATTATACAACTACTTAAAATCGCACGCTCTAAATCTAAATCAAAATGCTCTTGTTGCACTATCTTTCCTTTAATATCATTGATAAATTTCTAAAAATTCTAGCAAAAAAAGTTAAAAATTTACATAAAATATTTTATAAAAATTTAAAGTAATATTAGTTACAATTATAAATGTAATTTTATTACAAAAATTTATTCAAAACAAGGAGGTTGGTTGAAAAAATATTTCCTTTCTCTAGCATTAGTATCTTTATTTTCAAATCAAGCTTTTGCTATAGAATTTAAAAGTGGCTTTAGCGGAAATTTGAGTTTAGGTATGGGTGTAAGAGACATTAAGAGTAATATTTCTCCATTGGCAAATAATGATTATCTTAGTGGTTATAATGCTGATAATTCAGACACTTCAGCTATTCCGTTTTTAGGGATTGAACTTTACTATGGCAATTTCATTGACAATGATAGAATATTTCTTAAAAACTATAATGGAAGGGATCTAAGCGGTATAGCCTTAGGTTATGAAAAAGCATATTTAGATCGTTTTAGCACTTCTTTTTCTTTAATTTCTTCATTTAGGGAAAAAGCATATGCAAATCCTTATCAAATAGGCAATAGAGAAGAAACAGATCATAATAAATATGGTTTTAAAATCTCTCAACTTTACGAAAGTGATTTTGGAAATTTTAATGCTTCATATCTTTTTGCCAAAAATAATTTTGATAAAGATAGCATAGTTTTTGATTCTTTAAAACGCGAAGGCAATTATCACGAAATAGAATTAAACTACAATTACGCTTTAATAAATTTAGGCTTAAATTATGATTATAATGATGCCCATGGCAAAGCACAATCCTATTCAAGATATGGTATTCACATAGGAAGCAATTTTAGCTTTGCAAAAGATTATATCTTTAGCCCAAAATTAAGCTTAAGCAAATATGAAGCCGAAGGCACAGATCCTATTTTCAAACAAAAACAAAATGGTAATATTGCAAAATTTAATCTAAAACTTGTAAAAAATCATTTTTTAGATTATAAAGCACTTTATGCTTTTGCAAATTATGGTTTTGAAAAACGCAATAGCGATATAGGTTTTTATGATGAAACCTACCACATTATACTCACTGGTGTGGGTTATAAATTCTAAAAATAAAAAGCTCCTTTAATAAAATTTAAAACCAAGTTTCTATCGCCTTTTAAGGCGATAGCTTAATACATTTTCTTAAGAAAAATAATGGCTAAAATTGTCACAACGCATTCTGCAAATAAAGGACTTAACCAAACCCCGTTCAAACCAATAAAATAACTCAACGCAAAAAGAAAACATACAGGCACAAAAAGATTTTGACACAAGCTTAAAATTAAAGAAAAATTAGCCTTATTACAAGCAGTTAAAACAGAAGTGCTTAAAGTATTAAACCAAGCAAAAATATAATTGAAGGCAAAAAGAAATAAAGCCAAATAAGCAAAATTGATAAATCTTTCATTATTATCTTTAGTAAAAAGCCTTACCAAATCTTCTCCAAAAATAAAGATAAAAACCATTGCAAAGATTGATAAGACAGCACCAAAGAAAAACATCACTTTTAAAAGTTCTTTTACCCTTTTTAAATCTTTTCTAGCCCAGTTATAGCTAAATGCAGGCTGCATTGCATCACTCATAGCAATAATTAACATCATAATAAAACTATCAATATATAAAATAATAGAAAAAGCTGCCACGGCTTCAGTAGTAGAAATTGTTAATAAAACAAAATTAGCAAAGATGCTATATAAAGAACTAGAAATATTACCGAAAAATTCACTACTTCCATTATAAAGAATATTCCTAAAAAGCTTTAAATTCATATACAAACTAGAAAATTTGAGTTCTAAATTTTGAAACAAAAAAGGGTAAATTCCAACAATCCCACCCAATAATAAACCCAAGCAAGTAGCAAGAACTGCAGAAAACAAACCCCAACCTAATACAACTATAAAAATATAATCAAGTATGATATTACTTAATGCTATAACAATATTCATCACCATGCTATAGGTTGTTTTTCCACAAATTCTTAAATAATTATCCAAAGCAAAAGAAAGCATTGTTAAAGGTGCAAATAAAGCAAACACTAGCATACAATCTTTTGCCATACTTTTAATTTCATTATTTACATTTAAAAAATCAATTAAAATAGGGCTTAAAAAATACTCCAAAATACCTACCAAACAAGAAACTACAAAAATAATAACTATGCTTGAGCTAAATATTTTTCTAGCTAAAATCTTCTTCCCGCGCCCCAAATTCATAGAAATTTGAACAGCAGAGCCAATAGCCACAACATCAGCTAAAGCAAAAGACATCATCACAAAAGGAATAATTAAGGCTAAAGCACTCAAAGCTTCGCTCCCTAAATATTTACCAACAAAAATTCCATCAATAATATAATAAAGAGAAAGAAATGCCATGCTAATCATATTTGGCACAGCACATTTCATAAAAAGTCTAAAAGGACTTAAAGAACTAAAAATATTTGACATACAAATCCTTTAAAAATATTTAAATATAAAAATATTTTTAAAGACGCTAATAAAGTGTTTGAAGTCCTAAAATGTAGAAATTTAAACGATAAATTCTAATTATTTTTTTTGTATTGATTTTATTTTGCATTTTTATAGATTTTTAAATTAAAATAAAAAAGAATTATAAAATTTACTTGTTAATAAGTCAAATTTAGCCCGAAAGCTAAATTTGTTTAAAACATTATTAAAGCACAGAAAGAATTTTTACAGCATCATTAAGCCCTGTAACGATACTTGCACCATTTTTGGTCGCAATATCCCCTGCTACAAAAATACCTTTTACATTGCTTTGCTTATTTTCATCCATTAAAGGAACACCTTTATCATCGACATTGATACCGCATTTTTGTAGAAAATCAAGCGGGGTTGAACCACCGATAGCATAAATAATTCTATCGTAATTTTCACTGCTACCATCATTAAATTTTACTTTAGCCTTGCCGTTATCATCTTCAACTTCTTCTATGTCTATGCCAAGTTTTAACTCCACTTTGCCCGAATTTCCAGCTTCGGTAATATCTTTAAGATTAATATCATTTAATCTTGTGAATTCTTTTTTTCGGTAACAAAGGCTTACTTTATTTGAATTTGCCAAATCAACTGCATATTCTGCTGCTGAATTTCCGCCACCCACAACGAGAATTTTTTCATTTCCCGATACAGAATTTGCATTAAAATTAATAATTTTTGTTAAAGTCATAGGAAGTTTATAGTCAGGTTTGTTTGGTTTTCCCATTCTTCCAATAGCTACAATGATATTTTTGCATTCATAAGCTCCTTTTGATGTGCTGACAAAAAATACTCCATTTTCATTTTTTACGCTTTCTACTTCAGAACCAAATTCTACTTCGATACCATGCTCTTTTAAAGTGTTTTCAAAAGTCTCTATTGTGCTTTCTTTTGTGCCATCTTTAAAAGGAACATGACCGTAATTTGTCCCCTCGCAACCCTTATAAGCCATATCCACTCTTTTGCCGTCTTTATAGAATTGCATTAAAGTTTGACAAATATTATTTGTTTTTTCTAAAACCAAAACTTCCTTATTTTTTAATTTCGCTTCAACCGCACATCCTATACCCGTTGGGCCTGCACCCACTACAATTAAATCTACTTTTTTCATTTTTATATACCTTTCAACTTTAAATTTTTTGTATAATTTATCAAGTTTTTTGTAAATAAAGGATTAAAAATGCGAAATTTGGTTGAAAATATTAAGAAAAATTCTCAAAAATTACTCAATCTAGCACCAAAAGATAAAGAAAATATCATTCTCAATTTAGCTAAAATTTTAAGAGAAAACTATAAAAGTATTTTAGAGGCCAATCAAAAAGATTTGACAAATTTCACAAAAAGTGGAGCAATGAAAGATAGACTTATGCTTGATGAAAAGCGGATTTTCTCTCTTTGTGAAAGTTTGGAAAAAATCGCTCACTTAGATGACCCTATAGGGAAAATTTCTAAAGGTTGGACTAATTATGCGGGCTTAAAAATAGAAAAAGTCAGCATTCCTTTGGGTTTAATTTGTGTTATTTATGAAGCAAGACCAAGCCTTAGTGCTGAAATCATTGCCTTAATGCTAAAAAGTTCTAATGCTTGCATTTTAAAAGGTGGAAATGAAGCAAAATTTAGCAATGAAATGATTTTTAAACTCGTGCATAAAGTGCTTGAAAAATTTAATCTTTTAGATTGTTTTGCTATATTTTATGAAAGAGATGAAATCATGCAAATTTTAAAATTTGATGATTTAATTGATGTAATCATTCCGCGCGGAAGTTCAAATATGATACAAGAAATTTCAAGCAATACCAAAATTCCACTCATTAAACAAGATAAAGGCTTATGCCATGCCTTTGTTGATGAAAGTGCAAATTTAGAAAAAGCCCTTGCTATAATTATTAATGCAAAATGCCAAAGAGTAAGTGTTTGTAATGCCTTAGAAACCCTTTTGGTGCATGAAAAAATTGCTAAAGATTTTTTTGATCTTTTGATCCCTGAATTTGAGAAATTTAAAGTTAAAATTCATGCCGATGAAAACACTCTAAAATATTTCAAAAGCTCGAATTTAGAATTTTTTAAAGCTGATGATGATATCTTTAATACAGAATGGCTTGATTTTGCTATCAATGTAAAAATCGTAAAAGATTGTGATGAAGCTATAAAGCACATTAATAAACATAGTTCTTTGCATTCTGAAACCATACTTTCTAATGATGTTGCAAATATAAATAAATTCCAACGCCTTATTAATTCAGCTTGTGTTTATGTCAATGCTTCAACGCGTTTTAGCGATGGGGGCGAATTTGGCTTTGGTGGAGAAGTAGGAATTTCAACAAACAAACTCCACGCAAGAGGTCCTATGGGCGTGGAAGATATTTGCACTTATAAATATTTAATTTACGGAGAAGGGCAAATAAGAAAATGATTCAAACGCAAAAAATAAAACAACATTTTAAAGAAATTCTACAACTTAATCCCACAGAAAGAGTTTGGCAAATGCCTTTTTTCTTTGCTTTAGCTGTGGCTTGTGTGCTTAGTGTGGGAACATACTATAACCGCACCGATTTAGGACTTATTGCTATGATAGGAGTTATGGCTTTTTTATATATACCAAATACGCCAATACACCATAGAATGGCAGTTACAATGTGTTGTTCTTTTGGCTTGTGCTTGTCTTTTTTAATAGGGCTTTGCACTCATTTTTTTCCCGCTTTTTCGCCACTTATCATAGGCTTAGTAGCTCTAATCAGTTCTATTTTAATACGCTATTATAATATTGGCGCACCTGGATATTTTTTCTTTGTTTTTGCATGCTTACTGGCTTCATTTTTTCCTTTTAGTGTGCAAGATTATATCTTTTTGGTTGGACTTATTTGCATAGGCACAATGGTGGCAAATTTGGCCGCTTTTTTATACTCTTTGGCTGTGATTTATATCTTTAAAAATTCCTTACCCAAACCTATTTTAGAAAGTGGAAAATTAGGATTTGATGTGATTTTTGTGGATTCATTAATCATCGCTTTTTTTGTTGGTTTTGCGGTGTTTTTAGGTGCATTTTTAGAACTTGATCGAAGTTATTGGGTTGCTGTTAGCACAACGGTTATTTTACAAGGAGCGAATTTAAATTCGGTTTGGATAAAACAAATTCAACGCATTATCGGAACAACGATTGGAATTTTATTTGCTTGGTGGCTTTTAAAGATTAAATTTAGTCCTTTAGAATTTATTCTTTTAATGATGTTTTTAGCTTTTATGGTTGAGTTTTTAGTCGTAAGAAACTATGCTTTAACGATGATTTTTATCACCCCTTATGTGACTTATTTGGCTGAAGCGGCTTCTTTTGGACATTTAAATGTTGATATGCTGATCCACGCTAGACTTGAAGATGTGATAATAGGAAGTATTTTAGGACTCTTAGGAGGTTTTGTGATTTACAAACCTTACCTAAGAAAATACTTTGAATATATCGCAAAATACATTTTTAGAGTGAGATTAAAAACCGAATAAAGCACAAGCGTTATCTCCTAAAATTTGCTCTTGTTCTTTTTTGGAGATAACGATTTTTTCAAAAGCTTCAAAAGCACTTAGAAAATTGATATTTTTTTCAAAATTTGTATGCGGCCAATCACTTCCAAAAACAAAATTTGTAAGCAAAAAATGCTCTTTTAAAATTTCATACATTTTTTTAGCAAATTTTATTGCTTCTTCATCTTTGGTATAAGTAATTTTTGCCCTATAAAATCCGCTGATTTTAAAAAATATTTTAGGACTTTTAAGGCTAAGTAATTCTTCTAAATTTTTAGAATTTTCACTCGCTCTTGCTAAATGATCTATGACTATATCGCAACCAAAAGGAAGAATTTGTTTAACAATTTTTACAAGATCATCATCTAAATCCCTTTGAATTTCAACTTGCATTTTAAGCTTGGCTAAATTTTCAAAAAATTCCATCCAAATAGAATTTTTAAAATCATTTATCTCTTTGCCAATAAGATTTAATCTTATCCCACAAGCTTTTCTTTTTTTAAGTCTTTCTAATTCTTCAAATTTGATATTTTCATCCACCACAACAATGGCTTTGATATTTTCATCATCTTTAATGCTTTCAAGCAAAAACTCATTATCCGTGCCTAAAAAACTCGGCTGAACCAAAATACCTTTATCGAAACCATAACGACTTAAATTTGCTTTATAATCTTTAAAACTCGCATTGTAATCAGGCTTATAGCGCGCATTTTCAATACTTTTTAATTCTTTTAAAAAAATATGTGCGTGAGTGTCTATTCTCATACAAAACTCCTATAAAATAAAACTGATGATAATGGTCGCTAAAATAGCCGCACTAAAACCTATCGGCACTGCTTTTATGAGCAAATCTTTAAATAATTTTTCTTTGTATTTTTCAGGACAAGCACCTAAAACCAAACTTCCCCCTGAAGAAAATGGAGAAATCGCAGAAGATTGGGCACCTATAACTATACAAGTAAAAAGCAAAGCTTCGCTTAAACCACTACTTTGTGCTATGCTTGGAACTATAGGAAAAAGCGCAGGAGTTACCACAGCCAAAGTGCTTGAAAAAAGCGACATAAAAGCAGCGATGGCACACATCACCAAAGGAATGAAAAGCACATTCACTTCATTTTTTACAAGAGTTGAAAGCCATTTAACCGTCCCTGCTTCAACCGCCACGCTAATAAGCATTCCTACGCCACATATCATAATCAAAGTATTCCAAGGAATAAGCGCTATAACCTTTTTCTCATCAGCTAATTTTACAAACAAAGCAATAACAACAAAAATAATGGCTATCATTGCAATATCTATTTTTTTATTAAAATATTCTATCATAGAAATTTGAGGAAAAATAAGATAAGCTATAGGTCCTGCTAAAACAATAAATATCATCGCAAACATCAAAACTAAAGTGGTTTTTTGCTTTTTATCAAAGGCTTCTGGTTTTTCTATCACACTCACTTGTGTTTTGTTTTTAAAAGCACTGAATACAAAAAATGATAAAACAAAAATAGGCAAGATAATGGTTGCCATAAAAATAAAACCCGAATTTATAAAAGCCACACTTGATTCAATATTTTCTTTCTCCATCAACCCACGAAAAATAATCCCGCTTTGAGAAGTCATAAAATTTGCCCCACCCAAAGCCCCATAATTTATAGCCATAGCTCCTGCAATTTTACTTAAACCCACTTTATCACAAAGCAAAAATGTCAGTGGCGCCATAAAAGCTAAAACCGTGTAAAATCCGGCGCCCAAAGCAGCAATAATCGCACTGATAGCAAAAATAGCAAAAGGTAACAAGTAAGGATGATTGGCAAAGCGATACATCAAATGTCCGGATAATTTCTCAAGCGTTCCATTAACCACGGCAAAATTATAAAAAAGCGATACCGCAAAAATCACAAAAAATATAGAAATAGGCCAAAAAGCTACGATTTTCTTAACTTCCAAGTCCATAAAAAAAGCACCTATAATATAGGTAAAAACGATAGCAAAAAGCCCTACATTTATCTTGGTAATATAACCTAAGATAATTGCTAGCAAAATACAAGAAATAATCAATAAGATCATTCATTTCCTTCAAAAAAATAATTTGTGGGCTATAATAACAAAAAATAATGATTTTAAATCAGCAAGATAAAATATTTATCATAAATAATCCATTTTCGTTACAATTTTACTCAAAGCTTTTAAAAATATAAATCCAAAATTATAAATCTTTCACTTCCATAGCAAGCAGTGCAAAACTTCCTAGCCAGTGTGAGCCCAAATAATCATCTTCTATGTGCAATATAGCTTCATTAAAATGATTTGCAGCATTAGTCATCAAAAGCATTTTTAAATCTTCATCACAAAAACTTGCCAGTATTCTCAAACACCAAGCACGACTTAAATTAAGCCCGTCTAAATGTGCTATTTTACCATCACTTCTATCACTTACACTTACAGGATGAAATAAAGTTTTAGGTTCTTTTTTATTTAAATTTGGCAAATATTTTTTAAAGAAATTAGTAAATTCATTTTTAGGTAAAATAGCACTTAAAAGCACTGCTTCCATTAAAACAGGGGATAAAAACTCATCTCCACAAGGCTCCAAAACTTGCATATTTTCATCATTTAAAAACCATCTTTTGGCACTATCTTTTATACATTGCTCTAAATAAGTATCGTTTTTAAATTGAGCATATTCTAAGGCAAAATATAAAGCAAAGGAGCTATTAAAATGTGTGCCAACACGGATAGGATAATCCATTTTAGGTAAAAATTCCTTAAATTCTTGAACAAAAAATTCAGCAATATTTTCTAAATTTTTAGCCCAATTTTTAGCTTTTTCATTTTCCTTTGCAAGCAAATTAAGCTCTAAGGCTAATTTTAAAAACCATCCCCAGCCATAAGATCTCTCAAAGCCTTTATGTGCAGGATTTTTAAGATACTTAAGCTCTCCATCGGCCTTTTCTTTGCTAAATTGCATATCTAGTGCTTTAATGATTTCATCTTTTGGGGCAAAATGTGGATAATCTTTTAAAATTTTTACCAAAAGCCAATGAGTATGCACACTAGAGTGCCAGTCATAAGATCCGTAAAATATAGGATACATCAGTTTTGGAGGCTTTATATCATTAATATCATTAAAAGAATGTGTGATTTTATTTGGTAACTCTTTAAAAATATTTTCCAAAGCTATTTTACTAAATTGTTTTATAAAATTTTCCATTGTTTCTCCTTAAAATTTAAAAGCTAAAAAATACATCAGAAAAATATTAGCTAAAAGCAAAACAAATCCTGACATAAATTGTGCCTTAATCACTCCATTTTTATCATCTAAATTTAAAAGTGCGGCTGGGACTATATTGAAATTTGCAGCCATAGGGGTCATCAAGGTACCACAAAATCCACTAAGCATACCAATAGCACCTATGATAGCTGGATTTGCATGCATTTTCACAATTAAAACAGGTAAAGCAATGGCTGCGGTGATAACAGGAAAAGCAGCAAAAGCATTTCCCATTATTATGGTAAAAAGTGCCATAGCTATACAATATACCGCTACTGCAATAAAAGCATTATCAAGTGTGATATAACTTGAAAGAAGCTTAGAAACTTGACCTCCCATTCCGGTAGAGACAAAAATCACTCCAAGAGTAGCTAAAATTTGAGGTAAAAGTGCCGCCCAACTAATATGATCCATAGTATAAGTTGCATCAACTATAGCTTTTTTAGGCGAAGCTTTAAACATAAAACAAGCCAAAACAAAAGCAGTTACAATACTGATAATCAAAGCTATCAAAGTAGCGTTTTTTGCTTCAAAAAAGCTTATATGGGGTATAACAAAGGTTCCAACAAGAGTTATGAAAGGCACTAAAAGAGCAGGGATGAATAATTTACTTTTATAAGTATTAGCTGATTTTATTTCATAGTCAATTTGCGCTTGAGATATTTTTATTTGTGCTGGTTTTAATAGATTAAATCCTGCAATAATTGCAAGTAAAATTACTATAGAACCTATCACGAAATTTGGTAAAATATTAGCAAATAAAAAAGTAAAACTATAACTTGTCCAAAAAATTCCACCGCTTATCCTGTATTTTAAACTTTTCAATTTATTAGCAAAATTTAAAATTCCAAAAATTAAAAATAAAATTCCAACAATATAATAAAGCAAATCAAGACTTATCATTTTTCAGACCTTTATATTTTCTTTCTAATTTTTTGTCAAACAAATAAAGTCTTGTACAATGTATCATCAAAGCTAAAATTCCGGTAGGAATAGCCCAAACAGATAAATGTAAAGGCTCAACTATAATGCCATTACTTTCATAAAAAGCTTTGATAAATAAAATAGAATGCACAGCTATAAAAATATCTTCTCCAAAAAACACCGCCACATTATCAGTACCTGAAGAATATGCTTTGATTTTTTGGCTATCTTTATGAGTTAAATTTTTAAATTTAATTCTAGCTGCTGCTTCTGCCATGGGGGCTATTAAAGGTCTTATCATTTGTGCATGACCACCTAAAGATAAAAGTCCTAAGGCTGCAGTAATTTGTCTAAAAACGAAATAACACATTAAAATTTTTCCTGTGCTTGCAACTTTAATCTTAGAAATTAAATTTTTAGCCTGTTCTTTCAAGCCTTTGTTTTCTAAAATTGCAAGTAAAGGCAAAATAAGCCAAATAATAGCAACATAACGATTATCAACAAAAGATTTACCAATATCGCTGATAATTTTTACAAGATTAAAACCTGCAGCAAGTCCAGCATAAATTCCTACCAAAGTGACAACCAAAAAAGGATTTATTCTAAAAACAAAACCTAAAACAATCAAAGGTATAGCAGCAAGCAAAAGCCAATCCATAAGCAAACTCCGTAGTATAGATTTTAAAATATTATAAAAATTTTAAATTGAAGAAAAGTTTAAAAAAGTATTTTTAAATTATAGGATGAGAAGTTAAGTAACAAAATCAAGCTTTTGAAATGAATCAAAAGCTTTTAGAATTATTTATTTGCTCTTTCTATATATTCTCCACGCACGGTATCAACGCGTATAACTTCGCCCTCTAAAACATGGAAAGGAATTTGCACCACCGCACCGGTTTCAAGTGTAGCAGGTTTTTTATTTGATCCTTGAGTATCGCCTTTAAAATTTGGAGCTGTTTCTGTTATCTTAAGTTCTACCACCTGTGGAACTTCTACGCCAATAGCTTTGCCATTATGGAAAAGTACATCCACCATCATACCATCAAGCATCCATTTTTTTGCTTCACCCACATCTTCGTCACTAATTGCCACTTGCTCATAAGTTTCTGTGTCCATAAATTGACAATTTTCTCCATCGTCATAAAGATACTGCATAGTTTTTTCTTCCAAATTTGGAGCTTCGCATTTATCTCCCGCATGAAAGGTTTTTTCAAGCACTTTGCCATCAATAAAAGACTTGATTTTTATACGCACAAAAGCAGGGCCTTTTCCTGGCTTGACATGTTGGTATTCTACTATTTTAAAAGGAACTCCATCGATTTCGATTTTTAATCCCTTTTTTAGATCGCCCATTGAATAAGATGCCATAAATTTTCCTTTTTTCTTAAAAAATAAAGTATAATTTTAGCAAATTTTATTTGATATCACAATAAAATTGATAATAAAATAAGCAAATTTTTGTTAGAATTTAAGCTTAAAGCATAGTAAATGCTCGCTTCTTTGCTATAAAGAAGAGGAAAGTCCGAGCTGCAAAAGACAAACATTCCATCTAACGGATGGCTAGGGTAACCTAAGGGATAGTGCAACAGAAAGAAAACTACCACGAAAGTGGAAAAGGTGAAACGGTGAGGTAAGAGCTTACCAGCGATTTTGGTAACAATTTCGGCTATGTAAACCCAATGTGCAGCAAGAAGGGATGGTTGGTGTCTTTCTTTATAACCCTTCGCTTGATTTTGTTTGCAAAAACAAAACTAGATAAATGAGCATTCTAGACAGAACTCGGCTTATCGCTATGCTTTAATCTTCAAAATATTTTGCAGCTTTTTGAAATTTTTGAATCTCATGAGCCTTAGAATTTTTTTTCTCACTTATCAAAACAACAGCTTCTTGTAAAAGTGCTTTAAGCTGCATAAAATTATCATTAACATTTTCTTTTAAAATTTCATCATTTTGAGAATTTTTTGCAAATTCTTCAACGATTTTTCTTAAATCAAGTGCATCTAATAAATTTTCCAGCCTATTTATATCTTCTTGTATAAGAGCAAGTTTAAAATCATCAAGCCATTGCTTCATTGCTATGCACTTCTCTCCAAGCTTCCAATAAGCCTTTGGTTACTTTAATTACCTCATCAATCCTTGCTTCGTTATTTTCTAAATTTGCCAAAGATAAAAGCTGAATTTCTCTTGTATAAAGCCCACTTAAATAATGAGCCACATCGCCACCTTTTTCATAATCTAAAGTATTAATAAGCTCAATAAAAATAGCCGTGGTTCTTTTAACAAAATATACTCTTTGCTCTATATCTTCATTTCTTATTGCCATTTTAGCTCTTGCACAAAAACGCAAAATTCCTTCATAAAGCATTTCGATAAGTTTTTGCGGAGATTCTATCCCCGCTTGATTTTGAGAATAAGCATTATAAGCTAAGCTATTTTGCATTTATTGCATCCTTTAATTATTTGAATTGTTAGCAGCATTAATCATATTTGTAACAGTCTGTAATTGCTGATTAAGCTTGTTTAAAATACTTTCATATTGCAACCACTGATTTGCCATAGTATCATATCTAGTATCGATCAATTTTTGAGCTGATTCTTTCGAAGCATTTAAAGCTTTTATATCGTTGGTTAAGCTTTCATCATATTTTGTCAATGAACCATTAGTTCCTGTCATTCCCTGAAGTGTTGTTTTAAGTTTAGCAAAAATACCTTTACCTTCAATAGGTTTTGCTGTAATGCTGGTTTCATTTAAACCAAATTTCTTAAGAAATTCTTTATCTCCTTTGATAGAAAAATCAGAACTACCATCTCCGCTAAATTTAAGCTTATAACCTTGTTCTCCATTTTGATTATAAGATTCAACTTTGACATTTAAACCTTCAATACCCAAGCTATTAATATGGCTTGCTAAATTTTGAAGCATTTCTTCTTCTGTTTTTCCTGTAAGCTTGAAAGTGCCACCATCAGAAGTTTTAGATAAATCATAAGTTTCGTTATTGAAAACTATAGTAAATTTACCTTTTTCAAAAGTCAAACCTTTACCATCATCATCTGTCTGACTTAAATACTCTTTTAAGCTATCTTTTTTAATCAAATCTCCAGTATGATTAATATCTTCATATTTGGTAATACCTGCAAAAAAGCTTTCCGCAAATTCAGGATCTTCTTTTACCTTTTTTTCAAATTTAGAAGAATCAAAATTTAAAGTTCCCGCATCATTTAAACTCAAACCAAAATCCTGCATAGAAAGCATAACTTTAGCACTGACTTTATTGCCATTAGCATCTTCAACTTGTCCATCTACAGATTGAGAATCAAACAAAGCAGAAATAATACTTGAACGGATAGAACTTACTTCATTAACACCTTGTAAAGTTCCTTTTGTCCCTGTTTCAGCATTATAATCAGTAGCAGCATTTAGCTGGGTTACTAAGTCATTATAAGCATCAACTAATTCTTGCATTGATTTTGTTACTGCTTCAAGATCTTGTTGTACATCAAAATTAATTTCTCCGGTTTTATTTAAGGTTAAAGTAATCCCTACTCCAAGATCGGTAATAGTATTGCTAGATCTTGTCATTTTAATGCCATCAAGCGTAAATTCAGCATTTTGTGCTTTTTGTATGTGTAAAGGATTTTCAGCATCATCGATAATTCCTACACCTTTTTTACTTTTAGAAGGATCAAAATCCTCAGCATTTAGGGCTTCATCATCAAGTTTCCAACCAAGATTATCAAAAATTTGCTTAGCATTTTCATCGACTTCGTATTTTCCATTAGCATTCTTTTTTCCAGGATAAAAACTGATAGCGTGATCTTCGCCGGTCTCTTTGCTTGTTAAAGTCAAACGATAAGGGGTATCTTTTTCACCCGTATTTACTATTTTTGCTACTATATCGCCACCGCTTGCATTATTGATTTTATCGGCTAAATCTTTATAAGTTGTATTTTTATCTATAGTAACAGAAATTTCTTTACCATTAGAGAAAAAAGTCAAATTTGTAGGGCTTTTCAAATTTGCATTTACAAAACCTGTATCATTAGCCAAACCTTTGCTTTGATACACATCTTTTTGCGCAAGTTGAGTCACATTAACTTTCATACTTTGTAAAGAAACACCACTATTTGCAGTCAAACTTGCAGGAGGATTATCTGTGATACTTCCTACAACCTTTCTTTTAGCAAAAGCTGTCGCATCACCCAAAGATGAAACCGCAGTTTGAAATGCAAGTAGTTTTGTTTTAATTTCAGTCAAGTCTTTTTGCTTAGTCGTATTTTCTTCTACTTTTGTTGTATAAGGATTAACACGAGCTTGTTCTTCAGCTTTTTTTAATTTGTCTAAAGTATCTTGCGTTAAAACCCCTGAACCAAATCCTAAACTTGATAAACTACCTAATGCCATTTTAACTCTCCTTATCGAAAATCATACCTATTACATCTTGAAAATATTCAGCTAATTTCATAGCCTCTTCACTTGGAATACGACGAATTTCTCTTCCCGTGCTTTTTTCAGTCACACTAATATACATCGATCCAATTTTATCACTATAACCAAAACGAACATTAGTATCTAAAGAATCCATTTGCTCATTTAGTTTTTGCGTAATATCTGCTAATTTTTCACTCAAACCTTCTTGCTGATTTTCTTCCTCACCTCCTTGGCTCTGATTTTTTTCAACTTGAATGCTTGAACTAGCTTGCTGTGCTCCATTTGTTTTTTGAGCGACATTTGCCAAAGCTGTATCTAATTGTACATTTGCCTTCGATATTTCCATTTTAAAATCCTTTTTAAAATTTCTAATTGCCTTAAATGCTATATCGACAAATTTTTAAATTTATGAATACCCTTAAAATAAAAATTTTTAATTTATTTTTATTTTTTGAAATAATAAGCAAAAAGCGTGCCAATTTGAAATTAAAATTTCACTCCATAATTTCAAATTTGGCGAAAAGTTCAGTATCGTTTTCTAAAATATTTCTTAGAATTAAATCTTCAATCACACTCTTAGTGCAATCAGTTTGCTTAGGCCAAACCCTTTCATAATTTTCAGCCTTTCCCTTTGCTGTTGCGTCAATACAAAGTCTATCTTGCTTAATAAAAATATCCCTTTTTGCATCGATATTATTAACCACACGCCACACAAGCATATAAGGATTTTCAAGCTTATTATTTGCGTCTAAAAAAACTAAAATTCTAAAATGTTTTTTAAAATCAAGCAATTTTTCAAAAAGTTCTGAAATTCTTTCTTTTTTATTTAGTAAAATACAAACAATAGGGCTTTTGGTGTTTTTGTAAAATTGTTTTAAATTGATAAGCTCAACTTTGTTTTTAAAAAACTCTAACAATTTTTCATCTTCTAAAATTTCAAGTTCTTCTGTCTCATTTTCTTCACAAGCATCAAGTCCTGCTTTACCCCCAAAACAAGCGTTAGGTGATGCGTGATCTAATTGATCACAAATTCCTTCAGAAATTAAAATTTTATTTACACTAAAACGATTTAAAATATAAGGAATTAATGCATCATAATCATCCAAATTTGGAGCTTTTTTATCTACAAAAATAGCGTGTTTTACAAAGCTCATTTGTCCTACTCCCCAAAAAGCATGCATAATTTGCTGTGCATGTGCGGGATATTTTGCATCAATTTTTGCCAAGATAAGATTATGAAAAACTCCATTTTCAGGCATTTTATAATCAATTAAATCAGGGGTTGAAGTTTGCAAAAGCGGTAAAAATACCCTTTCTGTTCCAAGTCCCATAATTTTATCTTCTAAAGGAGGTTTTCCCACAACCGTTGCTTGATAAATTGCGTCCTTTTTGGCATAAATTTTTTCAACTTTCATCACAGGAAAAAGTTCAGCAGGAGTATAAAAACCTGTATGATCTCCAAAAGGTCCTTCAATTTTAAACTCTTCTAAATCCACATAACCCTCAATCACTATGTCGCTATTAAAAGGGACAAAAATTCCATTCTCGCAAGGCGTAAGTTTAGCTGGAGTTTTTTTAATAAAACCATAAAGCAAAAGCTCAAAAATTCCTTTAGGCAAAGGCGCTTGGCCGCACCAAATATAAAGCGGATCTCCACCAATAGCAATACTTACAGGCATTTTTTTAAAACCAGCATTTTTATACTCGTGATAAAAATTAGCCCCATCTTTATGAATTTGCCAATGCATTAAAAGTTCATTTTTATCACTGATTTGCAAACGATACATTCCAAGATTATTTTGCGTTTTATCCAAATTTCGCGTATAAACTTGCCCCATAGTAATGAATTTACCTGCATCATCTTCCCAAGTCTTAAGCACAGGTAGATCTTCAAGCGAGTTTAAAATTTCATAATCATACAAAGCCTTATTAGCTTTAAGTCTTTTTGGTGGAACATTTTTAAGACTTAATAAAGTCATAAAAAAATCCATTTTTGCTTTGAAATTTGTGGGAATGTGCATTTTTATGAGTTTTGAAATTTCATCAGCCACTTCATTAAAATCGCGTCCAAAAGCTAAATTTAAAGCCAATTCATTGCAAAAAGCATTCATTAAAACAGGAAATTTGTATTTTTTATTTAATTTTTTATCCACAGGATTTGTAAAAAGCAAAGCCTTGCCATTTGGCTTTTTAGCTTCTATATATGCTAAATGTGCGATTTCAAGATCTACATCAATGGGTTCTTCATAAACTTTTAACAAATCATTTGTTTTTAAAATTTCAATAAATTCTTTCATATCATACTTTCAGCTTTTTTTAAAAGTTCTCTAGCGCCTTTAGCTATAAATTCTTTAGCTAATTTTTCACCAAATCCTTGAAATTCACTTTTTTTAATCATTCTTTTATCTTGCAAAATTTCACTGCCATCAGGGAGTCCTAGCACTGCACGCACGCAAATTTGATCTGCGTTTAATTCCGCATTAATGCCTATGGGCACTTGACAACCCCCTTCTAAAGTAGCAATAAATTCTCTTTCTATTGTGCTTTCAATCAAAGAATTTTCATCATTTAAACACTTTAAAAGCTTGGTAATTTTTTCATCTTCTACACTTTCTATACCTAAAATTCCTTGAGACGCCGCAGGAACTAATTCATCTTTGCTGAATTCATAAACAAATTTCACTTCCTTATCCAAATTTAGGCGTTTAATGCCTGCCATAGCTAAAATAATCGCATCAAATTCATTATTTTTTAATTTTTCTATGCGAGAATTCACATTTCCACGCAAAGAAATAATCTCTAAATCAGGTCTTAATAATAAAAGTTGCATTTTGCGTCTAAGGCTTGTAGTACCTATTTTTGCACCTTTTGGCAAAGAAGAAAAATCTTTAAAATTTTCGCTCATCATAGCATCATTGCTTTGTTCTCTTTTGCTTACAGCCGCTAAAATTAAACCCTTAGGAAAAAAACTTGGCACATCTTTTAAGCTATGCACCGCCAAATGAGCCTTTCCTTCAAGCATATTTTCTTCAAGTTCTTTAGTAAAAAGTCCCTTTCCACCGATTTTTGCCAAAGGAGAATCAAGCAAAATATCGCCTTTTGTTTTAAAGCCTTCCAAACGCACTTTTATTTGATGAGTTCTTTCAAGTACGCTAGCTATATATTTGCTCTGCCATAGAGCGAGCTTGCTTTTTCTTGTAGCAATGATTAGCTCTTTCATTTTCTCTCCTCTATAATTTCAACATCAATAATTTCTTCACTATGATATTCATTTTGCCTATGCTTATTTTCATATTTAGTTCTTGTAAGCTTAAAAACTAAACCAAAACAAAAGACCAAAAGACCAAAAAAACTCGTGATGACCCCTGGAAAAATAAACAAAAATCCCGCTATCACAAAAGAAAATTGAGTCAGCATATCTTTTAAACCACTCATACGGAATTCAAGCATATTTTTCCAAAAAATTCCCAAAAGCACTGCTCCAAATAGCATACTTAGCAAAATAAAAATCAAAAAATTTCCAAAGCCAAAAAATACAATAAACAAAATACTCACAATAATTTCAAGCAAAAAAAGTGGGCTAAGGCTTAATTTATTCATTGATACTCTTTATGATAAATTTGGTCACATCTTTGCTTGATATGGTTTTCTTTTCTAAAGTTTTTCTTTCTATCCATTCAAGCTCATCATTTTCCAAACCCTTTCCTACAATCAAGGCATAAGGAAAACCCATAAGTTCAAAATCATTCATTTTAACCCCAAACCGTTCATTTCTATCATCAAGCAAAACTTCAATACCTAAATTTTGCAAATCTTCATAAAGCTTATTTGCGAATTCTAAAGCTTTTTCATCTTTAATATTTGAAACAATAATTTCAAGCACAAAAGGTGCTAAAGCTTTATTCCAAATACAACCTTTTTCATCATGACTTGCTTCAATAGCCACTGCAACCAAACGCGATACTCCTATGCCATAACAACCCATATAAAAAGCTTGACTTTTACCATTTTCATCTAAAAAATTTGCATTCATAGTGCTAGAATATTTTTGTCCCAATTTAAAAATATGCCCTACTTCTATACCTTTACTTTGCTTTAATTTTCCACCGCATTTAGCACAACAATCATTTTCTTTAACTTCTATCAAGTCCTTAAAACGCTCTTTGTTTAAATTCACCACATCAATGCCGATTAAATGATAATCTTTTTCATTGGCACCCATAATCATTTGTTTTTCATTTTCAAGCTCAAAATCCACATAAAAATCAATATTTTTTAGCCCTACAAAACCTATAAATCCAGGGGTTAAGCCCATATTTTTTAATTCCTCTTCACTCGCATCTACAAGCTCTAAAGCCTTGCAAGCATTTTGTGCTTTAACCTCTTGTAAATCATCACTTCCTCTTATAAAAAAGGCGACCAATTTACTTTCATTTTCATAAATGGCCTTTTTCACTACCGCTTTAATGGTATAAAATTCATTGATTTTAAAAAATTCGGCCAAGTCTTTAATGGTTTTAATATCTGGAGTGTGAAATTTACTTGCATAATTTGCTTCAGGTCTTTCATCTTGACAAGTTTTCTTTGCTCTAGTCGCTGCTTCAATATTTGCAGCATAATCACAATTTTCGCAAATCAAAATATCATCTTCTCCATTTTTTGCCAAAACCATAAATTCCTTAGAACCACTTCCACCAATAGCTCCGCTATCTGCTTCAACAGCCCTAAAATTGAGATTAAGTCTTGTAAAAATTTTGCTATAAGTTTCATACATTAAATCAAATTCGCGCCCTAAATCTTCTTCATTTACATGAAAACTATAACCATCTTTCATTAAAAATTCACGACATCTTAAAAGTCCAAATCTAGGTCTTGCTTCATCGCGAAATTTAAGCCCTATTTGATATAAATGTAAAGGAAGTTGTTTATAAGATGTGATTTTATTTTTTACCAAAGAAAGCATAGCTTCTTCATGTGTTGGACCTAAAACAAAGTCGTTTTCTTTCCTATCCTTAAAACGCAAAAGCTCCTTGCCAAAAACATTATAACGTCCGCTTTCTTGCCACAAACTCGCAGGAGTAACAAAACTTAGATTTACTTCTTGTGCTCCTGCTTTATCCATTTCTTCTTTTACTATAGTTTTAATTTTTTCTAAAACTTTTTTTCCTAAAGGTAAAAAATTATAAAGTCCGCTTCCAATTTGCTCAATAAATCCCGCCCGCGTTAAAAAAATATGGCTTGGCAAAGTCGCATCTTTTGGTGCTTCTTTAAGACTTGGTGCGTATAATTTACTCAATTTCATTATTATTCTCCATATTAAATTCACATTTATATTCATCTAAACCTTCAAGATTATTTTGCAAATCAAAAACATAACGCATAGCATTCATCACCGTATCGCTTTGCATTTTACCTTGAAGATGTTTTAAATTGATAGTTGGTGTATGCAAAAAAGCTTTAAATACTTGATGGATGAGTTTTTTTGCTTCCTCTTTATCAGAATGTTTTAAATATCCTTTTTTTATAGCAATTTCAAGCTGATTTTGAGCACATTCTTTTGCCTGCAAACGGATGGCTTTAATGATAGGGCTTAAAGCTAGATCGTTTAAATATCTAAAAAATTCAGCTGTTTGTCTCCCTATAATACCATATGCCATACGAGCTTCTTGCTCTCTTAAAGCTAAATTTTTTTGCACCACAACCTCAAGATCATCGACTGCAAAAACAGATATTTTTTCACTTTCGTTTATATCGATATCTCTTGGCACCGCAAGATCAAAAAAATACCTTTGATGAGAAGTTTCGTTGATTAAAGAATTTGTAATAATAGCATTTGGTGCATTGGTCGCAGAGAAAAAAAGTTCGTATTCGTTTATATATTTTTTTAAATTCTCCAAACTATCATATTCGCTTAAAACTCCTAAATTCTCACAAAGATTCTTCGCTTTTTGCATATCTCTATTTAAAATAACAACCCTAGCTCCTGTAGCGATTAAATGCTTAGCGGCAAGCTCTCCCATTTCTCCAGCACCGATAACCACAGCTTTTTTCTCGTTTAAATCCAAAAGCTCTTTTGCTTTAGCTACTGCTACACTCGCAACTGAAATAGGATTTTTTGAAATTTGTGTTTCATTCCGCACCTTAGCAGCACATTTAAAAGCACTATGAACCGCCCTTGAAAGATGCACACCACAAAAGTTATTTTGTAAAGCAAAAGCAAAGGCGTTTTTAAGCTGTCCTGCAATTTGCGTTTCGCCCACAACCAAACTATCAAGCGAACTTGCAACGGAAAAAAGATGATGTATGGCTCCATTATCTTCAAAAATATCAGCCTTTTTAATTAAGCTATCTTTATTCACATCACATAGCAAAGCCAAAGACTTGATAATATATTCTGCACAACTTTCTTTCACATAAGCAATGATTTCAACACGATTACAGGTGCTTATGACCAAACATTCTTCAATATTTTCATTATTATTTAACAAACGCAAAAATTCATTTTTTTTCATTTCATCTGAAAAAGAAAGTTTTTCTCTTAAAGCAAGATCAGTATTTTTATGAGTAAAAGATATACAATAATACATTAAAAATTCCTATCTATCATAGCTTTAATAATATCACTAAGCTTTTGATTGGAATACTTTTGTATGGCAAACATTGCTTCTTTGGCATAATCTTTAGCTTCCTTTATAGCCTTATCTAAGGCTTTTGTCTCTTCAAATTTTGTTTGCATCCATATTTTTTCATCATTATTTAAATCTTTTTGGAATAAATTTTTTAATTTAATTTTATCATCATCATTTAAATTTTCAAAAAGATAGATATAAGGTAAAGTAGTTTTGCCCTCTTTAAAATCGTTCATAGCAGGTTTTCCAAGAGTTATTTCATCGCCTTTAATGTCTAAAATATCATCAATCATTTGAAATGCAAGGCCTAAATTTTTGCCATATCCTCCAAAGGCTTTTTCATCTGAATTTGCCAAAATAGCTCCACATTTCGCACTTGCCTCAATCAAAACCGCTGTTTTATTATAAATCATTTTAAGATATTTATTCTTATCTTCATTAAAATTTTGACTTAAATTTACATCCATAAGTTCGCCTATGGCAAGTTTTACAACCGCATCTGAAATAATACTTGCAAAAGACGCATTCATTTGACTCAATTCATAAAAAGCTTTAGAATATAAAATATCGCCAAGCATTAAAGCGTTTTTTGTACCAAATTCTGCATTAACAGATTTTGCTCCACGCCTTAATTTGCTTTCATCAATAATATCATCATGCAATAAACTTGCCAAATGTATAAGCTCTATTGCGGCACAAATTTTAAAAGATTTTTCGCTTTCGCCTGCAATAGCTAAAAGCAATTTAGAACGCAATTTTTTACCTGATTTGGTCTTAGAAAGCATTGTTAAAACAGGCTCATAATTAAGTTCTTCTAAATACTGCTTTATCAAATCATCTATTTTTTGCACTTTACATCCTTAAAAGCTTAGTTTGTATTGTTTTCTCGCTCTGTTAGCGGTTTTACTTGTGATTCATTTAAATTAATCATAGGCACCACTTGATTATTTTGCGGTGGATTTTTTAATGGCATTTTTCTTGGATCAAGAAACTTCACTTCAAGACGCGATTCCTTATCTTCTATATACACAGTAAAAGTCGCCTCGCCTTTTTTATATCCGCTAAACTCTAAAATAAGTCTTGCTCTATCAATATGTGGGTTAGTATAATCAGGAATTAAAGTTTGAGTTACCCAGTCTAAATTCCTACGCAAACTCATAACAAACTGACGCGGATATTTGCGAAATTTAGAATGTACAACCATATTTGTATTATCAAATAAGGTCCAATAAAAATCAAAATTTTGCACCTTATCTTCATAACCAAGTTCTTTGATTTCCACACTGGCTCTTTCATCTTTTTTAAGCGTGAATTTATAGGTATAATCAAATGTCGGCACTGCATTTAAATTGCACACAAGCAATATTGAAAAAATAATGAATATTTTTTTCATCAACCCTCGTGTCCTAAAATTTTTGCACCAAGCTCTATATAAATATCATTTTGCCTTTGTGTAATAAAATCCCCATTTTCAAGTATGAAATTTTTCACATCCATTTCAGTTAAGCCTTGTTTTTCTAAAAGTTCAATCATAGCAATATGCTCAGCAAAAAAATTTTCAAATACTTTTTCCAAAGCTCCCAAATTTCCATTTTGTATTATTTCTATAAATTTTTCTTTAGGAGTTTTATTAAACATTTCATCAAAAATATCCATTAGGTTTTCCTTGTTTAAATAAGTTTTTGATTATAAAATTTTAATCGTTAAAAGTAGCTAAATTAGAAAATTAAAAGTTTAAATTTTATTTTAAATTAGTTAAATTCCGCATAAAGCGGAATTTTTAAGAGTGTGCCTTGGTTTCTTGTGCGTACTTAACACCCAAATCAAAAGCTTTCGCATTCGCATCTCTTGTTTTAGCAGGAACCATATGAAGCATAGTTTCTTTAAGGATATCCAAATCAATACATTTACTCATATAAGCAGCAATGGCAAGTGCTACGACAGATTGAGTAGCCACATTGCCCACTTCATCTTTAGCTATGGTAATAATAGGAATTTCAAAAATCTGCCATTTTTTATAATCTTCATTTTCAGGATGAACTAAATTTGGCTCTACAACGATAATTCCACCTTCTTTTACACCACTGCGAAAACCTTTATAACCTTTATCTGCAGTTGAAAGCATAAAATCCACTTCACCTTCTACTGCATAAGGAAAAAGAATTTCTTTATCATCAATAATAATATCAACCTTAGTCGGACCTCCTCTTACTTGAGAAGTGTAAGTTGAAGCCTTAAAAGCTTGACGACCTTCTTTAATCGCTGCTTCAGCTAAAATCTCTCCTGCAGTAATAACACCTTGTCCACCTTCACCGCCAAATCTTAATTGATATTTCATTTTAAAGCTCCTAAATCAACCATTCTTTTCTCTTTGGCTGCACGACGCACTTCTTCATAAGCGTGGCAGTATTCTGGTTGAGAATTATCTTCATGTAAAATACCCGTTGGAAATTTATCTTTTCTTTCTTCAAAATCCATATTTTCAAATTTACTCTTATCCACAACGCGATCTTTAATCCAATCAAGCATAGCTACAGCTTCGCCCATTTTATTTTTTCTGCCTAGATTAATATGGCAGTTTGAGAAAACATCTACAAAGCTATAACCTTTATGAGATAAAGCTTTAAAAATCAAATTTTCCAATTTGTTAGCTTCGATTACATTTCCTCTTGCTACAAAAGAAGCTCCAGCAGCTTTGGTTAATTCACAAGCATCAAAATTTGGATCGATATTACCAAATTGAGCTGTAACAGTGTAAAAACCTTTTGGAGTAGTAGGGCTAGTTTGAGAATTAGTAAGCCCATAAATAAAGTTATTGATTACAATATGAGTTAAATCTATATTTCTACGACATCCATGTATAGTATGATTTCCACCAATGGCCAAAGTATCACCATCGCCACTTACCACAATCACATGTTTATTTGGATTAGCTAATTTTATACCTGTTGCATAAGCTATTGCTCTTCCGTGCGTAGTATGAACGGTATTGCAATTTACATAAGAACTCATTCTACCACTACAACCAATACCCGAAACCAAACAAACATCATCCATATTCCAACCAAGTTTTTCTATTGCACGGATAATACATTTTAAAACAACACCATCACCACAACCCCAACACCATTGAGTAGGAAGTTTATCAGTTCTTAAATATTCATCATAATTAAATGCCATTTTATATATTCTCCTTTACTTTAGCAATGATTTCACTTGGGGTAATAGGGCGACCATTTGCACGATGCAAACTGATAAAATCACGGCGAGAAGTTACCCTTTCTATTTCTTCAAGATATTGTCCCATATTAAGTTCGCTTACCATTACTTTTTTAAATTTACTTACCACTTCAGCAATCTTTTTTTCAGCTACTGGATAAAGAGTAATAGGACGGAAAAGCCCTACTTTTAAGCCTTCTTCTCTAAGTCTATTAATAGCTTCTTTTGCTGAACGACTCACGCTTCCATAAGCAATGATTAAAAACTCGGCATCATCTAGCATATATTCTTCATAAGTACAAATATCATCACGATTATTTTTAATTTTACCTATAAGTCTTTCTATGTTTTTCTTTACTATAGCACCATCTTCAGTTGGAAAACCTATATCTCCATGATGAAGTCCTGTTACATGATAACGATATCCTGTAAAGAATGGATTCAGTGTTGCTGGTTCATTTTCACCCGCTGCATAAGGTTTATAGTCTTTTTTATCACCTGTAAATTTTTTACGATTTATAACTTCAATATCTTTTAAATCTGGCAAAACCGCTTTACCATTCATATGTCCTACAGTCTCATCCATAAGCAAAAATACTGGAGTCATATATTTTTCAGCCAGATTAAAAGCTCTTATAGTTTGCAAATATGCTTCTTCTAAGCTAGCAGGTGCAATAGCTATACTTGCAAAGTCCCCATGGGTTGGTGCTTTTGCTTGAAACAAATCCCCTTGCGCCACTCTCGTTGGAAGACCTGTTGAAGGACCACCTCTCATAACATTTACAATTACCAATGGAATTTCAGCAATAAATGCGAGTCCAATTTGTTCTGCTTTTAAAGAAATTCCAGGACCACTACTTGCAGTCATTGACTTTACACCACTCATTGCAGCACCAATAGCCACACTCACACCTGAAATTTCATCTTCCATTTGTATGAAAGTTCCATCATTTGCTGGTAACATATGGCTTAATTCGTGTGCAATTTCACTACTTGGAGTAATAGGATAACCTCCAAAAAATTTACATCCACAATCAATCGCTGCTTTAGCGATTAAAACATTACCTGTTGCTATAACTTCTCTCATTGTCTTTCCTATGCTAGTTTTTTATATTTATTATTTTTTACCGCTACGGCTCTATCTTTAGCCTCTGGAGTAAGCTTGGCAAATTTAAATTCATCTCTTTTTGCCACCATAATAGCAAAATCTGGACAATGTGTTTCACATTCAGTACAGCCTATACAAGATTCAGGATGTACAACCTCTATCATTTGCCCTAAAACCGCATGAATATCATCACGCATAGCTAAAACCCCAGCAGGGCAATAGCTAACACAGATATTACAAGCTTTACATCTATGCTCATTTACCCAAACAGGGGTATCTTTTGGAGCTGCTATACTCATATCTTTTTCCTTTTTTAGCCTAATATTTTTTGAATTTCTTCACCGATTAAAGCTGGAGAATCCACCACATGAATTCCATAAGACTTTAATGCTTCTTTTTTTGCCGCAGCACTCTCATCTGCACTGCCCACAATCGCTCCTGCATGTCCCATTCTTTTACCTTTTGGTGCAGTCGCTCCAGCAATGAATGCTACCACAGGTTTGCTAATATTTTCTTTAATAAATTTAGCTGCTTCTACTTCTAAGCTACCACCAATTTCCCCTATCATCACAATAGCCTTAGTTTCATCATCTTTTTGAAATTCACTCAAAAGTTCTTTATAGGCAAGTCCTATGATAGGATCTCCACCGATTCCTACTGCTGTAGAAATCCCATATCCACCTTGCACAACTTGATTTGCTGCTTCATAGGTTAAAGTTCCACTTTTTGAAATAAGTCCTACACAACCTTTCTTAAAAATAAATCCTGGCATAATGCCTAGCTTGCATTCTTCAGAAGTGATAATTCCTGGGCAATTTGGTCCTATGATTTTCATACCTTTTTTATTTGCATATTGCTTAGCAAACATCATATCTTTAACTGGAGTATGCTCTGTAATTACAACTGCTAATTTAATACCTGCATCAGCAGCCTCAATCACGCTATCACCAACCGCAAAAGCAGGAACAAAAATTAAGCTCACATCAGCTCCTGTTGCCTTAACCGCATCAGCTACCGTATCAAAGACTGGCTTTCCTAAATGAGTTTGTCCACCTTTATGAGGAGTTACGCCCCCTACTATATTTGTACCATAAGCCATACATTGCTCTGCATGGAAAGTCGCTTCTTTACCTGTAAAACCCTGAACTATTACTTTTGTATTTTTATTCACTAATATACTCATTTTTTATCCTTATCCTACTAAACTTTTTACTAGCTCTGCACCATTTTTAAGATTGCTGGCTGCTTTGATATTTTTAAGATTTGAATTATCCAAAATCGCCTTAGCTTCAGCTGCGTTTGTACCATCAAGTCTAACAACTATAGGAATATTGACCTCAACATTTTTAGTCGCTTCTAAAATTCCATTTGCAATTCTATCACAACGAACAATACCACCAAAAATATTGATAAATATCACCTTTACATTTTTATCTCTTAAAATGATTTCAAAAGCCTTTGCAACCGTTTCAGGTGATGCACCACCACCCACATCTAAGAAATTTGCAGGTTTTGCACCGCTATAATTGATAATATCCATTGTCGCCATAGCAAGTCCTGCACCATTTACCATACAAGCTACATCACCATCTAATTTTACATAACTTAAACCAAATTCAGCCGCTTCTCTTTCAGCTGGATTTTCTTCTGTAACATCTCTAAGTTCAGCAATTTCTGGGTGACGATAAAGCGCACTATCATCAAAACTGCATTTTGCATCAAGGGCATAAAAATCACCTTCTGCAGTTTTAATCAAAGGATTGATTTCAAGCATATTCATATCTTTATCCATATAAAGCTTGTAAAGTTTTGCTATCATAGAAATAAGTTTTTTACTCTCATCCTTATCAAGTCCTAAAACTTTTGCCACTTCAAGTCCATGAAACATTTTAAAACCAATTTGGGGATCAATGCCTACTTTTGCGATTTTTTCTGGGCTTTCTTTGGCTACTTTTTCTATATCCATTCCACCTTCGCTTGAAGCAATAATAGTAATTTGCTCTGCCATTCTGTTAAACAAAATAGCTAAATAATATTCTTTTACAATATTTGCACCACTTTCTATATAAAGTTTTTGCACCAATTTACCCTCTGGTCCTGTTTGATGAGTAACCAAATTCATACCC
This sequence comes from Campylobacter jejuni, assembly GCF_002179165.1. Lineage (GTDB taxonomy): Bacteria > Campylobacterota > Campylobacteria > Campylobacterales > Campylobacteraceae > Campylobacter_D > Campylobacter_D jejuni_B. Next base: position 29,722 of record NZ_NFNY01000104.1, read on the forward strand.
AAAATTTGACTTGCATAGCCTTTTACTTCATCTAAATTTTTAGCAATTTTAACACCACCACCAAGACCACGACCGCCTGCATGAATTTGAGCTTTAACTGCCCAAACACTGCCACCTAGCTCCTTAGCGTTTACCACAGCCTCATCCACGCTAAATGCAACTTTTCCCTTTAAAATAGGGATACCATTGTCCGCAAAAATCGCTTTTGCTTGATACTCATGTATATTCATTTATTCTCCTTTATATTGATGTTTAATTAAAGATTTTTCCAATTTGTCTTTTTCTTGCGAGTCAAGATCCATTTTCATAATCTCTATCACGCCTTCTAATCCCAATCTTGCCATTACACCCAAAGCTTTGTTTTTTACACCAAATTCTCCATGTAAAATCACACTCATAGGCAAAAACTCTCCACTTCTTATAGACTCAAGCATTCTCACACAAGCACTAGCAGGAGCTAAATAAGCTGAAGTTTTAAGGTATTTAATCACTTTAGCACCTCCTGTTTTAACTTCATTTTCCAAATCTTCAAATTCTTCTTCACTTAAAAGTTCGCCAATGTTTTTATTTTTTGTGCTTGCATAAGATTTCACCAAAACCATATCATCATTATGAAAGCCAATTAATCTTGTATCCACGCTTGATATTTTGACATTAAGTTTTTTAGCAAGTTCATATTTAAATCTCGCATTATCTAAAACTCCAGCCATAGCTACAATTTTTTTAGAAGAAAAAATCCCACTCTCATAAAGAGTATTGAGCAAAAAATCAACCGGATTTGTCAAAATAATAAAAAGCGGATCTGTGCTAAATTTTTTAATTTTTTTAGCACAATCAAGCATTATATTTGCATTAATTTGCAAAAGCTCTTCTCTGCTTTGCCCATCTCTTCTAGCAAAACCTGCACCAAAAAGCACGATATCTGAATTTTTCGTATAAGAATAATCTTTAGTACAAATTAATTCTATATCTAAATTTAAAGCAGCTATGCTTTGAGAAAGTTCCAATTCTTTTGCATAAAGTAAATCTTCATTAATATCAATTAAAACAAGTTCTTCTGCAATCTCACGCAAAATCAAAGCATAAGCTACGCTTGATCCTACATTTCCCGCACCAATGATAGTGATTTTCATCTTTGCCCTATTTTTTCAATAATGGCATTAAAAGTCGCACTTGGACGCATAATTTTATTTGCTTTTTCATCATCAAATTTATAATAGCCTCCAAGATCAACTTTAACTCCCTGTGCATCATTAAATTCGGATCTAATTTTTTCCTCATTAGAAGAAAGCTCTATTGCAATATCTTTAAAAAAGCTTTGAAGCTCCATATCGTTTGCTTGTCTTGCTAAATGATTTGCAAAATACATAGCCAAATAAAAATGGCTTGTGCGATTGTCATCTTCTTTAACTTTTCTTGATGGGGCTTTATTATTTTCAAGCCATTCACCTATTGCTTCATCAAGACATTCTGCTAAGACTTTAGCCTTGTGACTATTGCATTTATTTGCATAAAATTCCAAACTCGCTTGCAAAGCCAAAAACTCGCCTAAACTATCCCAACGTAAATGATTTTCTTCTACTAATTGTTCCACTTGTTTAGGTGCTGAACCACCTGCTCCTGTTTCAAACATTGCTCCGCCATTTAACATCGGCACAACAGAAAGCATTTTTGCACTGGTTCCTAGCTCTAAAATAGGAAAAAGATCGGTTAAATAATCCCTTAAAACATTGCCTGTAATGGATATAGCATCTTTTCCCTCGCGGATAAGCTCTAAACTTCTTAAACAAGCTTCTTTTGGAGCCAAGATGGCTATATTTTTATCCTTTTCTTTTAAGCGATTTTGAACTAAATCAATCATGATTTTATTACTAGCTCTTTTGTCATCTAACCAAAAAATTGCTTCAGCACCCGTTAAATCCGCTCTTTCAATACCCAAATCAATCCAATTTAAAACAGCATCAAATTTAGCTTGATTGGCTCTATAGATATCACCTTTTCTAACTTTATGTTCTAATAGAACTTTACCATTGACAACGATTTTAAAAATCCCATCTTCTTTAGCCACAAAAGTTTTATCATGCGAACCATATTCTTGAGCTTTTTTAGCCATTAAACCCACATTTGAAACACTGCCTAATTTCGCAGGATTTAAAGTGCCGTTTTTATGCAAATCTTCAATCACTGCCTCATAGATGGTTGCATAAGTTTGATCAGGAATTAAAGCATTTGTATCTTTTTCTTTGCCTTCTTTATCCCATAATCTTGCACCATTTTTAAGCATGGCAGGCATAGAAGCATCGACAATCACATCACTTGGTACATGTAAATTTGTAATGCCTTTATCTGAATTTACCATAGATATATCAGCTGATTTGGCCAAAATTTCATTATATTTTTTCAAAATTTCATCTTTTTTACTCGAAGTTTCAACCTTACTTAAAAGCTCACTTAATCCGTTATTTGGATTCACTCCAAGTTTTTCAAACTCATCTTTAAATTCAACAAATAATTCTTTAAAAAAAACTTTTACCGCATAACCAAAAAGTATAGGGTCGCTTACTTTCATCATCGTTGCTTTCAAATGCAATGAAAAAAGCAAATCTTCATCTTTACTGGCTTTAATTTCTTTAGCATAAAATTCCTCAAGTTTTTCCACATCCATAAAAGTTGCATCTAAAATTTCATTTTTTTCAAGTTTTAAATTTTCTTTTAAAATTTCGCTTTTACCACTATTGCCGATAAATTCAATACTTGCCACACAATCTTCATCAATTAAAACTGCCTTTTCATTAGAGAAGAAATCACCCTCTTTCATATAAGAAACACGAGTTTTTGAATTTGGATTAAAATCGATCACGCGATAAGGATTATTTTTTGCATAATCCTTAACTGCTTTAGTAGAACGACGATCAGAATTACCTTGTCTAAGAACCGGATTAACCGCAGAACCTAAAACTTTTTGATATTTAGCCTTGATTTGCATTTCTTCATCATTTTTTGGCTCATCTGGGTAATTTGGTAACATATAACCCTTAGCTTGCAATTCTTTGATTGCAGCTTTGAGTTGCGGAATAGATGCTGAAATATTTGGAGTTTTAATCAAATTCGCATCCGCCTTTTTTACAAGCTCTCCTAAAAGCTCTAAAGCGTCTTCACATTTTTGCTCTTCTTTTAAGCATTCGCTAAAGGTAGCCAAAATTCTTCCAGATAGTGAAATATCAGAAGTTTTAACCCCTATATGAGCTTTACTTAAAAAAGCCTTTGCTATAGGCAAAAACGAGTAAGTCGCAAGAGTAGGAGACTCATCTGTTAAAGTATAAGTAATCTGCATTTTTATCCTTTTTGTAAATAATTTTATTTTTCAACTTAAAGTATATTACAATTAAAAAAAAATGCAAGAGTAAATTTAAAGTTTGTTTTAGTTTTCAAACAAACTTTAAATACTTTTAATTAAATAAATTAACAGGAAGCTGTATGATATTTTTAATTAAATTAAAAGGAGTCTTTAATGTATCTGTTAATATTTGAGTATGAAATTTAGGATTATCAATAGTTCCATCTACTTTAATATTAGTACTGATTTCTTGATTTTTACCCAAAATAACATAATTTAAAATTGGAACCTTTGAAATGGTTTCAGAAGCTGATTTTAAAGTTTTTAATTCCAAATTCATATCAAGGGTATTTAGTCTTAAATTTGCACTCCCTAAACCGTAAATATCAACACTATCACCATTTAAATTAATCGCATTAAAACTCAATAAGTCCTTTTTACGATTAAAAATAATTTTTCCATCATGCAAATTTAAACCTTTTTCATTAAAAGTAGGAGTCTTAAACATTAAAAGGCTTGGAACAGTATCAATAAAAGAAATAAGTTGATTGATTCCTTTTAAATCTTTAATAAAGGTATTTTTAAAATTAAATTCTCCGTCAAAATATTCTACCCCACTACCCACAATATTTAGATTAAAAATACCATCTTGCACCGCTTGTTTTTGCAAGAATTCATTTAAAAATTTATCATCCATATTTTTTGCAACAAATTTCAAGTCTGTTGGGCTATAATAAAAATCGAAATTTGCACCACCTCTAGAAGCTTTAGCATTCAAAACACTTGCCTTTAAATCTAACTCGAGTTTATCGAATGCTAAAGTTTTATTTGAATCTGCCAAAATCAATGAAACATTTGCTCCACCAAGCGTAATATTTTGAGTATTTTGACTAAGATCGAAAGAATTACTGGAATTTTCATCTTTTTCATAAATATAAGTTAAATTTTTAAGATGAATTTCTTTATTAGCAGGAGAAATTTTAACACCAATTAAGTCACTTTGAGTGCTAATATTTATAATTCCTTTTTGTCCTATGATATCAAAACTATCACTTTCATAAGGCTGTTTATCTACAAACAAATTATTTTTAAAATAAAGATCTTGAACTGAAGCATTAAAATCCGCAAAATCTATACTCTTATAATAAACATTTTTAGCATCAATAACGCCTAATCTTTTAAGCAAAGGAGAAAAACTTATAAAAATACTAGGATTATTAGCATTTATTTCAAGTCCTTCTTTAAAATTTAATGCCATATTCCATTCAGGAATATCAAGTTTTAAATCTTTATCATAATCTAAATTCATCATAACTTTTTGATTTTTCATATCCAAAAGATCGCCATTTTCAAAATAAAGTCTTGAAATTTGAGTATCAAAAATACCTTTATGATTTATCAAATCAATTTTAGCATTAAAATTAGCTTCTAAAAAACCATTTTTAATATTTGCGTTTTCTATACTTAAATCATTTTGCTTGAGCTTCACAAAAGCCTTTGTTACATTAAAATCAGCCAAAGAAAGAGTTGCATTGTCAAAAGCAAGAATTCCACTGTATTGTGGAATCGCTTCTTTTTGAAAATCTATTTTAAGCTCCAAATCACACTTAAGTTTGCCACTTTTTTGATAAAATGGCAAAGTAAAATGATAGTTTTTTAATGCATTTAAAAGTTTTTCATCGAATTTGAAATTCTCTGATTTAATGCGTAAATAAATTCCATGTTTTTTTTCATTAAATAAATCATATAAAAATACTTTACTAGAGCTTAAATCTGCCCCATTATATGAAGCTTTATTAAAAATAAAATTAAGAGTTTGCTTGCTTAAATTAAAATCAAGTTTAGGAATTTCAATTGCATTCATTTTATCATCTAAACGCACTTTTACATTATTAATATAACCTTGAGCATAGATATCATCTAAATAATAATTATTTTTGCCAAAATCGATAAAACCTTTAAGAAAATCGAAATGATAAAAATCACCCTTAGCCCTATTTGCTACCCAAAGCATTAGATCTTTTGGTAGCATCACCTTTTTTTCTACTTTTTTAAAAACTTCATCTATATTTTTAATATTAATATCTTCTATATCATAAGCTAAATTTTTATCTTTATATGAGATGCTGGCATTAAAATCAAGCAAATCCCCACTTGCTCTGCCTTTAAAATAGTAAAACTCGCTCTTGGTATTAATACTTAAATTTCCATCTATATTTAAATTATAATCTTTAATTAGAAGTTTTTTAACTTCTGCTTTAATTTCCTTTTCATTTCTATTTAATGTAAGTTTTAAAAAAAATAAATTATTATCAATAAAAAATTCATCATCCTTAAACAAAATACGCATATGGTTTTCTTTAATATTAAGATTTTGAATATCTATTTCTTCAACAAAAGTATAAAGATATTTTAATTTTTTTGTAATATTGATTAGTTCTTTTGAAGCAAGCTCTGAATCTTGATTAGAATTTTCAAGACTTGCATTATTTTCTTTTATAGTGATATTTTTAGCTCGCACAATAAGTTTTTTATCTAATTTAATGTATAATTGCTCCAATTTTAAAAAATCAAATTGGACACTAGAGATGACAATTCCATTTTTAAGCACTAAAAATATAATTAATACAAGCCCTAAAAATACGGCTAAAGCATATAAAATCTTTTTTCTCATTCGTAACTTCTTTTTAATATTTATTTTGGGAATTTTTTATTATTTGACACAACCTTTAAAAACAAACTCTGTAGTTTTTTTACCTGAAGGTTCTATTTCTTACATTATAACACATCTAAAACAAAATAAATATGAAATGAGTGCTATTGACAAATATATTTTGTTTTTTTTAGGTCATCCTCAATCAGGTTGGATCAACATAGGTACAAATGATTTAAATAGAGCTGAATTTTTAAATAAACTCACCATCGCAAAAGCCGCACTTGAAACCATTATCTTGATTCCTGGCGAAACAAGCATAATTTTTTTAGAACAGGTAGCCAAACAATTAAATTTAGACAAAAACACACTTTTAGCTGAATTTAAAAAACAATCCCCCTATAATGAAGGCGTTTTTTTACCTGAAACTTATAAAATTCCAAAAGGAATCACCGAAGCACTTTTAATCCAAAGCTTATTAAGACACGCCGAAAATTCAAATAAAAAAACTGCGGAGAAAATTTTTGGAGAATATAACGCAAAAAAATGGCATCAATATGTCATAATGGCTTCCGTCATACAAAAAGAAGCAGCCAATGAAGATGAAATGCCTATCGTAGCTAGTGTAATTTATAATCGTTTGAAAAAAGGAATGAAACTTCAAATGGATGGGACTTTAAATTATGGAATTTATTCTCATGCAAAAATTACTTCCCAAAGAATAAGACAGGACAATAGTTCTTATAATACTTATAAATTCGGAGGTTTGCCAAAAGAAGCAGTTTGCAATGTTTCACTTGCTGCTATTCGTGCAGCTATTTTTCCCGAAAAAACTGATTATTTATATTTTGTAAGAGACAAAACAACAGGTGTGCATATTTTTAGCACCAATTTAAACGATCATAACAAAGCTATAAATTTACAAAAAACCAAATAAAATTTAAAAAAATTGAGTATAATTTTACAAGACGCGAAAACATTTTTAAAAAGTTGGAACATTATTTGCTTATAATCTTAAAATTGCAAAAAAGGAGAAAAAATGATTAACCCATTTAAATCAAAAGAACTTGTAACCAGTGCTTTAGCGGGTAGAAATCTAAGAAATCAGCTCATTAATGCAAACCTTGCAAATGTTGATACTCCTTTTTATAAAGCAAGAGACATAGAATTTGAAACCGCTTTGGTTAATCGTGCAAATGAAATTTTTAAAAAAAATGATAATAAAGAATTACAACTTGCACAAACCGAAGAAGGGCATCAAAAACCTTGGAAATTTCCAGATCCAAGTAAATCAACCATTTACTTAAGAGATGGACATTTAGCAAGAAATGATGCAAATACAGTAGATTTAGATGTTGAAACCACAGAAATGAGTAAAAATACAGTTATGATTACCGCTCTTGATGGGGTTTTAAGAAGGCAAAGTAATATTTTTAGCTCTATACTTGATGCAAGCTCTAAATTAAGTTAAAGGTAAATTATGGCATACTTAAGTGATTTTGATATCAGCGGATATGGTTTAAGTGCTCAACGCTTTAGAATGAATGTAATTAGCTCAAACATAGCTAATGCAAATACGACTAGAACAGCAGAAGGTGGGCCTTACAGAAGACGCGAAGTGATCTTTAAAGCAACAGATTTTGATAAGCTTTTAAACGAGCAAATCAATAAAGATAATAATTTTTTAAAATATGAAAATCCTTTAAATGATCCAAGTTCGCCTGAAGAAGCTAAACCTGCTATTCAAAGCGTAGTAGTAGATAAAGTGGTTAGAGATGATAAAGATTTTCGTATGAAATACGATCCTTCTCATCCTGATGCAAATGCACAAGGTTATGTAGCATATCCAAATGTCAATCCCGTTATCGAAATGGCAGATTTAATTGAAGCAACAAGAGCTTATCAAGCTAATGTAAGTGCTTTTACAAGTGCTAAAACTATAGCTCAAAGTGCGATTGATTTATTAAGAGGATAATAAAAAATGAATAACATTAATGATTTAAGACTAAATAATAATATCTCAAATAACAATAAAGTGCAAAATTCCATCGCTGGAATTGGCGATGAATTTGCCAAAATGCTCAAAAACGAAATTGAAGATCTAGATAAAACACAAAAAGCTGGTGAAGCTGCAATGACTGATATTGCTACTGGACAAGTAAAAGATTTACACCAAGCGGCGATTGCTATCACAAAAGCTGAAAGCAGTATGAAATTTATGCTAGAGGTTAGAAACAAAGCTATTAGTGCTTACAAAGAAATCACAAGAACACAAATTTAATCTATGCAAGAGCATAAAAAAAATCGTGTTTCAAAAGTTGCCTTTGCTTATTGCATGGCACTTTTATTTATGATTATTTTTATTAGCTCTACTTTTTTTCTTACCTCAAAACGACATATTCCTAATACAGAAAAAGACCAATATTCTTTAGCCTTGCGCGGAAATATCATCACTAAAGATAATTTTACCATTGCAAATTCTAAACAAATTTATCGTGCCGAAATTGATTTAAGAAGTATAAATAAAGATAAATTTGATTTATTTTTAAAACTTTTTCAAATTTATAGTGGAGTCGATGATGATAAAATCAACGATATTAAAAAAAGAATGCAAAATCAAAAAAAACGATCTTATAATTTTGTTCTTTTACAAAATTTAGACTCTAAACAAGCAAGCTATCTTAAAGACTTAGCCAAAAAACTTTATATACAAGGATTTTTCAAAGCCTTTACCAATAACTCAGGAAGAGTCGAAACAAGAGGTTTAAGCATTATCGAGCACAAAGAAGATAGAATTTATATGTCACATGATACCTTAACACCGGCCATTGGATATACAAAAATGGTTTTAGATTCTGAAAATGGAATTTTAAAAAATATAGGAGTTAAAGGTCTAGAAAAATATTATGAAAAATGTTTAAGTCCTTTACAAAATGAAAAAATTCAAGGACTTAAAGACATAGGTGGAAATATTATCCTAAATTTAAATTCTTTACAGCAAAAAAAAATTAATGGGTGTGATTTATATCTTAATATTTCTTTAAAACTTCAAAAAAGCATCGAAAAAGCCATTGATGAACGCAATGAAGATTTAAAAGCTAATGAAATTATAGTTGGAATAATGGAAAGCAAAACGGGAAAAATTCTAGCTTTGGCAAGCTCTAGGCGTTACGATCCTCAAAATCGTGGTAAGGATTTATCTGTTTTAAATGCTAGTGCCATAGAATATGGTTACGAGGCAGGATCGGTTATAAAACCTTTTATTTTTACCACAGCTTTAAGACTTGGAAAAATTAAAATTGATGAAGTGGTTAATACCTATGGGGGTAGCTATAAACTGGGTCGATTTACCATACAAGATGATCATAAAATGAATAAAATGACCATGGAAGAAGTTATAAGGTATTCTTCAAATGTGGGTATGATTCAAATTGCTAAAAGATTAAGTAATTTTGAAATCACATCAGGACTTAAAATTTTTAAATTTGGCGAGAAAAGTGGAATTGACTTACCTTACGAGCAAAAAGGAGAAATTCCAAATCCCAAACGCTTAAGAGAAATAGAAAAATCAGTACTTAGCTATGGCTATGGACTTAAAACTACTTTTATGCAATTACTTGCAGGTTATAATGTATTTAATAATGGAGGAATTTATATCACACCTCGTTTGGCTGAAAAATTCTATCAAGATGGACGCTTTGTAGAGCTTAATGATGATATTAAAAAAGAAGTTATTTTAAGCCCACAAGCAGCACAAACCATGCAAAAAATACTCATAGATGTTATAGAAAAAGGCACAGGAAAAAAAGCCATTACACAAGGTATTATAATAGGCGGAAAAACAGGAACAGCTAGAATTGCCGAAAGACAAGGTTACACTTCAAATCGCTATAATGCTTCATTTTTTGGTTTTGCCAATGATGCAAATCATAGCTATACCATAGGAGTTTTAGTAAGAAATCCAACTACACCTTATAAATACTATGCTGCACAAAGTGCCTTACCAATGTTTAAAGATGTTATAGACATTCTTATTAACGAAGATTTTTTAACTCCGGTAATTGAAAATAATCAAAGTAAAAATTTAAAATAATTTTTACTTTATTTTTTAAAATTAAAATTTGAGTTTTTCAAATTTATCCATTAAAAATTCTCTTAAATTCTCAGCTTCTTCCTCGCCATTTTCTAAATATTCAAGCAGTAATTTTTCCATCTCTTTTAAAAAATCAAAAAGCTCATTTTGCCATACACTATCGCTTTTATTGCTTAAATTCATTGTTTGTATGAAAGTAAGCTCTCTGCTTAAATCTCCTAATTTTTCTAACAACTCATCTTTTTTATCAATTTGTTTTAAAATGAAATGATTATTTTGAATATTTTCTTTAAATTCTCTAATTTTTTCATCAATAATATCACAAAATTTGGGATAAATATCAGCTTTTATTGGCTCAAGCAAAGCTTTTTCATCGATATTTAAAGTGAGTTTTTTTAAAGCAAAATAAAGAAGTAAAAAAGATAATGCTGCTATCAATAAATAAATACCCATATAAATTCCTTTAATTTAAAGCTTGCATTCCACCATCTAAATTTACACTTTCTAAACCGAGTTCATCTTTAATTAAATTTGCAGCAACCATACTTCTATGACCACTACGACATATAAAGGCAAGTTTTTTATCTGCTTTTCTTTTACTTTGAAAATCTTGTAAAAAATTAGCATTTAAAAGCCCGTGATTATCATACAAAGCTACGCACTCGGCATTAGGCAAAACACCCTCTTCCCATTCGATAGGAGAGCGAACATCAAAAATTTGATATTCGCTTAAATCTTGTTTAGTCCAAACATTCGCAGGGATATTTTCTATCATGAAAAAGCCTTAGTGATAATTTTTGTAAGACTTGCATTAAACTGGGCTGGATTATCAACGCCCATACCTTCGCTAAGTTTAGCCATATTTAAAACCAAAGTCGCTATATCTGCACTAAAGGTTTCATTATTTTTAAGACCTGTAAAAATCGCGTGTTTTGGATTGATCTCTAAAATAGGCTTGAAAGTTTGCTCTTGCCCCATTTGCTTCAAAAGCTGCTGCATAGCAAAATCAGGTTTATTTTTATCATAAACTATACAACTTGGACTATCTTTTAAACGACTTGTAAGACGAACATCTTCAACTTCATCTTTTAAAAGTTCTTTAAATTTAGCTACAAGCGGTGCAAATTCATTTTTTTCTTCATCGCTTAATTCATTTTTATCTTCGACCTGATTAATGGCAATAAATTTCAAACCCTCATATTCGCCAAGCATTGGAGTTACCAAAGAATCAATTTCATCATCCATTAATAACACTTCAATATTTTTTTGCTTGTATTCTTCAAGCAAAGGCGAATTTCTAAGCAGGCTTTCATTATTTCCTGTGATATAAAAAATTTCTTTTTGATCATTTTGCAAATCATTTTTATACTCTTCTAAAGAACGCAAATTTTCACCCTTAGTGCTTTTATAAAGCATAAGTTTTAGCAAGCTTTCCTTTTCTCCTCCAAAGCCATAAAGCCCTTCTTTTAGCACTTTTCCAAAATTTTTAAAGAAAGATAAATATTTTTCCTTATCTTTATTTTTAAGCTTTTCAAGTTCGCTAAGTATTTTTTTAACACTGGCTTCTTTTACGCCTTTTAAAATTTGATTTTCTTGTAAAATTTCGCGGCTTACATTAAGCGGTAAATCTTCTACATCAATAATCCCACGCACAAAACGCAAATAAGTCGGTAATAATTCTTTGTCATCATCACTGATAAATACGCGTTTCACATAAAGTTTTAACCCGCTTTGATAATCCACACGATAAAGATCAAAAGGTGCATTTTGTGGGATAAAAAATAAAGAATTGTATTCTAATTTTCCTTCGCTTTTAGTGTGAAGATAAAGTAAAGGTTTGTTTGAGTCATGAAAATTTTGCTCATAAAATCTTTCATAATCTTCGGCTTTAAGGCTTGATTTTTGCATTCTCCATAAAGCATTGGCTTTGTTAATTTGTGAAATTTTAAGCTCGGTTTTCCCTTCTTCTTCACCTTCTTTTGCAGGGATAAATTCTTCTTTTTCCATAAAAATTGGAAATTGTATATGATTAGAATATTTTTCTATAATGCTTTCAATTTTATAAGAATTGGCAAATTCATCATCTTTTAAATGTAAAGTTATAGTTGTGCCTTGCTCTTCTTTTGTGGCATCTTCTATTTCATAGCCATTTGCATCAGAAGTCCATAAATACGCCTTTTCATCTAAGGCTTTTTTACTTAAGACTTCTATTTTTTCTGCCACCATAAAAGCAGAATAAAAACCCACACCAAATTGTCCAATGAGTTGAGAATCCTTTTTCGCATCGCCACTTAAATTTTCTAAAAAACTTTTTGTGCCACTTTTTGCTATAGTTCCTAAATGATTGATTAAATCATCTTTATCCATACCTATGCCATTATCGCTAATACTAAGAGTTTTTTTATCTTTGTCAATTTTAATTTCTATTTTTGGCTCAAATTTCAAGCTTTTATACTTATCATCACTTACGCTTAAAAAATTAAGTTTATCTAAAGCATCACTTGCATTTGAAACAAGCTCTCTTAGAAAAATTTCCTTGTTCGAATATAAAGAATGTATCATTAATTGTAAAAGTTGATTGACTTCAGTTTGAAACTGCATTTTGTCTCCTTATTTTGATTTTTAAAAGCAATATTTTAACAAAAAAATCAAAATTAAAGGTAATTTTTAGGCTTTAAAAGTCTTAAAGCCTAAGTGTTTTAATTTTCAAAGGAAGCTTTTTGAAGTTTTAAATCTTCAATATTTTTTAGAATTTTATTTTCTCCGCTTATCATAACAATAAGATAAAAAACAGGGAAGAAAATTCCACGAAACACCACTATAAATAATTTAAATATCCATACTATAAAAATAGAACCATCCTTATACATATCTCTTTGCATCATCCCATCACAAATAGACTCTGTGGCGGTTTTGCTATTTTCATACTCAAATTTTCTTTTTTGTCTATCCCAAAATCCTGCCAAAGCCCAAATGAAAAAGCTTGGCGCAAAACTAAGAAAACTTAAGTTATTATATTTTAAACCATCCATTAGCATAATTACACTCACGATAATCCCCAATGCTAAGATAATAGTCCATATGATTTTTTTAAATTTAATCTTTTATAAATCTTCTTGAAAATCATTCAAAGTATCATCAAAAACACTCAAAATGTATTCTTTAAAAAGAGCTTTATTATCTATCTTAAAAGCTTTTTTTACACAGGTAGGATAGGAGTCCAACGTTACTAATTATAAAATGGATTTTCATTACAAATAATACAATTCATACATCTTCTGCTAAATTTTGAAATTTAAAAATTACGATTTTATCAAAAAATGGAAGTCTTTAGAAAATTTGTAAGTTAAAAATGTGTAATTTTAAATCAAAAAAATAAGAAATTTATTTAAACATTATAAAACCAAGCCAAACAGCAAGTAAGCAAAGCGTGACATTTAATAAAATATTTAAAGCAAAATTTAAATAATTTCCGCTTTGTAAAAGCATTAAATTTTCATAAGAAAAAGTAGAAAAAGTTGTAAAAGCACCTAAAAATCCAGTACTTATAAAACTTTTAAGAAGCGGGGATAAACCTTTATTTTGTGCATAAGAAAATAAAAGTCCTATTATAAAAGATCCAAAAACATTTACAAAAAGCGTGCCAAAACTAATAGAATGAGGTAAAAATTTATTCACTAAATTAATAGCAAACATTCTTAAAATAGCACCTATAAAGCCTCCAAATCCAACAATTAAAATAGTATTTAGCAAAGTTTTGCTCTTTCACTATCTAAAAGTTCTTGCATTTTTTTTCTCGTATTTTCAAGCCATTTTTCATCACTTGTATCAACCAAATCCATACAAATGATTTTAAGCACTCCGCTACTTGCACTAAAGCTTTTTGTGTCTAAAATTTTTGCAGAATCCACGATTAAAATTGGCTGCACTTTTAAATTAAGTTTTTCGCTTAAAATTTTTGCTCCGCTTTGAAATTTAAGCATTTTTTCGCTTTTAGAACGTGTTCCTTCAGGAAAAATTGCCAAAACTCTATCTTCACTAAGTCTTTCTTTCGCTTCTTTTAAAACACGCACTAAATCGCGAGGATTTTTTCTATCTATACAAAGAAGTTTAGGTTTTTTGATAGCGATTTTAAAAAGAGGAATTTCGCCTAATTCTTTCTTTGCAATCCAGCATAAATTTTTTGGATACAATTCTTCTAAAGCGATAATATCCAAAGCACTTTGATGATTCATTAAAATCATATTTGCCTCTAGGCTAAATTCTCCCGCAAGCTCGGTCTTATAAAAAATAGTATATTTTTGTGTTTTTGCCCAAATTTTTCTTATTCTCCAAAGTGTATTTTGAGATTTTATAAAACAAAAGCAAAGCACCACAAAAGCGACGCTTATAACAAAAAAAATCCAAAAATACAAAGCCTTAATTCTTTTGTAAATCACTATTTTGCACCCATCCTATTTTTCCATTTTTGAAAAGCACCTTAACATAGTTTAGTCTTTTTCCTAAAACTTCAACTTCTTCATTTGAGTCTGCGGTATAAAAATAGGTTGATGGTTCAGTAGGTAAAATTTTAGCCCTTGATCCTGCTTTTAAAATCGCATTCTCTGTATTAGTATCCACAAGAAAACTAAGAGTAAAACACACAAGTGCCACTGCTAAAATAATATAATTTTTCTTCCAAACAAATAAAACAGCAAAAATAAAAGCTATAGCCCAAAGTGCGTATTGTTTATAAATATTAAAATCTTTATTTACAGGATTTAAGTCACTTTGAGTACTGATTTCATCATCACTAATCTTAATCTTAAAATTTATATTTTCAAGCTTTTTGCTATCTTTGTTAAAATAAGAAAAAGAAAAATCTGTCTTAGTTGATGGAAAAATAGCATAATAAAAAGCACTAGAAGCATTAAAATCACCTTTTAAATTTTCAATACCTTGCTTTTTAATTTTATCTCCATCCATAAAAAAACTTTTGAGATTTGCATTTGTGGCATTTAACTCCAGCATCATAATAACATTAGAATCATCAAAATACTTTGTTATAACTTTTTTAATCTCTAAAGAACTTGCCACAAGATGCGAAAAATCTTTATCACTTGGGGTGTTTTCAAATCTGATTGGGTTTAAAGCAATACTAGCACTTTGAAAAGCTTTTCCATTTCTTAAAAGATTGACTGAAATTTGCTCTAAAGCTGCATTTGAAGTTTTCGCCTCAAACCATAAAATTGCTTTATACTCACCTTGCATATTATCCCATTTTACATTAGGATTTAAAAAAAGTAAATCTTTGTTTTTTTGCAAACTAATATTAAGATCAAAATTTGTATCTTCAGTTGTTTTAGCATAAATTACAATAGGAAATACTTCACCAACATAAACTTTACTAGGATAGTCATCATTTGTAAGTACTAAAGAACCTTGCGGTATAAAAGGGTCATCCACATTGCTTTCAAAATCTGAATTTTCATCACTTGGAGCAATATTTTGATAAATTCTTTGTTCTTCTTTAGGAAGTTTTTGAAGCTCTTTTTGCATATTTTCATCTTGTCCGCCAAAAACAGAAATTTCATTTTGTGCTAAAAGACTCAAACAAGCAAAAATTAAAAATAATACTATTTTCACATAAAACCTTCAAGCATTTTTAAGCCTACTTCATTGCCTAAAATCTTATCACACGCTCTTTCAGGGTGTGGCATAAGTCCAAATATTTTTTTATTTTCATCGCAAATTCCTGCTATATCCATCACCGAACCATTAGGATTTGTTTCATATTTTAAAGTGATCAAATCTTTATCTTGCAATTTTTTTAAGGTATCTTCATCTGCATAATAATTTCCCTCGCCATGTGCAATAGGTAAATTAATTATTTCATCTTTTCGGAATTTTTTTAAAAAAACATTGTCATTTGAAATCACTCTTAAATTTTGATTTTTAGAAATAAAACTCAAGTTGTTATTATGTTTCATTGCACCTTTTAAAAGTCCACTTTCAAGCAAAATTTGAAAACCATTGCAAATTCCTAAAACATAACCACCTTTCTTAACATGTGAAAAAACACCTTGCATAACAGGAGCGAGTTTGGCAATTGCTGCACATCTTAAATAATCTCCGTAAGAAAATCCACCTGGTAAAACCACTAAGTCAGCATCAAATTCTTTTTCCTCATGCCAAATTATTTGTATTTTTGCACCTAATTTTTCAAAAGCAAAGGCTGTATCAAATTCACAATTTGTTCCAGGAAATCTAATAATAGCAACTCTCATTATTTCTCACTTATCACAAGCTCATAATCTTCAATCACGCTATTAACCAAAAGTTCTTCGCACATTTTTTTTACGCGTTCTTTTGCCTTGTTTTCATCATTTTCATTTAAATTCAATATGATCTGTTTAGCCACTCTTGCTTCTTTTATTTCATTAAAATTTAAAGATTGTAAAGCTTTCTCTATCGCTTTTCCTTGCGGATCTAAGACACCATTTTTTAAAAAAACATTTACAATTATTTTCATTATATTCCTTACGCTAAAATTCTTTTTAAAACTTCTTCATAGGCCATTTTTACATTGCCTAAATCTTGACGAAATCTATCTTTATCAAGTTTTTCATTGCTAAATTTATCCCAAAAACGACAACTATCAGGACTGATTTCATCTGCTAGCACAAGCTCATTATCTTTTGTTAAACCGAGTTCAATCTTAAAATCTATAAGTCTTAAATTTTTACTATCAAAAAATGGAGTTAAAATGGCATTAATTTTTCTAGCCATTTCTTTAATTTCCTTAATCTGCATTTCATTTTGAACCAAATTTAAAATCAAGCAATGCTCATCATTAATAAAAGGATCGCCTAAGGCGTCTTCTTTTAAACAAAATTCAACCAAAGCAAATGGTAAAATTTCTCCATCTTTAATACCAAGTCTTTTGGTAAGCGATCCAGTGGCCACATTGCGAACAATCACTTCAATAGGAATGATTTTGCATTTTTTAACCACTTGCTCATTATCAGAAATAGTTTCAACTAAATGGGTTTTAATGCCATTTTTTTCAAGTAAATGAAAAAGCTCTGTGCTGATTTTACAATTTAAAGCTCCTTTGCCCGCTTCATTACCTTTTTTTTCAGCATTAAATGCGGTTAAATCATCTTTAAATTCGCTAATAAGAAGATTTTCATCTTCGGTTGCATAAAGTTTTTTACCTTTTCCCTCATAAAGCAAATCTTTTTTTGTCATATTTGTATCCTTTTTTTACTTGATATTTAAAATTTTTATCGCATCAATGGCTGATTTTAATTGCGCATCATCATTTACTTGTTTTTGAGTAATGATATTTTTATCATTTTTTTGCTCTTTTTTATCTTCTTTTTTGCTTTCTTTATTGAGTTTTTCTAATTCGCTTTCCAAGTGTTGTTTTAAGTCGCTTTCTTTAATATTAAATCCATCTTCTTGAGTATTAACCTTTCCTGGAAACACTTCAATATCTGGTTTAACCCCTACAGCTTGAATAGTGCGACCGCTTGGCAAGTAATATCTTGCAATGGTTAATCTCAAAGCTTCTGTTTTATTAATAGGTATAATTTGTTGCACACTACCCTTGCCAAAGGTATTTTCTCCTATAATAATAGCACGCTTAAGATCTTGCAAAGCTCCACTTACAATCTCACTTGCACTTGCACTTCCACCATTAACAAGCACCACTAAAGAAGTATTTGAAATTTTCTTTTTTGGATCTGCTTTGTATTCTTGATTTTCACCCTCAATACGACCCTTTTGAGAAACAATAACACCTTTATCTACAAATAAATTTACAAGTCCTATTGCCTGATTTAAAAGCCCACCAGGATTATTTCTAAGATCCAAAATTACCCCTTTAACTTTAGAATATTTTTTAAGCTCTTTGCTTGCAGAATCTACTACATTTTTATCAAAATTAGTCACCCTTAAATAAAGCATATTTTCATCTTCTATTAATTTGGCATAAACACTTTCCACCTTAATAATATCTCTTGTTAAAACAATATCAAAAGGTTTGGTTGCACCTTTTCTGAAAATAGTTAATGTGATTTGTGTTTTTGGTTTTCCACGCATTTTATCCACAGCATCATTTAAATTTATACCTAAAGTTGCTTCATTATTAATCTTTAAAATAATATCACCTGACTTAATTCCTGCTTTATCAGCCGGAGTTCCTTCCATAGGTGAAACAACAGTCAAAGCCCCATCTTTCATACCTACGGTAATGCCCAATCCACCAAATTCTCCATTGGTTTGAATTTTCATATCATTAAAATCTTTTTCATTTAAAAAAGAAGAATGTGCATCAAGATTACTTAGAAGCCCTGATAAAGATTTATCCACCAAATCACTAATATTTTCATCATCAACATAATACTGTTCAACTATTGCTAAAGTTTTAGTTAATTTATCCAAAGCTTGAAGCCTTTGCTCCATTTTTTCATTATTGTCTGTTTTTGCTTGTACACCACTAATCAAAATAGTGCAAAAAACTAAAGAACTCATCAAACCTGCTGCCAAAGTGGCCAAAAATAATTTTGTTTTCAAATCAAACTCCATAATTTATAAATATAAAAGATAAATTTTAGTAAAAATTGCTTAAAAAATCGTAAATTAGCTTATTTTTTAATATGTAACTTTTTTTTATTTTTTATGTTAAAATATTGTTAATATTTATTTTTGTTAATTTTTATTAAGGAAAAATCAATGGATAAACATCGACACACTCATTCTCATTCTCCAAAACATCTCAAAGCTATTAGCAACCGATTAAGTCGCATTATAGGACATTTAGAAGCTATTAAAAAAAAGGTGGAAAGGGATGAAGATTGTAGTGAAATTCTTATCCAACTTGCAGCAATTAAATCGGCTGTTAATAATACGGCAAAGGCGGTCCTTAAAGAACATTTGGCTCATTGTATGTATCATGTGGCAATAGAAAAAGATACTCAAAGTATAGAAGATTTAAACAAGGCTATTGATATGTTTGTAAAATAATATTTTAACTCAATACTTTAAAGAATATATTTAATTTTATTGCAAAAATTTTATAAAATAACTTGACATTAATCGACTAAAGTTATATAATAGCACTCATATAAAATAAAAGGAGAAAAAATGGCAAATATACAAGAATTTTTAACCGATAATATGCTTTCAAATGTAGAAAGTGCTGCTTCTTTAGCAATACATTCTAAAAATAATGAAATTGTTCCATTGCACCTTTTTTGGGCTTTAGTTGTAGATAGCCAAAGTATTTTAAATCAAATTTTTAATAAATTAAATATTTCCAAAGAAGCTTTAGAGCTCGAAGTTAAAAGCAAAATTTCAAATCTTGCCACAAGTTCTAATGTGAATCGTGAGAATGTGCGTTTTTCTAGCGACTTTATCAATTCCTTAGAAAGCGCAAAAGGCTTGATGAGTGCTAATGGTGATAGTTATTTGAGTGTGGATACTTGGCTCATTAGTGAAAGTGATAAAAATCCTATCAAAGAAATTTTATCTAAATTTATAGATATTAAAGAATTTCAAAAAGAGCTTCAAAGCTTAAGAGCAGGACGCAAAATAGACAGCAAAACAAGTGATGAAACCCTAGATAGCTTAAATAAATTCGGTATTGATTTAACCGCAAAGGCAAGCGAAGGAAAGCTTGATCCCGTAATTGGCAGAGAAGAAGAGATTGAACGCGTGATGCAAATTCTTATACGCAAAACTAAAAATAACCCCATACTTTTGGGTGAACCAGGGGTTGGAAAAACGGCAATTGTGGAAGCTTTAGCACAAAGAATTGTCAAAAAAGATGTGCCAAAATCTTTGCAAAATAAAAAAGTCATAGCTCTTGATATGAGTGCATTAATCGCAGGAGCAAAATATCGTGGAGAATTTGAAGATAGACTCAAAGCGGTGGTTAATGAAGTCATAAAAAGCGAAAATATCATACTTTTTATTGATGAAATTCACACCATAGTAGGTGCAGGAGCTTCTGAAGGAAGTATGGATGCGGCAAATATCTTAAAACCAGCACTTGCAAGAGGAGAACTTCACACCATAGGTGCGACAACTTTAAAAGAATACCGCAAATATTTTGAAAAAGATGCGGCCTTGCAACGCCGCTTTCAACCTGTAAATGTGGGTGAGCCTAGCGTAAATGAAGCTTTAGCAATGCTAAGAGGTATTAAAGAAAAGCTTGAAATTCATCATAATGTTACTATAAATGATAGTGCTTTAGTGGCTGCTGCTAAGCTTTCAAAACGCTATATTGCGGATCGTTTTTTACCCGATAAAGCGATTGATTTAATCGATGAAGCCGCGGCTGAGCTTAAAATGCAGATTGAAAGCGAGCCAAGTTCTTTAAGAAAAGTGCGTAAAGACATAGAAACTTTAGAAGTGGAAAACGAAGCTTTAAAAATGGAAAATGATGAAAAAAACCAAAAAAGGCTTGATGAAATTTCTAAAGAATTAGCCAATTTAAAAGAAAAACAAAGTGCCTTAAATTCACAATTTGAAAATGAAAAAGGCGTTTTTGATAGTATAAGCTTAAAGAAAAAAGAAATTGATAGTTTAAGAAATGAAGCTATCTTAGCAAAAAATAAAGGCGAATTTCAAAAGGCAGCAGAATTAGAATACGGCAAAATTCCAGAATGTGAAAAAGAAGTGGTAAATTTAGAAGAAAAATGGAAAAAAATGAGTGAAAATGGAGTTTTGCTTAAAAATCAAGTCGATGAAGATTTAGTCGCTGGAATTTTAAGTAAATGGACAGGCATTAGTGTGCAAAAAATGCTCACTTCTGAAAAACAAAAATTCCTAGAAGTGGAAAAACATTTAAAAGAAAGTGTTATCGGGCAAGATAGGGCTTTAAGTGCTTTAGCAAGAGCCATTAAACGCAACAAAGCAGGACTTAATGCGGATAATAAACCTATAGGAAGTTTTTTATTCTTAGGTCCAACAGGAGTAGGAAAAACGCAGTCGGCTAAGGCTTTAGCAAAATTTTTATTTGATGATGAAAAAGCAATGATCCGCTTTGATATGAGTGAATTTATGGAAAAACATAGCGTTTCAAGGCTTTTGGGTGCACCTCCAGGATATATAGGACATGAAGAAGGTGGAGAACTTACCGAAGCAGTGCGTAGAAAGCCTTATAGCGTGCTTTTATTTGATGAAGTTGAGAAAGCACACAAAGATGTGTTTAATGTGCTTTTGGGAATTTTAGATGATGGTAGGGCCACAGACAGCAAAGGCGTAACGGTGGATTTTAAAAATACCATTATTATTTTAACTTCAAATATCGCATCAAGTGCTATTATGAATTTAAGCGGAAAAGAACAAGAAGATGCCATTAAAAGCGAACTTAAAGCCTTTTTCAAGCCTGAATTTTTAAATCGCTTGGATGATATTATCACCTTTAATCCACTTGGCAAAGATGAAGCTTATGAAATCGTTAAGCTTTTATTTAAAGACTTGCAAATTAGTTTAGAAAATAAAGGCATAAAGGCAAATTTAAGCGAAAACGCTGCACTTTTAATTGCTAAAGATGGTTTTGATCCTGATTTTGGTGCAAGACCTTTAAAAAGAGCAATTTATGATCTTGTAGAAGATAAACTAAGCGATATGATATTAGCGGATGAACTAGGCGAAAATGATGAAATCATCATCGATACACAAAACGATGAAATTATCATTAAAAAGGCTTAAATTCAAAGAAAGTAGATGCTCTACTTTCTTGCTTTAATTTTTCAATCAAGCAATTAATTTCAAATGGCAATTTGAAATGTTCCACTTTTTTATAATGCTTTTATTTACTTTTATAAAACTTTATCCTAATTTATAGCTTAAATGATTTTTTATTTTTAAGCTTCTTCGCAATCCACATAGTCTTCTAATTTAGGCAAAACTAAGCTGGGGTTCATTCAACCAAATTTTGTGTTCTCTTTTATAAACTCTCGCGATTTTTAACAATACAAAAGGCATTTTAATTATATCCTTTAGACTTTAAAATTTAATTCATATTTTTAAGAGAGCTGATTGTAATTTCTTTCTTTGATACCTATTAAATTATTAATCAAATGATTATTTTTATCAATTTTATTTTCCACAAAAACCAATTTTTATGTAGATTATTTAAAATATTTCAAGAATGTTCAATAAATTTTAGGATTAAAAAATGAACTTTTTTAAAAGCAAATACAAAATCGTCAAAATTATACTCCCTATGCAATTTTAAAAACTCATTAGATACTCTGATAAATTCAGAAATGGTTCTTATCTAAAATATTTTATTTTGAACTTCTCTATAAGGAAATTTGGCGTATAAAATTTAAATAATATTTTTTTCATGACTACACTTCTATTTCTATAACACTTCCAGAAGTAATAAAACATTATATTATTTTTCCTTGAAAAGCAATATTTATTATTTAATTGCTTATTAATACGCCATAAATAACATTATCATTTCATCTTTTGCAAAATTATAAATCACAACTAAAATAAAATCTCACTTTCATTAAATTTTATACTCGATCTTGGTAAAGGCGATTTAGTAGTATAATAAGCACTTTGACCTTTATAGCTCCCACGATGAACTCCATTTGGAATGCTAAATTTTCTTGTAGTGTTAGGAAATTTCTCTAAATATTGAGTTAAAAATTCTCTAAATACGGGTGCGGAAGTCCTAGCACCACCTTCAGTATAACGCATAGGTTTATTATTATCGTTTCCATACCAAATAAGCGCTTCAATTTCTGGCGTTATCCCGCAAAACCAAGCATCTACATTCTTATTTGTTGTGCCCGTTTTTCCTGCTATATCTATACCCGCAACCCTTGCATTGCGTCCCGTCCCATTCTCAACAACACTTTTCATCATATCTAAAACCAAAAAGCTTTGCGCCTCATCACTAACTTTACGCTCGCTTGAGTTAAATTCCATTAATATTTTACCCTTTTTATCTTGAACCTGCTTTATGATTTGTGGTTCTTTAATCGCTCCATAATTTCCAAACATAGTATAAAATTTAGAATATTCTAAAGGCGAAATTCCAAAACTCCCTAAAACAATAGATAAATTAGGCGGAATATCTCTACTAAAACCGAATTCCATAAGCTTTGAATAAAGCACATCAAGTCCCATATCTAAAGCAAGATTTATGGTGGCTAAATTTCTTGATCTTGTTAAAGCCTCTTTTAATGTAATCAGACCAAGAAATTTACCTCCATCATTTTTAGGCTTCCAATCTTTATTATCCCCTGCTCCACCTTCGAAAATTCTAGAAATATCTGCAATTTCACTCATAGGAGAATAGCCCAAATTTATAGCTACTTGATATACAAAAGGTTTAAAAGAACTTCCAGGCTGACGCATACTTTGGGTAGCACGATTGTAATTACTTTTTGCATAATCAACACCCCCTACCAAAGCCAAAACATCGCCACTTTGATGATTTACAACAACCATTGCTCCATTTAAAGTACTAAGATTTGCATCTTTATCTCGTTTAATGATTTCATCATAGCCAAATTTTAAAGCATTTTGTGCCATTTCTTGCACATCTAAATCCACATTTAAAATAATCTTATAACCACCGGTTTTTAAATCTTTGATACTAGAACTTAATTGCTTTATCACCTCATCGACCACATAAGGAGCGGCATTTTGCGTTAAAGTATCATCATAAACTTGTGGAATTTCTTTAATGGTTTCATCATATTCAGCTTTTGAAATCCAACCTAAAGAATACATTCTTGCAACAACATTATTAGCCCTTGAAATAGAAAGATCTAAATGCTTAGTAGGATCATAGCTACTTGGTGCTTTTGGCATACCCACAAGCATAGCGATTTCTTTAAGACTTAACTCGCTTAAATCTTTATGAAAATATCCCTTTGCCGCAGTTTTTACTCCATAATATCCATGCCCAAAAAAGATATAATTTAAATACCTTTCCAAAATTTGCTCTTTGGTTAAAATAGTTTCCATTTTATAAGCAAGCAAGGCTTCGCGAATTTTACGATTGATTGTTCTTTCGGGGCTTAGTTCTGTATTTTTAATGAATTGTTGAGTAAGAGTTGAAGCACCCTCCATAGTCTTTCCACCACTTTTTATAATTTTAACGATTGCCCTAAAAATGGCATCAATATTTACTCCATCATGCTCAAAAAAACTCGTATCTTCAATAGCTACAAGTGCTTCTATAAGGCGTGGGGGAAATTCATCATAGTTGGCATAAAAACGATGTTGTTCAAAAATATTTGCCACTAATTTGCCATTTCTATCGTAAATTTGGGTTGTAAGTGGAGGTTTATATTCTTTAAAAGTATAGTCTTTAGCGTCTGCACTTGCAAAAAGATAAGTCACATAAATAACGCCCGCAATAATAAGTAAAACAAAAAATGAAAAAATATATTTTAAAATTTTCATAGATAAGCCTTTAGCGTTTTAGTATCAAGCCCTAAAGCAGTGCTTAAATTTCCTGTTTGTTTATAAATATAATTTTTATGAAAACCCTCGCACATAATTACTCCTGCTTTTCCTTTAAAAGTACCACTTTCCACATATTCTTTTAAAGTATTTTCATTAAATTCTTTAAAATAAAGCGTGGTTTTTGAAAGAGAAAAAATACGTTTTTCCTTGCTATTTAGCAAAAAAGCACTTAAAATGCTTGCCTTGTAATTATTTTGTAAAGCAAGCATTTCATAGGCCTCCTCTTTGTCTTTTGCCTTGGTTAAAATTTTATCATTTACACAAACTATACTGTCAGCAAAAAGTAAAATTTCATCTTTAAATTCATCTTTAAAATGATTTAAAAATTGCTTTTCTTTTTCTAAAACAATTTTTTGCACATAAAGACCAGGAAGTAAGTTTTTGCTTAAATTCTCATCATAATCAAAACCAACTTGCCTAAAATCAATATTAGCAACTCTAAGTAAATTTGCCCTAGAAATAGAACTTGAAGCAAGGATTATCATATTTTATAGCCCTTTTTCTATTAAATTTAGAGCCGCATTTAGTGCTTCATCAATCTTGCTTATATCCTTACCACCAGCGGTGGCAAAATCATCTCTTCCGCCACCATTTCCGCCTAAAATTTGTGCAATTTCTTTGACAATATTTCCTGCCTTTAATGGAGCGTTTTTAACCCCTGCTGCAAGGGTAATTTTCTCATCTTTTACTTGCAAAAGCAAAATCACTGCGGAATTAAATTTATTTTTAAAATCATCAATCATCGATTTAATATCGCCATTATCCACGCGTTGTATGCAAATTTGCACTCCTTTTAGAGTTTGAGCTTTTAATTCGCTTTTATTTGAGTTTTTAAGTTCGTTTTTAAGATTTATGATTTCATTTTTGAGTTTTTTAATACCCAAATTTAAATCATTACTTTTAAGTTCTTCTTTAAGGCTTAAATTTTCATTGATAAAGCTTTTTACATATTCTAGTGCGGCTCTTGAAACAACAGCTTCAATGCGTCTTACTCCAGCACTTACACCACTTTCTTTTACTATATAAAAGCTTCCAATTTGTGCGGTATTTTTTACATGAGTTCCCCCGCAAAGTTCTTTGCTTGCCCCAAGTGTTAAAACACGCACATTCGAAGCATATTTTTCGCTAAATAAAGCAATCGCACCGCTTTTTTTAGCCTCATCTAAACTCATCATTTCTAGCACGGCTTCATCGGCATTTATAATCATTTCATTGACTCTTTTTTCTATCCTTTCAAGCTCGCTTTTTTCTAAGGCTTTATGATGAGTAAAATCAAATCTTAATTTGTTAAATTCCACTAAAGAACCCGCTTGAGAAATATGGCTTCCTAAAATTTCTCTTAAAGCTTGATGCAAAAGGTGAGTTGCCGAGTGGTGTCTTGCGATTTGCTCTCTTTTATCTGTATCAATTTTTGCCTTTACAAGATCATTTACTTTTAATTCCTTATTTGCATTTACAAGACTTAGATTAAGATTAAAGAATTTTTGTGTGTCTAAAACTTCACATTCGCCTATATATCCAATATCTGCACTTTGTCCGCCACTTGTTGCGTAAAATGGAGTATTTTCCAGCATTACCCAGCCTTTATTTTTAAGGCTTGAAATTTCTTTAAAATCTTCATCTAAAAGGGCCAGAATTTTACTCTCGCATTCTGTTTTTTCATAGCCCACAAAGTTATTTTCTCCAAATTTTTCAAGCAAAGCTTTAAAATCTCCACTTGCTACCTTATCCCCACTTCCTTTCCAAGAAGCTTTTGCACGATTTTTTTGCTCGTTCATCAGTTCATCAAATTTAGCTTCATCGACTTTTAAATTTTTCTCTCTTAACATATCTTGTGTTAAATCAAGCGGAAAACCATAAGTATCATAAAGTTTAAAAGCCACTTCCCCGCTAAAAATTTCTTTAGTATTTTTAAGCTCTTCATTAAAAATTTCAATTCCATTTTCAATTGTGCTTAAAAATCTCTCTTCTTCAAGGCGAATTTGCTCTTTAACAAAGTCTTTTTTCTCATTTAAATAAGTATAATGATTTCCCATTAAATCACAAACCACATCGACTAATTTATACATAAAAGCATTTTTAAATCCTAGCAAATATCCATGTCTTAAAGCACGACGCAAAATACGACGCAAAACATAGCCTCTACCTTCTTTGTCAAAACTCGTTCCTTGTGCGAGTAAAAATACACTTGATCTGATATGATCAGCTATCACTCTAAAGCTCGCTCCACTTTCATAAACATAAGCTTTGCCACAAAGTTTTGAAATTTCATTAATAATTGGCATAAAAAGCGAACTATCGAAATTGCTAAATTTACCTTCTTTTATAGCCGTCACTCTCTCAAGTCCCATTCCTGTATCAATACTAGGTTTTGGTAAAGGTGATAATTTGCCATCACTACTTCTTTCATACTGCATAAAAACAAGATTCCAAATTTCTAAAAATCTGTCTCCATCGCCACCCATATAATCTTCACTACTATTAAAGTGTTCGCTTCCTTGATCGTAAAAAATTTCACTACAAGGTCCACAAGGTCCTGTATCTCCCATTTGCCAGAAATTATCTTTATCGCCAAATTTATAAATTCTTTCTTTTTCGATGTGTTTTTGCCATAAATCATAAGCTTCATCATCGCTCTCATGCACGGTAACATAAAGCCTATCTTTAGGGAGTTTTAAAATTTCAGTCACAAATTCCCAAGCGTAAGCGATAGCTTGTTCTTTGAAATAATCTCCAAAACTAAAATTTCCAAGCATTTCAAAAAAAGTATGATGACGGGCTGTGTAGCCTACATTATCTAAATCATTATGCTTTCCACCAGCCCTTATACAAGTTTGACAACTTGTTTTGCGTGGCGGATTTGGGCGTGGCACTTCGCCTGTAAATATACTTTTAAAAGGCACCATTCCAGCATTAGTAAAAAGTAAGCTCGCATCATCGGGCACTAAAGGGCTTGAAGGGGTTATCTCATGTCCTTTGGACTTAAAAAAATTCAAATATTCGCTTCTAATATCCATAATCTTTTGTCTTTCTTTAAATAAAATATAAAAAATTAAAAAAGATATAATACCAAAATTACTTTAAATTAAGTAAAACTAACATACAATAAGCCTTTTAAAATTTAATAATTCTTAAGGAAAATGAGTGAATTTCATCAATCTTGCAAAACAATATGAAACCTATAAAAAAGAAATAGATAACGCAATTTTGGAAGTTTTAAGCAGCGCTTCTTTTATAGGCGGTGCGAAATTAAATGAATTTGAAGCAAATTTGGCTAAATATGTAGGTGTTAAACACGCTATTGGTTGTTCTAGCGGCACAAGTGCTTTGTATCTTGCCTTAAGAGCTTTAGGTATTAAAGAAGGAGATGAAGTTATTGTGCCTAGCTTCACTTTTATAGCCACAGCTGAAATGGTGGCTTTAATTGGTGCTAAGCCTGTTTTTGTGGATATAAATTTAAATAATTTTAATATCAATTTTGAGGCTTTAGAAAATGCTATTACTCCTAAAACAAAGGCGATTATTGCGGTAAGTATGTTTGGACAAATGAGTGATTTAGAACAATTAAACGCAATTTGTGAAAGTAAAAATATAAGCTTGATTGAGGATGGTGCACAAAGTTTTGGAGCAAGTTTTAAAGGTAAAAAATCTTGTTCTATCGCTAAAATTTCTTGCACTAGCTTTTTTCCTTCTAAGCCTTTGGGGGCTTATGGGGATGGCGGAGCGATTTTTTGCAATGATGAGGCAATAGCTAAGAATTTAAGAATTTTACTCAATCACGGGCAAACACAGCGTTATAAACACGAATTTATAGGCATAAATGCAAGACTTGACACTCTTCAAGCAGCGATTTTAAATGTGAAATTAAAACATTTAGATGAAGAATTAAACAAAAGACAAGTTTTAGCAAAAATTTATGATGAGAATTTAAAAAATTGTCAAACTCCACAAATTGATGAATTTGCTATCAGTGCTTACGCACAATACAGCATTTTAGTAGAAGACAGAAACAAGGTTTTAAAAGCTTTTGAAAAGGCAAATATTCCTTATGCGATCCACTATCCAACGCCACTTCACAAACAGCCTTGTTTTAGCGAATTCTCGCATTTAAAACTGCCAAATTCAGAATATACGAGCGAACACATTTTATCCTTGCCATTTTCAGCATTTTTAAGCGAAGATGAGCAAGAAAGTGTGATTAAAATATTTAAGGAAGGATTATGAAACTTGATCAGGTCGGATCTTTTTTAAGACCACAAATTTTAAAAGAAGCAAGAGAAAATTTTGCATTAGGCAAAATAGATATTGAGCAACTTCGTAGTATTGAGGATTCTTGCATAAGAGATCTTTTAGAAGAATGCGATAAAGCAGGGATTTACTATCTAAGCGATGGAGAATTTCGCCGTTCTTGGTGGCATTTGGACTTTTACTGGGGGCTTGGCGGCATTAAAAAAATCAAAAAAGAAAGAGGTTATATTTTTAAAGGTATAGAAACAAGAGCTGAAGGCATAGAAATCGAAGGTAAAATTGAATGTACTAATCATCCTTTTTTAAAAGATTTTAAAAGTTTAATGGAGATTGCAAAAGGTTTAAAAATAGATATTAGTCGCTTAAAACTTACTATTCCAAGCCCTTCAATGCTTTTATATATGCTTTTTATCCGTGGGGGTAAAAATACCGAATTTAAATATTATGGTAATGACTTTGCAAAGTTAAAAAGTGATATTTTAAATGCTTATGAGAATTTTTATAAAGAATTTGCCGCTATTGGCGGAGTGTATTTGCAACTTGACGATACAAGCTTTGGCTCTTTATGTGATTATGAATTTTGTGCTTTAAATGAAGTAAATGCCGATAGCGTTTGTGAAGAATATGTGGATTTTTTAAATGAAAGCTTAAAAACTATGCCAAAAGGCGTGATGAGTGCGATACATATTTGTCGTGGGAATTATCGTAGTCGCTATGTGGCAAGTGGAGGCTATATGAAAGTGGCTAAAAAACTTTTTGGTGAGCTTAGAATCAATAAATTTTTCTTAGAATTTGATGATGAAAGGGCTGGAGATTTTGAACCTTTAAAATATATAAACGATCAAATCGCGGTTTTAGGAATTCTAACTAGTAAAGTGAATGAAAATCCTAGCGTAGAAGATTTAAAAACAAGAGTTAAAACTGCTGCTAAATTTATAAATCCAAAACAAATTGAAATCAGCACACAATGCGGTTTTAGCTCCACTGAAGAAGGAAATGAAATTTTCACGCATTCTCAATGGGAAAAAATCAGACTTTTAAAGCAGGTTTTAAGCGAACTTAAAAAAGAAGGATTTTTCGCTTGAAAGTAGGCATTATCGGTCTTGGAAAAATGGGGCAAAACCATTTAAACGAACTTGGTAAAAATAGTCATTTTAAAATCAATGCTTTGTTTGATGTGGTTAAAAACAAAGAATTTAACGCGCCATTTTTCACAAATTTAGATGAATTTTTAGCTCAAAATAATGATATTATCATCATCGCAACGCCTACAAATTCACATTTAAAAATCGCTAAAAAGGTTTTTTGTAAATGCAAATGTGTTTTAATCGAAAAACCTTTGGCATTAAATTTAGATGAAATTGATGAAATTTCAATTTTAGCCAAAGATTATGGTGTAAAAGTGGGGGTAGGATTTTGCGAAAGATTTAATCCTGCGATCTTAGCGTTAAAAAAAGAGCTTGAAAACGAAAGTATTATCAGCA
The DNA here is from genome assembly GCF_002179165.1 of Campylobacter jejuni. Taxonomy (GTDB): domain Bacteria; phylum Campylobacterota; class Campylobacteria; order Campylobacterales; family Campylobacteraceae; genus Campylobacter_D; species Campylobacter_D jejuni_B. The sequence goes on from NZ_NFNY01000104.1 coordinate 60,027, forward strand.
TCAATATACAAAGATTTTCTACTTATCCGCAAAGAATCAGCGATGTGGGAATTTTACAAGATTTAGCCGTGCATGATCTTGATTTACTTCATTTTTTAAGTGGCGAAAAAATCATAAATGCAAATATTTTAAAAGTCTTTAATAAAGATGAGCTAAGAGAAGATGAAAGCATTATAACTTGTAAGCTAGAAAAAGCCATTGCTTGTGTGCATCAAAGCTGGAATAGCACACAAAAACTAAGAAAAATCACGCTTGTAAGCAAAAACCATTTCTATGAAGCCAATTTGGCGGATTTTTCTTTGTGTAAAGATGGGCAAAATTTAAAGCTTAAAACGCAAACACCGCTTTTTGGTGAACATATGGCTTTGCGTGATTTATTTTTAGGCAAAGAAAATTATTTAGCAAATATCAAAAATGCCTATGCGGTGCAAGAGATTTTAGAAAAATTTTAACCTTGAATAAACTAAATATAAAAATTAAATTTCAAAGCAGTAAAAATACAGAAATAAGCTCTTAAAATTTTTAGAATAACCTAGGAAAACCCTAATGAAATTTAAAGTTTTAGAAACTATAAATGCAGAATTTTTTATGATTTTTAACCTTTACACAAAAGATTATCAAGATAAATTTGTAAAAGCATTTACAAAATTATTTCTAAATGATTTAATTGATTTTTATATAAACGATGAAAAACAAAATACATTATCAGCTTATACTAAAGATAAACATTGGAAATATTTTTTAGATAATTATATCAATAAAGAGTGTTTTTATATAGATAATTTTTGTATTGCTTCTTGGGATATTCCAAGTAGTTGGAATAAATATAATATTAATGCAATTATTACTCAAAAAGGTGCAAAATATTTTTATGAAATCTTAGCTCCTAAGTTTTATAACAATTACAAAGATTTAGAAGTAGAAATTGATAGTAAAGGCAATGTGCTTAGGTGGATTGGAGAAGTTAATAGATAAATCAAATCATTTTAAGTGGGTAAAAAATTTTATTAATTTCTTTTGTGCATAAAAATCTTTCTTAACCCTTTCAAATGGGATTTGTCATTATTATTTTAGCTTGTGGGCGTGGTTTTAAATTTTATTTTAAAGATAAAAATCTTAAAAAATTATTTTTCTTAATGATATTTGTTTTAAAAAAATTGCTAAGAAATTTTATAGCATTTAAATAATAATTTATTGATTTTAAATTCATACTGAAGTAAAATAAAACTAAAAAAGGTTTTTTAATGAAATTAGTTTTATTTTTAAATATGGGTGGAGCTACGAATTTACAAGATTGTGAAACTTTTTTGAAAAATATGTTTAACGATCCTTATATTTTAGGCATCAAAAATAAATTTTTAAGAAAATTTGTAGCACTCATGATAACAAAGTCTCGCGTAAAAGCCATGAGGGAAAACTATAAACAAATGGGTGGAAAATCTCCTCTAAATGAGCTTACGCAAAGTTTATGCCAAAAACTTGAAACAAAAACAAAGAATTTTAAATTCGATTTTGTCAATCTTTATGTGCCGCCATTTGCTAATGAAGTTTTGCAAAAATATAACCTAAATGAAAATGACGAAATCATTCTTTTTCCACTTTATCCACATCATTCAAGCACCACAGTTACTTCATCACTTGAAGTTTTGCAAAATGAAATTTTAAAGCGAAAAATTAAAGCAAAGGTGAAAATTGTAGATATTTTTTACGAAAATGAGCTTTATAATGAGATGATTGTTTCTCAAATTCTAGCTAAAAAAAGCAAGTTTGATGCTAAAACTTTGATCTTTTCGGCACATTCTTTACCGCAAAGTATTATCGATAAGGGCGATTTATACGAAAAACATGTGAATCACCATGTAGAGCTTTTAAAAGAAAAATTAAAAGATCATTTTGATGAGATTATTTTGGCTTATCAATCAAAACTAGGTCCCATAAAATGGCTTGAGCCAAATACGAGTGATATTTTGGCAAATTTAAATAACAAAGCTTTGATTTATCCTATTTCTTTTTGCATTGATTGTTCTGAAACGATTTTTGAGCTGGGTATGGAATATAAGCATTTGGCAAAATGTGATTATGAACTCATTGCTTGTCCTAATGATAGCGATGAATTTGCACACTTTATTTTAAATTCGCTCTAAAGGTGAAAAATGAAAAAACTTCAAATTTTAATTACGCTTTTTTTGGCATTATTTTTGGATGCTTGCAAAAGCGTGGATCCTTTAAGCAAACAATGCGAAAACAACGACTCTAAAGCTTGTATTTCTTTAGGATTTTTATATGATTATGGAAAAGATGTAGAAAAAAATACGCAAAAAGCTAAAGAATTTTATCAAAAAGCTTGTGATTTGGGCGATGAAAAAGGGTGTAGCTATTATAGTGAAAATCAATGGAAAGTATTTTTTGATAATGGTTATTTTGGTTTTAAAGATCAAAATGATTCGGTTATAATTAAGCCGCAATTTGATTTAGCCCTAAATTTTAAAAATGGCGTTGCAAGGGTTATGCAAGATGAAAAATTCGGACTCATTGATAAAAGTGGAAATTTCATCATAGAACCTCAATTTGATGATATACTTTATTTTAGCGATAATGTTTTTAAAGCAAAAATGGCGAGTAAAATTATAGAAATTAGTAAAAAAACATATGCTCGTGATAGTGTTATTAAAACAAAGTGGTATTGGAAGTGGAAATTGATTGATTCAAGTGGAAAAATGATATTTGATCAAAAATTTGGCGATGAAGATAACCCGTATTTGAAAAATAATATTTTTTTCGACGAAGGAAAGCTTAAAAGAATTTATATCAAAGGCAAAGCTGGCTTTATTGATAACGAAGGTAAAATCATTGTTGAGCCCAAATTTGACTCCATACAAGATTTTAAAAAGGGTTTTGCAGCAGTTAAGTTAAAAGATCAATGGGGTTTTGTTGATGAAAATGGTAAAATGATTATAAAAGCTAAATATGATGATGTAGCTGATTTTAATGAAGGATTTGCTAAGGTAAAGCTAAATAAGAAATGGGGTTTTGTTGATGAAAATGGCGAAGCGTTAATAGAAACCAAATTTGATGAGATATACGATTTTGAAAATGGATTTGCTAGAGTTAAATTGAATAAGAAATGGGGGCTTATCAACACAAAAGGAGAATTTTTTCTAAAACCTAAATTTGATTACATAAAACAACTTAAAAATGCCGCTATTGTTGAAAAAGATAAAAAATACGGCATTGTAAATTTTGATGGCAAGATTTTAGAGCCACAATTTGATTATATAAAAGACTATAATAATGAAACATTTTTGTTAGAAAAGGACTTAAGAGTAGGCCTAGCCAATAAAGAAACACGAGTGATTATAGAGCCTAAATTTGATAAAATATCCTATCTACAAAATAATGTTTTTGAAGTGGTCGTTGATGAAAAACGAGGATTATTTGATATAAAAAGCGAACAAATTATATTAGAGCCTAAATTTGATAGTATATTTAATTTTTCTAATAATCTTGTAGAAGTATCTTTTCAAGGTAGAGAAGGTATATTTGATATAAAAAATCATCGTTTTGTTTTAGAGCCAAAATTTGATCGAATTTATAATGAATGCAGAGCCAACATAATTGGTTTAAATGGAAAATACGGAATTATCAATGATAAAGCAGAACTTATCGTGCCTATAAAATATGATGATATATCGACTTGTTTTTCAAAAGGTAATATGTATCTTGTTAAAACCAAAGGTAAAATAGGTTTTATCAATAAAAATGCAGAGTTTGTTATCCCTAATCAATTTGATATGATTGTTTCTTTTAAGTATGGTTTTATGGAAGTTAAACTTGTTAGATATGAAAAATCTGGGCTTATCAACTTAAAAGGCGATTTAATCTTACCTTTTGAATTTGATAGTATTTATTATATTGAACCACTTGCAAAATCTAGTGTAGAACTCAGCAAAATGAGAGAGGCAAATAAAGATTTATCTGCAAGTAAAGAGCAAATATTTTTTGCGGTAAAAAAAGAGGATAAATTTGGAGTTATAGATAATCATAGAAAATGGATCATTGAACCTCAAAAATATCTTATAAAATATTTTGATAAAGATGTGGGTTTTATCATTTCTGATGGTGTGTATTATGGTGCCATGGATATGCAAGGCAAAGTTATCATCAAGCCGCAATATAAAGCAATTTATAAATTCTCTAATGGATTTTATAAAATCAGCGAAAAAGGTAAAGTGGGCATTATCGATAAAAAAGGCGAAATTGTTTTAGAACCACAATTTGATGATATAGATACTAATGATTATCCTTTTAAATTCAAGCAAGATAATCGATATGGCTTTATTGATGAGAAGGGTAAAATTTTATTTGATATTCAATTAAAAGCCAAAAAATGGGGCATTGATTTTTCTTATAATGATGTTAGAGTACTCATGGATAAATATTATTTAGTTATAGAACGCGGTAGATACCGAATTTTTAATATAAAAGATAACAAGCTTGCCTCTAGTTTATCTTTTGATTCCGTGCGAGAATATAAGAATTTTATTATCGCTTCTATCAATGATAAAACAGGTATAATGGATAAGGATTTAAATTGGCTGATTTCTCCTAAATTTGATTATGTAAAAATATATGATAATTTTATCAGTGTTATTATAGCTGATAGAATTGGCATAATGGATGAGAATTTAAATTGGCTGATTTTACCTAAATTTGAAGAATTTAAAGAATTTGACAAAAATCATTATAAAATTATACTCGATGATAAAATAGGACTTTTAGATAAGAATTTACACACTATTTTAGAGCCAAAATATGATTATATTGGTAAAGAATTTATTAATGGTTTTGCAAAAATTAGACTTAATGATAAATTCGGCTTTATTGGCGAAAATGGCGAAATCATCGAACCGCGATTTGATTATGTTTGGAGTTTTGAAGATGATATGAGGGCTAAAGTTTTTACGGGTAAAGAAATGAAATTTATTAATACTAAAGGCGAATTTATAGAATAATCAAAGGCAAAAAGTGAAAAAATTCAAATTTTAATTATGCTTTTTTTGGCATTGTTTTTTAGTGCTTTTGATTATAAAAGTATTGATTCTTTAAAAAAATCTTGTGAAAATAATAATTCTAGCGGTTTATGTATCTTTGGGCATTATCTATGAATATGAGCTTATGGATACTTTGCAACTTAGATTTGAAAAAGCAAAAACGATGTATCAAAAAGCTTGCGATTTAAAAGATAAACAAGCTTGTAAATATCTAAAATTGCTTCTTGAAAAAAGATATTTATTTGCACACGAAGTAGTTGATAAACATGGATTTGTTTATAGTAATGATGATAAAAATTTCATCATCAAACCACAATTTATCGATGTGATATATTTAAGCGATGAAATCATAGCGGCTAGATTCGATGAAAAGAATGATTATAAATGGGGACTTATCAATCAAAAAGCCAAGATGTTCATACCGCCGCAACTTGATGATATAAAGCCTATTAAAACTCATTCTAACAAGCAAGATTTTTTTATGATAGAAAAAGATGGGAAAATGGAATTTTATAGATAAAAATGCAAAAGTGCTTAAAAATGAAGAATTATTGCGTTTTTCAACGCAAGAATTAAAAGATAATAATAGCTCTACTAACGATAAAACAGCACGCAAATCTTATGAAAATTTAGGAGAATATAGTGAAATTTTAGGCATTATAACTTTTAAATCAAACAAGGGATGGTATTTTATAGATAAAAAAGGTAAGCCAATCTTGCCTTATTTTTATGATGAATTTTTAGGATACGCTGGTAAATGTATGATGATAGCTCAAAATAAAAATTTTAATCTAATCAATAAAAAAGGAGAAGTGGTAACCAAAAATTACTGCTATGAGTAATTAAATTTTTGCTTTAAATATCCCAAAAGTTCATTTTTAGCTCTCAAAATATCATCAGTATTTAGCTCAAAATCTATTCTTTTGGGCTTTTTATAAGTTTTATCATAATATTTTAAAAGCAAAACAATAAGCCTTTGCCATTCTTCTTTTTCATAACTTTTTAGCAAATCCTGACGAAAATTTACACTGATATAAGGACTGATTTTAGCAAGACATTCCTGAAATTTCAAAGGAGTCATTTTTTCTTGATAAATTTTTTGTATCCTTTTAATGCGATTTTCCAAAGAACAAAAACAATGAATTTTTACCGCTTTTTGCATACTTTCATAAAGCTTTAAAGGCAGGATAATTTCACCGATTTTACGACTTTCACTTTCTATAAAAACAAAATCTTTTAAATCGTTTAAAATATGAAAAAGTTCTGCTTCAAAAGCCTTTTGTGTTGGTTGAACTCCTAAAATATCGCCAAAAGATGAGCCTAAATGATTTGCCATTTTTTCCAAATTTAATTTATGTGGCAAAAGTTCTAAAAGCTCAGTTTTACCACATCCTGTATTGCCACAAAGAGCAAAAAATATCAAATTTGATTCATTTTCAAAATACTGCATTAAAAAGCTTCTATAAGCTTTAAAACCGCCTTTTAAACGCACTACTCTATAGCCTAGCTCGCTTAAAATCACTGCGATTGATTTTGAACGCAAACCCCCACGCGAACAATAAATTCCTATTTTTTCTCCTATACGAATTCTTTGCGTAATATCCAAAATATGCTTTGACATATTTTGACAAATATAACTCGCCCCTTTAGCCTTAGCCTCTGCTTGATTTTTCTTATAAATTATGCCAATTTCTTCATGCTCTTTATCATTTAAAGCATAAAAATTTAAAGCTCCTATCAAATGAGAATGCAAAAACTCTTTAGGGCTTCTTGCATCAATTAAAAGAGAAAAATTTTCTTTTTGAAACTCTAAAAATTCTACTTCATTTAACATTTTTAAAAGCCAAAACAAGTTTTTGATAAATTTGTTCTATATTTACGCCACAAACCCTTGTTTCACCAATAGTTGTAATAAAATTTGTATCTCCTGCCCAACGCGGAACCAAATGATAATGGCAATGCATCGCAATTCCTGCTCCCGCATCCTTACTCAAATTCATACCGATATTTACCCCACTTGCATGAATTTCATTTTTTAAAATTTTTACACCTAAACGCACAAATTCACTTATTTCTTGCCAAATTTCATTGCTTAAATTCTCTATATGTTCTTCATGTAAATAAGGAATAATCATAAAATGCCCTGCAGAATAAGGGTATTTATTCATCACACCAAAACAATGCTTGGCTCTAAAAATTACCCCTAATTCTTCATCACTTTTGATTTTATTAGCACAATCACAAAAAGGACATTTGCTCTTTTCTTTTTCAAAATAATCACTTCGCCACGGTGCATACAAATACTGCATTTTATTTCCTTTTTAAAGCAAGGCTTTTAAAGCCTCTCCTTCGTGAGTTTGAGACATAAAATATTCTCCAATTAAAAAAGCATCAGTACCTAAATTTTGCAAATGTTCCAAAAAATCTTTATTTTCTAAACCACTTTCTGCAACGATAATTTTTGAATTTGGAATTTGTGGAATAAGCTTCTCACACAAATTCATATCCATAGAAAAATCATCTAAATTTCGATGATTTATACCTATAATATCAGCTCCTGCGAAAATCGCTTTACTTAAATCTTCTTTATCATGGATTTCTACTAAAGCTTCAAGTCCCAAATGTCTAGTAAATTCAAGAAGTTTTTTAAGCTCTTTTATGCTTAACATTTTAGCAATAAGCAAAATAAAATCTGCTCCATAAACTAAAGCCTCTAAAATTTGATACTCATCAAAAATAAAATCTTTTCTGAGTAAAGGAAGTTTTGTATAGCGGCGTATAAGACTTAAATTTTCCAAAGCTCCCTCAAAAAAATGAGGTTCAGTTAAAACTGAAATAGCGGTGGCATTATTTTTTTCATAATTTAAAGCTATATTTAAAGGGTCAAAATTTTCCCTTATAACACCTTTGCTTGGACTGGCTTTTTTTACTTCAGCAATGATTTTTATCTCTTTTTCTATCCTTTTTAAGGCTTTTTTAACATCTTTTGGAAAAAAAGGATTAGAAGATAAAGAACGCCCTAGCATATCATAAGGTAATTTCTTTTTGCGTTCCTTTAAATCCTGCTTAGTTTTTTCATAAATTTTATCCAAAATCATTGATTTTTACATGCCTTTATTGCTTTTATATGTGCTTTACTTTCATCAGAATTTGCAAATTCTTTATCCACTAAAGTCTGCTTTAAAATATCCCAAGCTTTATCACAATCGCCCAATTTATAATATCCCCAAGCCAAAGAATCTAGATAATAAAAATTTTGCGGATCTTGCTTTAATGCAAGCTCAACTAATTGCATTCCTTTCTTTATATCCAAATCGTAATCTATAAGCAAATAGCCATAATAATTTAAATATAAAGCATCACTTTTTTCATCGATAGCCCTAGCAAATTTTTCCCTTACTGAATTTACAAGCTTAGGTGTGATTTTTTTCTCTAAATTCGCCCCTTCAAATTCAAAAATAGCTGCACGCAAAAGATATTCTTTATTACGAGTATGCTCATAAATTTGCATACTCAACTCCTTTGCTTTTGTATATAATTTTAATCTTTGATACAAATAAAGCTTAATATCATCATCTACATTATATTTTAAAGCAATTTGCAACGCCTCTTGATTTTTATCTTGTGAATTTAAAAGCTCAATCAAAGCCAAAATGAAATTTTTATTTTTTGTGATATCATAAAGCTCTATATAAATTTCTTGCAAAGCTTTTTCATTCTTTTCATCATTGTAAATTTTTGCTAATAAAACGCAAGTTTTAAGCGTGCAACCATATGTTTTCCTTGAATTTTCTAATAATTTCTTTACATTTAAAGTATCATTTAAAATCGCATAAACACCTATAAGTTTAAATAATATTTCTTCATTTTGAATTTGATTATACGCTAAACGATAGTATTTTATAGCATCTTTTAGATGATTTTGACGCATTAAAATATCCCCGTAAAGCTCTAAATTTCTAGGGTCATCATTCTTTTTATTTAAAAGTTCTTTTCCAAGTTTTTGAGCATCTTTAATATTATTAGAATTTAAAGCATAAAGCGTACTGAGTCGTTTAAGATTATCATTCTTATCCAAATAAGGCTTTGAAATATTATTAATTTCTTCTTTTTTATCAAGATCATTAACCAAAGTTAGCAAAAAAGCATTTTCTAAGAAAATCGTAATATTGTAATCATTAAAAAGTGCTAAAAATTCATTTCTAGCTTCTTTATATTGATTAAAATATTCATAATTATAAGCTTGCATAATTCTTAAATCAAAATCATTACTTTTTTGTTGCTGATAATTTGGATATGCTACTATAGTTTTTGAACTCGTACAAGCAACCAAAAAAAAGCTTATTGAGACAAATAACAAATTCCGATACATTCTTTTTTTAACTCCTCTTGATGTGTTTTAAAATATTCCCAAAAAGGAAATGTGCGACACTGCATTGGACGAAAATCATAAATTGAACAATTTTTTTGCACTTGATCAAAAAAAATACAAGCAAATCCATCCTCAAATTTGACTTCTTTAAAACTCATTCTAAAGCCCACTTTTCTTAGATATTTTGAAGCAAATTCTTTTTCATCTAGTTTCAAATACTCTCTTAAAGCTTTAAGCTCTTCTTTATTTGCAAAGATATTTCCACTCTCTCCCGTGCAACATTTTCCACCACATTCTTTACAAGCATTTTCATTAAATCCGTAAGAAAAATTTTTATTAAATATCATAACTTTCTAACCTAAACCTAGAGTGAATTTCTTGCATCTGTTTGCTTAAATTTCCATTTTCATACATAAAAAAAGGAGGTAAAATTTCACAAAGAGATTTCACGCCTTTTCTGGCTTGTATTAAAACAAGTCTTGCTCGTTTTTCTTTATGGGTATGCACAAAGCATATTTTAGTCAATATTAGCTTTTTATTTTCTAAGATGGAACAAATTTGAGCTAAGGCAAAAGATTCATAGCAAAAATACAAAACTCCTCTGGGTTTTAATAAAGAGTTGGCTTGCTTTATAAAATCATTTAAAGATAAATATTTTTGAAATTTACTTATATTTTTGTGTAAATTATCACTTTCGCAAGTCCCATTCCTATAAAAAGGGGGATTGCAAACCAAAAAATCAAATTTATTTTCACTTTTAAATAATTTAAAATCATTGTGAAAGATATTTGCATTAATATTGTTTTGCTTCAAATTTTTTTCAATTAAATCTATATTTTCCTTTTGAATATCAAGCAAAGATAAATCCAAATTGGTATGAAATTTCTTAAGTAAAATTCCTATAATACCACATCCTGCACCCACATCTAAAACTTGACCTTTTATGCCCAACTCCAAAATAAAATTTGCCAAAAGCAAAGAATCACTATTATAACGATAGCCTTTGCTTAACTGAGCTAATGGAATATTATTTTGCATTCGTGTTAGTGAGTTGGAATTTTAATTTTTTTAATCAAATTGTTTTTTTGACTGGAATTTTGCTCCTTTTGAAAAACATCATTTTGATTTGTAGAAATCATCAAATTTTGTGCCAAAAGCAAAGAAGTTAACAATATTGTGCTACAAAAAAATTTCAACATTATTTTCCTTAAATTTTTAATTTTGCTAAAATAATAAAAATACCTTTAGATAATATATTATAAATTTTATATTTAAATCGATTAAAAA
>NZ_NFNY01000108.1 GCF_002179165.1 Campylobacter jejuni
CCCCCCCCATACCAGTTTTTATGAGCTTTAATGAGTGCTTGTCCAAGTTTATAAGTAAAGCATTCTTTTTCTTTTAAAGCTTCGTTATAATCAGCATAGCTTTCTAAAGGTGGTAAAGCTGAATTTGGATTTTCTTTTATTTTTATTTCATAAGCTTTTTGTTCTTTTTGATGTTTATCTTTTATATAAGATAATACAAAAGGCATTCTTATATAGCCTAATATACTTTTTGAATTTTCTATTAAAGTAGTTCCTAGTTTATAAGAAAGATGAGAGTGAATTCTTGCTTTAGCTAAACCACTGTTTAAATCACTGATTTGTTTTTGTAGTGGGGCAAGTTTTCTAGGATCCATTATTGCACAATACTCATCTATGATTTCTTTATAAAGTTCTACAGGCGGGATGAGATGATTAAAATCATAAACTTTTGGGATTTGTATGTTTTCATTAGCTAAGGCTTCAAAGTCTATTGTTTCTGTGTGATAGTTTCCATTGGGAGAAGCTAGAAAAAAGGAGATAAG
>NZ_NFNY01000085.1 GCF_002179165.1 Campylobacter jejuni
GAAAAGGATTTAGAAATTCTTTGGATGATGTTTCATATTTTAGATTTTTCTAAGGAATTGGAAAATAATAGGTTGATGATATTGTATCAAGGGCATTTAAATTTAGATTTTTATTCTGATTTTTGTTCAAATCAATCTTTTTTTAATTTTGCTAGAATTTATTTTTTAGAATTAACAAGTAATTATTACGAAAGATGCCAAAAAGATGTTTTAGAGCTTAATAAAAATTTAACTGAAGGCTTTAAAAATGCTATCATTTCACATGGAAACGATCCACTAGATGCCTTGCAAGGTATAGAACAATTTGTTTATAATTTACCTAAAATGATAAGCAATCCTACTTATAATGAATTACTAAA
>NZ_NFNY01000138.1 GCF_002179165.1 Campylobacter jejuni
TGGGGAGTGATTTTAACAAAGCCGCAGGATTACCTGAAGATTTTAAAATACATAAATCTACTTTGGATGAGATAGAGAGATTTAATCAAAATAATATGGCTGGTGCAACCAGTGGAAACCATTATAATAGTTTTGATATGGCTTCCATTGTTAAATCCTATTATAATAGCTTTAATCAAGTAATAAGTGCATTTCCAAATGATAAAACAAGTTTTAGCGAAGCAGATTTAGAGCAATTACCAAAAGGATTAAACTATAATTGTAATGAAAACCAAGAAAAAATTGTAACACATATATTTAATGCAGAACAACTTAAAGAAGCACAAGAGCTTGATTGTATTGCGGGTCTAGGGATTAATTGGGTAAAACTTGACTTTTCTCCACAAAGTATGGAGCAAGGACCTTCAAAAGAAGGCGGATTTAATCCTGATATGTCAGTTTATCCAAAAAATGAAGATGGAAGTTATTCTAAAGAAGCTTTATTTATGAGTTTTTTAAAGTCTTATTCGCCTATTCCATCTCCAAATCAAGTTGTTTTTAGTCCTGAAGCAAAAGTTTTAGAAGCAAAATTTGAGCAAGAAATGAAAGCAAATCCCTCTTTTGATATTTCCTTAGACGACATTATGACAGGCAAAGTAGATTTTGCAAGTTTGTTAAAAGGCTATGCACAAGATGGTTGGCTTGATGCAAGTATATATGCAATGGAAAAAGGGGTTAAATGGCAAAATATATATGTAGATAGTGGTGGAGCTTGGTTTGATAATCAGTTTAATCAAGCAAAAGCTAATGGTTGGAAAGCAAGCAGTGAAAGTATAAATTCTTTTGCTGATTCTATAATGGATAGACTTAATAATCTTATAAGGCAGACTAGGGTTT
>NZ_NFNY01000048.1 GCF_002179165.1 Campylobacter jejuni
CTTTTAAAGTTTTAATTTCGTTTTTACTTTTATGATATTCATCTTTTGAAAGTGTGATATTAACTCTATCTTTAGAATGACAAATTCTCATCTTTGCTCCTTTAATTTTTAATGCTTAAAAGAGGCAATGAGAATTTATTTTAGAAAGGAAAAAATGACTTTAGTTCTTTTTGGCTTGTTTTGATTTTTAGTGGTTCTTTATTTTAAATTTTTAGGAGTAAATCTTATTTACAAAATTATAATT
>NZ_NFNY01000129.1 GCF_002179165.1 Campylobacter jejuni
TTTATTCTATATATAATTTTTATAAATATTAAATATTATTCTTTTTTTTGTAAAAATAATTTATTTCATATCTACTTTTTTTAAAAAAAGTAATCAAAAAAGTTAAAATTTCAGTTTAGATTAATGGGGGGGGGTATAATGTCTTTTTAATATACCTCTTAAGGAGAAAAAGTGAGATTAATTATTTGTATTTTTTTACCTTGGTTGGGTTTTTTTACTATAGGAAAACCTTTTGCTGCAATTATATGTCTTTTTTTGCAAATCACTCTTGTTGGTTGGTTGCCTGCGATGATTTGGGCGGTTTTCGCACTTAATCAATATAAAACAGATAAAAAAATTGCTAAAGCTTTTGCTCAAAAAGAAAAGGAAGAACAATGAGATATATTATCTTTTCTTTTTTAGCTTTATTTATGGTCGCTTGTGCTTATACTACCGGAACTGAAGTGAGTGAGCAAAAGTTTAATTCTATCGTTGTCAATAAAAGCAAACAAAGTGATGTGGAACAAATCGTAGGCTATCCTGCTCGTAAAACAAATTTAGGAAATAGGGAGCTTTGGTATTATGATTTTACAAAAATCAGTAATAATCCTTTTGGTGGAAATGTTGATGAAAGCACTGTTTTTGAATTTAATTCTAAAGGTGTGGTGGTTAAAAAATATAAAATAAAAGGTTCTGGAAATTCTAATCCTCTATTAGGAAAATGAAAATTTAAGAAAAAAGCTTTTTAGCTATTTTCTGCTATTAAGCTTTTTTGCACATCATTTAATTCTTCACTATATCTTGCGTAATTTTTAGCTTTCTTATCCCAAAGATTCATCTATTTTCCTTG
>NZ_NFNY01000057.1 GCF_002179165.1 Campylobacter jejuni
ATTTTAAATTAATAAAGTTTTATTTTAATAATAATTTTATCTATTTTTTTATATAAATTTACTTTTTGTTATTAAATATTTATAAGAATTTTGAAACTTTTTATTTTAAAATGATGGAATTTAAATTTTTATGGAAGAAATAATATTAAATAGTGATGCTTTAATCACTTCAAAAACAGATCTTAAGGGAAATATTATTTATGCAAATAATGATTTTTTAAAATATGCAGGTTATAGAGTTGATGAACTCTTGAAAAAACCTCATAGCATAGTAAGACATGAAGATATGCCCAGAACCGTTTTTAAATGCCTGTGGGATTATATACAAAGAGGTGAAGAAATTTTTGCTTTTGTGAAGAATAAAGCTAAAGATGGGAGATTTTATTGGGTTTTTGCTAATGTAACAGCCTCTTTTGATGCTCAAGGTAATATTATAAATTATTATTCTGTTCGTCGTGCTCCAAATCGAAAAGTTTTACCACTTATACAAGAAGTGTATCAGGTTTTGTTAGAGAAAGAAAAGCAAGGCGGTATTAATGCAGGGCTTAAGGCTCTAAATGAAATAGTAAATTCTTATAAAACAAGCTACAATCAGCTCATTTTTAACTTACAAGAAAATAATTAATTAAGATACATTTAATATAAAATTATATATAATTAAAGCCCCTTAAAATATATTTTAGTAATATAAATTACAAAAATATATATTTACACATTACACAGAAAGGAATTAAATTTGATGAAAAATGGATTTATTTTGGCTGTTTTTCTAGGTTTCTTAGGTATCTTTGGGACTCTTGTCCATGCTTATATTGGAGCAGTGATTTTTATTTTAATTATTGCATTATTGTTTTATCTTCTTTTTTGCTATAAAGATGAGCAAGTGATGATAGATAAATTATATGATCTTTGCAAGGAGTTAAAAGAGGGTAATTTTGATAATAGGGTTATTTATGTTAAAACAAAGAGCAAAAAACTTGCTGAAATTTCAGATAATTTAAATAACACTATAGATGGCTTAGAGGCTTATTTAAGAGAAATCAATACTTCTATTTCTTGTTCTCAAAAAGGTGAGTTTTACCGCAAAGCTTTGCCTGAGGGTTTAAAAGGAATTTTTGCACATAATATTGAATTTATCAACAAAGCATTAGCAAATATTGAGATTACAGCAAGATCGACTTTTAAAAATGCTTTATCAAGAACTTTGATGGATTTAAGTCTTGGAAATCAAAATAAAGATATGTCTCAAATCTCAAATTCTTTAAATCAAGATATCAGTGTAATGAAAAATGTTTATGACACAGTTGATAATATCCAGCATACAGCGACTGAAAATGGCTCTGAAGTGGATTCTTTGCAAAATGCTATGGCATCTTTAATGGAAGTGGTAAATTCTAGTAAAGAAACAGTGCAAACTTTCGTAGCTAATTCACAAAATATTACTTCTGTGGTCGAAGTAATCCGCGATATAGCTGATCAAACCAATCTGCTTGCATTAAATGCAGCAATTGAAGCTGCAAGAGCAGGAGAGCATGGTCGCGGTTTTGCTGTTGTGGCTGATGAAGTTAGAAAACTAGCTGAAAGAACACAAAGATCTACAAGTGAAATTTCTATTGCTATTCAAACCATGCAACAAGATTTTATTAACATCCAAAGTGGTAGCGAGCAAGTCTTTAATATAGTAAGTGAATCCGAAGAAAGAATCAATAAATTTTCTCAAGCGTTTAGAGGTTTAGAGGAGAATAGTTCAGCACTAGGAAGAGATTTTGGTGCTTTTGCGAAAAGACTTATTTTATCTGTGGTTAAAATTGATCATATTCTTTATAAATCTAATATTTATCTTAATCTCAATGGTGCGCAGAAATTCAATCTTTCTAGCGTGGATCCAATCTCTAATCTTTGTCAAGATGAAAGAGCTAAAAATATTATCAATGAGCTTGCATCAGAATCGGATTTAAATTCGGCAAAAGATTTTATAAAAGACAATGCTCAAAAAGCCATAGAAGAATCAGCCGCAGAATATATTGATCAAAAAGCTTATGATACAATTGTTAAGGATATTAAAGCACTAGAGCAAAAAAGTGCCGATATTTTAGATAAATTAAAACTTTAAGGAAAATATAATGTCAAGAGAAATTTTTTTACAAGAAGATAGTTTGATTACATCAAAAACAGACTTAAAGGGAAAAATAGTTTATGCAAATGATGATTTTTTAAAGTATGCAGGCTATACCATGGGAGAAGTTTTACATAAGCCACATAATATAGTAAGACATAAAGATATGCCAAAAACCGTTTTTAAATTTTTATGGGATTATATGAAGGAAGGTAAGGAAATTTTTGCCTATGTTAAAAATAAAACTAAAAACGATGATTATTATTGGGTTTTTGCTAATGTAACCCCCTCTATAGATGTAAATAATAATATTATTGGATACTATTCTGTGCGTCGTATGCCAAATAAAAATGCAATAGGTATCATAGAGCAGCTTTATAATGATCTTTTAAGAGCCGAGCAACAAGGTATAAACAAAGGTATTGAAATATTGAGTGATTTTTGCAAAAAAGCAGGAAAAAGTTATAATGAATTAGTATTTTCTCTTCAAGAATCTAAATAAAATCAAAAGGCTTAAAGCGGTTTGCTTTAAGCCTAAATATTATATAATCTTTCTCTTAAATTTAATTTCCCAAGGTTTAAAATGTATGATATTATAGTTATAGGTGGCGGTCACGCAGGGATTGAAGCAAGCGGAGTTGCTGCAAAAATGGGCAAAAAGACTTTGCTTTTAACCACTCTTATAGAGCAAATTGGTGCTGCAAGTTGTAATCCTGCTATAGGTGGACTTGCAAAAGGGCATTTGGTAAAAGAAATTGACGCTATGGGTGGTTTGATGGGTGAAATCACTGACATAGCAGGAATTCAATTTCGCATTTTAAATGAAAGTAAAGGCGTTGCGGTGCGTGGAAGTAGAGCACAAATTGATATGGATAAATATCGCATTATCGCCAGAAATAAGCTTTTAAATTTGGCTAATTTAGAAATTTCACAAGAACAAGTATTAGAGCTTATCTTTGAAAAAGATTGCGTTATAGGGGTTAAAACAAATTTAAAAAATGAATATTTGGCAAAAAAAATTATTTTAACTACGGGAACTTTTTTAAATGGGCTCATCCACATAGGCGAAAATAAACTCACTGCAGGTCGCGTAGGCGAACTTGCTTCTACAAATTTAGGCGAAAATTTATTAAGCACAAATTTAAAAATGGGAAGATTAAAAACCGGAACTTGTCCAAGAGTGGATGCAAAAAGTATTGATTTTGGTGTTTTAGAAATTCAATATGGCGATGAAAATCCGAAACCTTTTAGCTTTAGAACTAAAAATTTTAATCCCACTCAACTTCCTTGTTATATTGCAAGAACCAATTTAAACACTCATGAAATCATTAAAAATAATTTTTATCGTGCCCCACTTTTTACAGGACAGATTGAAGGTGTGGGGCCAAGGTATTGCCCTTCTATTGAAGATAAAATCAATCGTTTTGTGGATAAAGAAAGTCATCATCTTTTTGTTGAACCTCAAACCATTGACGCAACGGAATATTATATTAATGGTTTTTCTACTTCTTTGCCTTATGAGGTGCAAAAAGAAATGCTTGCTTCTGTAAAAGGCTTTGAAAACGCTAAAATTACGCGTTTTGGCTATGCGATAGAATATGATTATATAGAGCCAACCGAGCTTTATCATACTTTAGAGACCAAGAAAATAAAAAATCTTTATTGTGCGGGACAGATTAATGGCACAACAGGTTATGAAGAAGCTGCTGCACAAGGATTTATGGCGGGAGTAAATGCGGTTTTAGCACTTGATAATAAAGAACCTTTTATTTTGCGTAGAGATGAAGCTTATATTGGAGTTTTGATCGATGATTTGGTGATTAAAGGCACAAAAGAGCCTTATAGAATGTTTACTTCAAGGGCTGAATTCAGATTACTTTTAAGAGAAGAAAATGCTATAGTTAGACTTGGAAAATATGGTAAAGAATTTGGACTTTTGGATGAAAATTCTTCTAATTTTATAGAAAATATCCGCATAAATAGTGAAAAAGGTTTAAATTTGCTTCTTGAAAAAGAATTTACGCCAAATAATGAAAATAATGCATTTTTAGCGAAGTTAGGAGAAGAAAAAATCACTTCTATAGTTACTTTGCAAAAAATCGTTGCAAGAGCTAGTTTTGATATAGAAAAATTAAAAAAATTAGATGAAATTTTTGAAAATATGGACGAATATTCTTTAAAAGAAATTTTAAATGAAGCTAAATATTATCATTATATTAGTATGCAAAAAGCTCAAGTTGAAAAAATGAAGGATTTAATAAATTTAAAAATCCCAAAAGATTTTGATTTTAAAAGCGTGAGTGGGCTTAGTAATGAAGTGGTAGAAAAGCTTGAAAAGCATCAGCCTTTAACGCTTTTTGCGGCCAGTGAGATTAGTGGGATTACTCCTGCGGCTTTAGATATTTTGCAAATTTACATTAAAATGCAAAAGAAAAAAACTTAAATGTTTGCTGGAGTAATTTTTTTAAGCACTTTAATTTTGCTTTTTTGGCGTCCATTTAATTTGCCTTTATGGATGATTTCTACTATAGGGGCTTTTTTTGTTTTTGCTTTTGGTCTTGTAAATTTAGATGATGCAAAATTCGTTTTAAGTCTTGTTTGGGATAGTTCTTTGACGCTAATGGGGCTTATCATACTATCTTTTAGTTTAGAATTATTAGGGTTTTTTAATTTTATTGCTAAAAGAATTTTGCATTTTTCAAAAATAAAAAATTTTCACTCAATTCATACTAAAAAATTAATGCTTTTTTTGCTTATTTTCGTATTTTTTCTTTCGGCATTTTTTGGTAATGATGGAGCTATTTTGATTATCACGCCTATTGTGATTGCACTTTTTTCCACTTTTAAAAATTACAAAGAAAATATTATTTTAGGTGCATTTTTATTAAGTGTTTCTTTTTTAAGTGATGCGAGCTCAAATGCTTTAGTGATTTCAAATTTAACCAATATTATCACAGCAAGTTATTTTAGGCTTGATTTTTTAGAATTTGCTAAAACAATGTTTTTACCCAATTTATTTGTTTTAATTTCTACCATTATAATGGTATTTTTAATTTTTGCAAAAATATTACCCAAAGAACTTGAGCTTAATATCGTAGAAAAAGACACTATTTCTATAAAAGTTTTTATCTTTTGTGTTTTTTATTTATTGACTTTTGTATCAAGTTTTTTTATCGGTGAAATTTATGATTTAAATATAGGTTTTTTTGCCTTAGGTGGTGCCTTGCTTTTTTGGATTTTGATTTATTTTATAAAAGGAAAAGAATCTTTTAAAATCATAAAACATACGCCCTATGGTATTTTTGTTTTTAGTTTTGGACTTTATATAGTCGTTTTTGCTTTGCATAAAGCGGGGGTGAGCGATATTTTAAAATTCATATATCAAATTTTATCTTCTAATCAAATTACTGCTATTTTTGGCACAGGACTGATTTCAGCTTTTCTTTCTTCTATTTTTAATAATTTACCCATGACTTTAATAGGCGATTTAGCACTACAAGGTTTTAAACAAGAGATGATATATGCACATCTTTTAGGGGTTAATATAGGTCCAAAGCTTACTCCTATAGGATCTTTAGCGACTTTGCTATGGCTTGGGCTTTTAGTAAAAAAAGGAATTAATATTTCTTTATGGCAATATTTAAAATTTGGTTTTTTAATCACCATTCCTGTGCTTTTTTGCTCTCTTTTCGGGCTTGTTTTACAATATTAAAGTAAAAACTTAACAAACAAAGAAAAAATTTATTTTATTTTGGATAAACTAATAATTTGTTTAAATAAAAAATGAAAGGACAAGTTATGGCTACATCTGAAAGTAGACGAAGCTTTATGGGTTTTGCATTTGGAACGGTAGCTGCTGTGGGCGGCGTTTTTTCACTCGTTGCGATGAAAAAAACTTGGGATCCACTTCCAAGTGTTAAAGCTGCAGGTTTTACTACAGTAGATTTATCAGGAATGCAAGAAGGAGAGCTTAGAACCATAGAATGGCGTAAAAAACCAATTTTTATCTTAAAAAAAGATGCAAATATGGCAAAGGACGGGAAACGCGATGTTGTTGTAGATAATGCTGCATACACCGTAGTAATAGGACTTTGCACACATTTAGGTTGTATCCCTGCTTACCAAGCAAGTGAGCAAATATTTAAATGTGCCTGTCATGGCGGGGAATTTGATACAAGTGGAAAAAATATTTTTGGACCTCCTCCAAGACCTCTTGATATCCCTCCTTTTAAAATAGATGGAACCAAACTTGTTTTAGGTGAAGAGGGTCCAGAATATAAAAAAATGATCGCGGAGGCTTAAGATGGCACATATTAGAAAGGCTAATGGATTAGTGGATTGGCTTGACCAAAGACTTGCGGTACATAAACTGCTTGATGTTTTAATGGTAAAATACTGGATACCAAAACAAATTAATTTTCTTTGGGCTATGGGGGTTATTTTAACTACTCTTTTCGCGGTGCTTTTTGTTACAGGACTTTTACTTGTAATGTATTATAAGCCTGATACCGCACTTGCTTTTGATAGTGTAAATAAAACTATTATGCAAGAAGTTGATTATGGTTGGCTTTGGCGTCATATGCATGGTGTTGCTGCTTCTGTGATCTTTTTAATCATTTATATCCATATGCTAACAGGAATTTATTATGGTTCTTATAAGCGTGGTAGAGAAATGATTTGGATAAGCGGTATGCTGCTTTTTGTGGTATTTTCTGCTGAAGCTTTTAGCGGCTATATGCTTCCTTGGGGGCAAATGAGTTATTGGGCAGCTCAAGTTATTACCAACCTTTTTGGTGGAATTCCTTTTATCGGTGATGAATTAGTTATTTGGATTCGTGGAGATTATGCGGTTTCCGATCCAACACTAACAAGATTTTTTATGCTTCATGTGTGTTTACTTCCTATAGTAATCATTAGCATTATTGCATTCCACTTTTATTCTTTAAGAATTCCTCATGTAAATAATGAAATTGCTGAAGAATTAGACTTTGATTTAGAAGCTGAAAAATATATGGCAGGAGATACAAAAGGTTCTAAAGTGATTCCTTTTTGGCCAGGATTTTTATCTAAAGACTTTATGTATATTTGTCTTTTTATGATTTTCTTTTTTTATTTGGTATGTTTTAAATTTGATTTTGCTATGGATCCAATCAATTTCGATCCAGCCAATGCGCTTAAAACTCCAGCACATATTTATCCTGAATGGTATTTCTTATGGAGTTATGAGGTTTTAAGAGGATTTTTCTTTGATATCGCAGGTTTTAAAGCTTTTGATATAGGATTAGCTGCTTTTGGCATAGCTCAAGTTATTTTCTTCTTGCTTCCTTGGCTTGACAGAAGTGATGTGGTTAAGCCAGCTCATGAAAGACCTTTGTTTTTTATTTGGTTTTGGGTGTTGCTTATAGATTTGATAGTTTTAACTATTTATGGAAAATTACCACCAACAGGTGTTAATGCTTGGGTTGGTTTTTATGCTTCTATAGTATTTTTACTTTTACTCATAGTAATTTTACCTATAATAACTATTATGGAAAGAAAAGGAGCTAAATAATGAGAGAGTTAAAAATATTTCTAGTAGTAGTAGTTTTTACTGCTCTTGTGTATTGGGGGGTTGAACCTTACGCACATTCTGTAATGAAGCCTCATGTTGCTCCTGCAAATTTTGACTTTGCGGCCGAAGATACAAGTTATGCTAAGGGTATAGTAGCACAAAAAGAAGTTGCTTTAGAAGAAGCAAAAAAAGAAAATGATAGTAAAAAAATAGAAAGTGCCCAAAAAGAACTTGATAAAGCTAAAGAAAATTTAGCTAAAGTAGAAAATCTTTGGGCAAGAGTTGCAAAAATAGACTTTGCAAAAGGCAATGTTGCCAAAGGTAAAGAATTTTTTGAAAGCAATTGTTTTGCATGTCATGGACTTAAAGAAGATGGTATAGACGCGAGTATTACTGATTCTTCTTTAGGTGTAATTCCACCTGATCTTAGCTCAGCGGGTGCTATTTTTGATGAGAAGTTTTTAGCCGCTTTAATTATAAATCCTTCGCTTGCTTTAAAAGTGGATCATAAATTCGGTGACGCTTTTATTATGAGTGCTTATAATGAAACTTCAGGAGATAGCGAAGAAGTTGTAAATGCAAATATAGCTAATGTGATCGCTTACCTAAAAGATGTAAGTGTTAAATTTGAAGCTAAAGAAGATGCTAAAATTAAGCAAGAAGCAGAAGCTAAATATTCAAAAATCGAAGATGCTAACGAAAAATCAGCTTTGGTTGAAAAAGAAATTGCTTTTGCTAAAGACAAAGCAACTTTTATAGAAGCTTGCGGTCGTTGTCATGATATAAAATATGATGGCTTTATTACCCCATCAAATCATAATGATTTAAAAAATTATTTGGGTTCAGTTCCACCTGATCTTTCTATGATGATTAGATCTCGTGGAGAGCAGTATTTGCATGATTTTATCAATAATACGCAAAAACTTCTTCCAGGAACCGCTATGCCAAGGGTAGGTTTAACAGAAGCTGCACAAGCTAAAGTTGTTTCTTATATTGAAAAAGTAGGCGATAGCAAAAAAGAAGAAAGAGAAAGCACGGGAATTTATATTATGATATTCTTTGTGATTTTAAGTATTTTTGCTATAGGCTGGAAACGATCTGTTTGGTCTAAACTTCATTAATTTTTTATGTTTCGCTATTTAACATAGCGAAACATTCTACATTTTAAGCTCATTTTATTAAAATTTAATCATAAATAAGAGATACTATCAACTAATAATTTTTATTAATTGGAGTATATTATGTTCGAAAAACAAATAATTAAATTTATTCTTTCAAAATGGAATTATGGTGATTTTAAGATTGTATTTTGGGATAAAGAAGAATTTTTTATTGGAAATAAACCTGCTAAATTTTCTTTAATCTTTAAAGAAAAAATACCTTTTTTTAATTTATTTGGAGATACGAGTTTGGTTTTTGCAAAGCATTATATGGAATCTAAGCTTGAAATAAAAGGTGATTATGATGAGATGGCTAAAGTATTGTATTATTTTTCTAATCAGAAATTTTTAAAAAACAAAGAAAATATTTTAAGCAAAATAACCCAAAAGCAAGAGAGTAAAAATATTAAAAGTCATTATGATCTTGGAAATGATTTTTATAAACTTTGGCTTGATGAAACCATGAGTTATTCTTGTGCTTATTTTCAAAATTCAAACGATACACTTTATCAAGCCCAGATAAATAAAATCGATCATACTCTCAAAAAATTGGATTTAAAACCAGGAGAAAAACTTTTAGATATAGGTTGTGGTTGGGGCTGGCTTGCTGTTATGGCTGCACAAAAATATGGAGTAAATGTTGTTGGAATTACTATTTCTGAAGAACAATATAAAAAAGCAATCGATAGGGTAAAAGAATTTAAACTAGAAAATAAAATAGAAATAAGACTTCAAAATTATCAAGATTTAGAATTTGAAAATTATTTTGATAAAGTTGTTTCGGTAGGAATGTTTGAGCATGTGGGTAAAGAAAATTTAAGCCTTTATTTTATGAAATTAAAACAAGTTTTAAAGCCGGGAGGCTCTATGCTTTTACACTCAATTTTATCTATGTTTGAAGGTAAAACAAACGCTTGGATAGATAAATATATTTTTCCAGGAGGATATTTGCCATCTTTAAGAGAAGTTGTTAGTACTATGAGTGAATGGGATTTTCATTTGCTTTTATCGGAAAGCTTAAGAATACATTATGCAAAAACTTTAGATATGTGGAGTCAAAATTTTAATAAAGCATTAGATCGTGTAAGAGAAAAGTATGATGAGGAATTTATAAGAATGTGGGATTTATATCTTCGTTCTTGTGCATCTGCATTTCGTGTTGGAAGTGTGGATTTATTTCAATTTTTAATTACAAAAGAAATAAATAATAATCTTAGCCTTACTAAAGAATATATTTATAAGTAAAAACTAAATTTAAATTCGATATAATTTTAGCTTCATTTCACACACATCAATCCTTTTTAGCTTGTGAAAATTAAGGGATGTGGAGGAATAAAGCTAAATTTATAAGGAGAAAATCATGGTTAGCATGAGAGATTTATTAGAATGTGGTGTGCATTTTGGACACCAAACAAGACGCTGGAATCCAAAAATGAAAAAATTTATTTTTGGAGAAAGAAAAGGTATTTATGTAATTGATTTACAAAAAACCCTAAGATATTTTAGATATACTTATAATATTGTTCGTGATGCTGCTGCAGAAGGTAAAACTATACTTTTTGTTGGGACTAAAAAACAAGCAGGCGGAGCGATTAAAGAATACGCTGAAAAATGTGGTATGCCATATGTAAATCACAGATGGCTAGGCGGTATGATGACAAATTTTGGAACCATTCGCCAGTCAATTAGAAAATTAGAAGTTATAGAAAAAATGGAAGAAGATGGAAGCATAAAACTTCTAACTAAAAAAGAAGCTTTAATGCTTACAAGAAAAAAAGAAAAATTATTAGCTTATCTTGGTGGAATTCGTTATATGAAAACTCAACCGGATATGATTTTTGTTATTGATACGGTGAAAGAAAAAATTGCAGTTGCTGAAGCAAATAGACTTAAAATTCCTGTAGTGGCTCCACTTGATACAAACTGTGATCCTGATCTTGTAACTTATCCAATTCCTGGAAATGATGATGCAATCCGTTCAGTGCAACTTTTCTGTCAAGAAATGGCTGAAGCAATTAACGAAGGAAAAGCATTAAGAGAGCAAGATGGGGAAGCTTTACCAAATGAAGAAAAAGAAATCACTGATGAAGAAAAAAAAGAAGTTTTAGATGAAGCAATGAGTGAAGAAGACTTCGGTGGGGAGCAAGAATAATGGCTGAAATTACTGCTGCAATGGTAAAAGAACTCCGCGAAAGTACAGGTGCGGGGATGATGGATTGTAAAAATGCTTTAAGTGAAACAAATGGAGATTTTGATAAAGCAGTTCAGCTTTTAAGAGAAAAAGGTTTGGGTAAAGCAGCTAAAAAAGCTGATAGACTTGCTGCTGAAGGTTTGGTGAGTGTAAAAGTGAGTGATGATTTTACGAGTGCAACAGTGAGCGAAATTAATTCAGAAACCGACTTTGTAGCTAAAAATGAACAATTTATTGCTTTAACAAAAGATACAACAGCACATATTCAAAGCAATAGTTTACAAAGTGTTGAAGAACTTCAAACTAGTGTAATTAATGGTGTGAAATTTGAAGAATATTTAAAAAGTCAAATTGCAACCATTGGTGAAAATTTGGTTGTAAGAAGATTTGCGACTTTAAAAGCTGGTGCTAATGGTATTGTAAATGGCTATATTCATACAAATGGTCGTGTGGGTGTTATTATTGCTGCAGCTTGTGATAATGCTGAAGTGGCTAATAAATCTAAAGATTTCTTAAAACAACTTTGCATGCATATAGCCGCGATGAAACCAAGTTATTTAAGTTATGAAGATTTAGATCTAGAATTTGTAGAAAGCGAATATAAAGCTTTGGTTGCAGAACTTGAAAAAGAAAATGAAGAAAGACGCAGGCTTAAAGATCCAAATAAACCAGAGCATAAAATTCCTAAGTTTGCAAGCCGTAAGCAACTTAGTGAGGAAATTTTAAAACAAGCTGAAGAAGATATCAAAGCTGAACTTAAAGCTCAAAATAAACCTGAAAAAATTTGGGACAATATCATCCCGGGAAAAATGAATAGCTTTATAGCAGATAATTCACAGCTTGATAGCAAACTTACTTTAATGGGTCAATTTTATGTAATGGATGATAAAAAAACCATAGAGCAAGTCATAGCTGAAAAAGAAAAAGAATTGGGTGGAAAAATTGAAATAGTAGAATTTATCCGTTTTGAAGTGGGCGAAGGTTTAGAAAAGAAAACTGAAGATTTCGCTGCTGAAGTTGCTGCACAACTTTAATCGGTTAAAAAATGGAACTCTTAAGAGCGGAAAATCTTGGACATAGTTTTGATTATCCGCTCTTTGAAAATTTAAATCTTACTTTAAATGCAAAAGATTGTATTGCGATACAAGGTAGTAGTGGTTGTGGAAAATCTACTCTTTTGCATATACTCTCTACTTTGTTAAATCCAAATTTAGGTGAAGTTTTTTTTAATAATCAAAGTCTTTATAAAATCAGTGAAAATGAAAAATTAAAAATTCGTCGTTATGATTTTGGTATTATTTTTCAAACCCACTATCTTTTTAAAGGTTTTTCAGCTTTAGAAAATATAGAACTTGCAAGTGTTTTATCAGGACAGAATTTAGATGAAAGAATTTTAAAAAAGTTAGGTATCGATAAACTTTTGGGGCAAAAAATCGGAAAATTAAGCGGAGGACAACAACAACGCGTAAGTATAGCTAGAGTGCTTTGCAAAAAGCCTAAAATTATTTTTGCTGATGAAGCCACTGGAAATTTAGATTTTGAAAATGCACAAAATGTTATAGAGCTTTTAATTTCTTATGCTAAAGAAAATAATGCAGCTTTGCTTTTTGTTACTCATGATGTTAAACTTGCTGAATTTTGTGATAAAATTTATACCATAAAAAATAATGGAATTTGTTAATTATCTGGGCGATAAAAATGTAGCAACATTTATGTTGCTTTTTGCTAGAATGAGTGGGCTTATAGTCTTTTTTCCTTTTTTTTCTCACAATTCCATTCCTATGATTATTAAAAGTACTTTGGCTTTATTTTTAACAATGTATTTATATCCTTTGGCAAAGCTTGAAAATTTACATCTTGATAGTTTTTTCATTTTGCAGCTTTTAAGTGAAGTGCTTTTTGGAATGATAGCAGGTTTAATGCTTCAGATTATTTTTGCTATTGTTATGATGGCAGGGGAGCAGATTGCTTTTACGATGGGTTTTACTATGGCAAGCGTTCTTGATCCGAGTTCTGGAACAAATATGCCTATCACTTCTCAAATTTTACATTTATTAGCTTTGCTTTTTTTCTTAGCTTTTGATGGACATCATTTAATGCTTTTATTTTTAAGCCATTCTTTAACTTATATTAATTTAGGTGGTTTTTATCCTCATGAAAATTTGATGCATTATCTAAATATGGGTATTTTAAATATTTTTATTATTGGATTTACTATGAGTTTTCCTATATTGGGTATTTCTCTTTTGGCAGATACTATTTTTGGGCTTTTGATGAAAACCATGCCACAATTTAATCTTTTGGTAATTGGCTATCCTATTAAAATAGCTTTAGGATTTATAGTTTTAATAGCAATTTTACTTGTAATGATGCAACATTTTAAGGAGTTAATCTTAGAAGTTTTCACTCATATGCAAACTCTATTTTTCATCTAAGCAAATGATAAATGAAAATTCTATAAAATAAGCAATTATTTTTAAGGAAAAAGAATATGAAAATTTTACTTTTAAATGAAAATTCAGTTGTTTCAAGACTTATAAGCTTGAGCGCAAAAAAAATGTCTTACGATTTTGAAGAGCTTAATGCTTATTCTGATGATATAGGATATTGTGATGTTATTGTGGTAGATAGCGATACACCTGCACCACTTAAAATACTTAAAGAAAAATGTGATAAGCTAATTTTTTTAGCACCACGCAATCAAACTATTGATATAGAAGCACAAATTTTATACAAACCGTTTTTGCCTACTGATTTTTTAAATTTGCTTGACCCATCGACTAATAACCCTCCAAACCCTTATTCAGATATGCAATTAGATTTGGATAATCTTAATTTAGAAGATTTGCCAGAAGAAAATCCTATAAGTGAAATTGCTGAAAATAGTCTTTCTTTAGATGAAAATTTAGAATCTTTAAGTTTGGATGAAGAAGAACAAGAAAAAGATCAAATGGAAGAAAATGTAACTTCAAATAGTTCAGAAGAAGTAAAAGAAATTGATGAAA
>NZ_NFNY01000102.1 GCF_002179165.1 Campylobacter jejuni
GTAGGTAATTTATATAAATTAATAGCCTCGCTTGCAATTTTTAAGTATAACTTGGAGGTTGCGTGATGGCTATAGAATTTGATATGCAAGAATCAAAAATTTTAAAAGGAGTGTATATCATCACACCAAATAAATTTAGTGATTTAAGGGGTGATATTTGGACAGCTTTTACGGAAGAATTTTTAGGAAATCTAGTTCCCAATGGAATTAAATTCAAACATGATAAGTTTATAAATTCGCATTTTAATGTTTTGCGTGGAATTCATGGGGATATAAAAACTTACAAATTAGTTACTTGTGTTTATGGAGAAGTCCATCAAGTTGTGGTTGATTGTAGAAAAGATTCTCCAACTTATCTTAAATG
>NZ_NFNY01000061.1 GCF_002179165.1 Campylobacter jejuni
GGGGGGGGGGATATGAATATTTAGAAAATAATCATTCTTCTAATTCTTCTTGTATAAGCCAATCAAAAAACAATAATACATCTTTTGTTTCTTCTAAAAAGATTATTCTTTCATTAGCCACTATTTCTTTTTTAGCAAGTTGTGCTAATGCTACCATTAGCGGTAATGGCTGTAGTCAAAATACTTGCACAATAACAGATAAAAAAACCAATCCTATTACTATTACAAACGGTGGGACTTTAACCATAGAAAATGGTGGAAGTATTATTACAAGTGAAAAAAATAAACATGGTGTTATAATTAGCAATGGAACCTCAAGCATTACAAATAAAGGAACCATCCAAA
>NZ_NFNY01000016.1 GCF_002179165.1 Campylobacter jejuni
TTTAGTAATTCATTATAAGTAGGATTGCTTATCATTTTAGGTAAATTATAAACAAATTGTTCTATACCTTGCAAGGCATCAGTAGAATCATTGCCAACTTTAAGAATAGTGTTTTTAAAAGTCTCGGCTAAATTTTTATTCACTTCTAAAATATCTTCTTGGTATCTTTCGTAATAATTACTTGTTAATTCTAAAAAATAAATTCTAGCAAAATTAAAAAAAGGTTTAGAAGCACAAAGTTCATTATAGTCTTTAATGCTAAGTTTATTTGTATCTACTATAAATAATCTCCCACTTTCCAATTCCTTAGAAAAATCTAAAATATGAAACATCATCCAAAGAATTTCTAAATCCTTTTCAAAAACCACTATATGT
>NZ_NFNY01000052.1 GCF_002179165.1 Campylobacter jejuni
AAATTTTTGAGAATTAAGAAACGCCATTAAAACTCCACCTTTATCTACGCTACCATCTTCGTTGATATAAGCATTTTTATAAAGATTAACATCGCCATTTTTATTAAAAATATTTTCAGAATTAATATTTTCAAAATACGAACCATTCCAAACATTAAAACTTACATTTATTACATTGGAGCTAAAAGTTATATTTTCATATTCATCTTTAGTGTAAATTTGAGTTATATTATAATTTTTATCCATACTAAAAGCATAAGGCATATTTGATAATTCTTCTTCAGTAAAACTAGAATTTGAAGTTTTAGGAATGAGTTGAGAAAAAACTTTATAAGCATTTCCTATAGTTTTTGCAATATCTACTTTATAATGTGTAGAACAGAAAAAATCGCTTTCTTGAAAATTCACAAAACTTTCCGCACCTTTAGCATAAATCTTATAATCTTTAGGCAAGTTAGCCGCTTCATTAAAATCACTTGTAAAAAAGCCATCTTTATCCACTCCATAGCCTA
>NZ_NFNY01000024.1 GCF_002179165.1 Campylobacter jejuni
ATAAATTCTCACAAGCCCAAAGAAAAGGTTTTTCTATACATCCTTCTATCCTTGCTCCACCTTCGGTGCAGTTGTAGGTGAGAATGTTTGTATGTGCTATCACATTTAGTATATTTTTTTCAAAAAAATCTTTAAATAACAACCAAACTTCGTGCGTATTGACAAAGCCTTCTCCTCCGTAAGCTGGAGTTTGTAAAATTTGATACATTGAGCTTTCATAAGTCGCCGAGTTTTGATAATCACTTGGATGAGAATTTCCATTTTTAGCGTAAGCTAAATCTTGTCCTATTAAG
>NZ_NFNY01000002.1 GCF_002179165.1 Campylobacter jejuni
ACAATAATGATTTTTCTATTTTAGATTATTTATTTGATGAGTATGGTTTAAGTTTAAAAGATCCTAAATATAATTTTGTTCTTATTGATATGAAACATATCAAAGAAGCTAATGATAAATATATTTTAATGAAAAAAGTAGAAGATGATCCTTGTATTTATCAAAACGCTTTAATTTATTATTATATACTGAGTGCTGATAATCCAAACTCTCAAATCATTAAGTATCTAGTCAATCGTGGGGCTAAATTTGAAGTGCATGATGAACATGGGGACACTCCTATGCATTTTTGGGCTAGACAAAATAATTATGAATTATTAGAACTAGCCATTAAAGGAGGAGCTAATGTAAATATGCAAACCCGACTTATTCAAGAGAGTGAATACAATGAAACCCTTTTATTTGAAGCTGTAAAAGAAGCAGAAACTTATAGGGTTACACAGCTTTTAAT
>NZ_NFNY01000038.1 GCF_002179165.1 Campylobacter jejuni
TAGTCTTTTGTGTATATAATAAAATGCTTTCATTCATCTTTCTTCTCTTTTCTGAGTTCCATTGCTTCTTTAAGGAAAGTGGTATTAATTTCATTACGATCAGTCATTTTTGAAATAATTTTTTCAAATTCTTTATCACTTAAGCTTAACAAATAAGGCATTACATGGGGTTTTATAATGGCATTAACTCTTATAAAAAAATTTTCAGACTTATCGCCATAGCTAAAAAAATTAAATTCACAATGCTCTTTAGCTTTGTCTTTAAAGATATATATCACTATTTTTCCTGGATGAAATGCGTCTGCAAGTCGTGTGCTGCGATAATATATAAAAAAAGTTCCTAAAGGAAAAATCAAATCATTTTTAATATAATACTCAATCACAAGTTTTTCTTTTGTGACATAAATTCTTTTAATATTTGCCATTTTATAGATATTTTCTGCAAGTCCATATATGATTAAAAGAAACATAAAAAAAACTACAAACCATTTATAATCTATTTCTTTGTTAGGATTAAATAATCTAGGAAACAAATAAAGCGCAAAACATAAAA
>NZ_NFNY01000098.1 GCF_002179165.1 Campylobacter jejuni
GAAGCTAAGCACATCGTGGGTGATGATACTACGCCTTACTGGCAGGGGGAAAGTAGCTCATTGCGGACTTGTTAATTCTTTATATAATTTATTTTATACTTCAAAGTTTCTTTCCGATTTATATTACAGTCTTTATGTTTTTATACTTATTATAGTTTTATTTAGTTTTTAACTAGTGTTATATTTTTATCTTTTATATTCTTAGATTTTTAGTCTATATGTTTTTTTAATAACTTAGTTATTATAAATAATGTTTATTTAGTCTTTAGCTAAAACCAGTAATGTTTTTTAATTAGAATAAGTTCTTAATATTTTATCTTTTATTTTTGTTATTTTTTATAACTATTTCAGTTTTTATAGCACTTTATTTTATATAGCTTTGTTTATTATGGATGGTTTTTAGTCGTTATTTTATGTGAATTTTAACTTATATAAAGTGAGACTTTTATTTTTATATTTTATAGATAGTGTGCATAACACTTATAGTGTTAATAGCTTTATTTGTATTCTTATTTATTTTTTATATAGCTTTATAGATAGTGTTTGTTTAGTTTTTAACCAGTATATTTCTTCATAATAGGCTATAAGTGCTTTATTGATTATTGTTTGGAATAACATGTATGTTTGTTTGTTGATTGGTGTAGTGTTGGTTTTTAATGGGGTTTAATATAAGCCATCTTTTATGCACAAGATTTAATACAGGTTATTTTTATACATTAATTTAATAATTATAGTGTTTTTAGCGATATTTAATAGTTTTATATAGTTTTTATGGTTTGTGTTTATTGTACATAGTGTTTATTTGGGTTTTTGTATGGTTTTTGGTTGTATGATAATTTTCTGCGTCTGGTGTATATTTGAGTTGGGTGTTTGTTTGGGTGTGTAGGTAGGGAGAATGATTAGAATTTTATATTTTTGTATTATTTGTTTATGGA
>NZ_NFNY01000065.1 GCF_002179165.1 Campylobacter jejuni
ATTATATATAGAATAAAAAATATCCTATTAATGAATAATTAAATAATTTAATAATAAAATAATATTATTAAATTTTTATTTAAGGATTAAATGATGAAATTCTTCATTTCTTTTTTTGTCTTAGCGACATGTTTATGGGCTAAAAATATAGCCTATAGTGATGAAGTTGTATCGCTTTATCTCAATAAAGGTGATACTAAAATTATAGGAAGACTTTTGCCTACAAATGCTTTTGAAATTTTAAAAAGTGATGAAGACAAGGTTTTGGTTAAAATCGATGGTTATGTAAATCCAAAAGCTCCTTCTGTTATTTATTTTAACGATAGTCAAAGGATTATTGTTGCGGCTTTTTCTAAAAATACAAAATTAAATTTTTCTCAAAAAATCGAAGGAAAAAATGGTAAATGGGATAAAGTAAGCCTCGAAATTTGGGCGGATAAAAAAGATTTCGCTAAAGACAATAAAGAAATGCTAAATCGTGCAAAAGATCTTTTTGCAAATAATTGCGGAATTTGTCATGCTTTGCATCCTGAAAAAGAATTTAATGCAAATGCTTGGCCTGCAGTATTTCGATCTATGGCAGATAGAACAGGGATTGATAAAAAAGATAGATGGCTAGTTATAGAATATTTACAAAAAAATGCAAAAGATTTTAAAGCAAAATAAAAAGGAAAAATAATGTTAGATAGAAGAAAATTTTTAAAAATTGGTGCAACATTAAGCGCTTTACCGCTTATTCCGACTTTGAGTGCAGGAAAAAGCGTAGAAGCTACAAAAGTGAGTCTTGGACTTGTAAAAAATGGTGAAGTCATCACAGCAGCACATTGGGGGATCTTAAAACTCACTATAAAAGATGGTAAAATTGTAAAAAGTGAGCCTTGGGAAAAGATCACAAAAATGGATAATCCTTTGCAACACTACACTGCCGATATGGTTTATAAATCTCGCGTAAAATATCCTTATGTGCGTAAATCTTATCTTGAAAATCCTGATAATCCAAAACCAGAACTTCGTGGAAAAGATGAATTTGTGCGTGTGAGTTATGATGAAGCAATAAAACTCATCGCCAAAGAACTTAAAAAAACAAGAGAAGCTAAAGGTGTAAGTGCGATTTTTGGCGGAAGTTATGGCTGGAAATCTAGTGGAAATATGCAAAATGCTAGAATATTGCTTCATAGATTTTTAAATGTAACAGGCGGATTTGTAGGTGCTAGTGGGGATTACTCAACGGGAGCTTCTCAAATCATCATGCCTTATGTGGTAGGATCAATTGAAGTTTATGAGCAACAAACTTCTTGGGAAAATATCTTAGAAAATTCTAAATATGTTGTTATTTGGGGTGCTGATCCACTTTCTACCTTGCGTATTGCTTGGACTGCGACAGAACAAAGAGGTTTAGCTTATTTTGAAAAATTAAAAGAAAGTAAAATCAAAGTCATTTGTATCGACCCTGTAAAAACCACTACGGCTAAATTCTTAAATGCACAATGGGTAGCCCCACGCCCAAATACTGATGTGGCTTTGATGATGGGGATGGCTAGTCATTTAATTGCTAAGAAAAAGGTAAATTACGAATTTTTAGAAAATTATACTACCGGTTTTGACAAATTTAAAACTTATTTAGATGGCAAAGAAGATGGCGTTAAAAAAGACACTAAATGGGCAAGTAAAATTTGTGGTATTGATGAAAAAACTATCAAAAATTTAGCCGAAATTTTCTACGATAATCCGACCATGATTATGAGTGGTTGGGGTATGCAAAGAGCACATCATGGCGAACAACCGCATTGGATGCTTGTAACCCTTTGTGCGATGATAGGACAAATTGGCACAAAAGGCGGTGGCTTTGGGCTAAGCTACCATTATAGCAATGGCGGTGTGCCAACTTGCAAAGGTGGAGTAATCGGTGGAATGACTGCAGGAAGTTTAGGAATTTGGAAAAATGGCAAATTCAAAGGTTTGGCAAAATCAAACCAAACAAGCGGTGGTGCAGAATGGCTTCAAAATGCTGCAAGTCTTTCTTTTCCTGTCGCAAGAGTGGCGGATGCTTTACTAAATCCTGGTAAAACCATAGATCATAATGGTAGCAAAATCACTTATCCAGATATTGATTTTATTTATTGGGTTGGTGGAAATCCACTCGTGCATCATCAAGATACAAATACTAATGTAAAAGCTTGGAGAAAACCTCGCACCGTTGTAGTTAATGAAATTTATTGGACTCCAACTGCAAAAATGGCAGATATAATAATGCCAACTACTTCATCTTATGAAAGAGATGATATTACTATGAGTGGTGATTATTCTAATATGCATATAGCACCGATGAAACAAGCTGTCGAGCCTATCGGCGAAAGTAAGGATGATTATGAAATTTTTTCTGATATTTGTAAGATTTATGGTGAAGATGTCTTTAATGCCTACACTGAAAAAGGTAAAAAGGCTAAAGATTTTATCAAAGAATATTACAATAATGCCTTAAAACAAACACAAAGTTTTGGAGAAGCTTTTGCGACACCTATGCCTAGCTTTGAAGAATTTTGGGCAAAAAATGAGCCTATTACTTTTGAAACAACTGCTGAAAGTATGGAATGGACGCGTTTTTCAGAATTTATAGAAGATCCGATACTTAATGCTTTAGGAACAGAGTCAGGACTAATTGAAATTTATTCAGAAACTATACAAAATTATAATTATGATGATTGCAAAGCACATCCTACTTGGTTTGAACCTATTGAATGGCTTGGAAATGCTAGTAAAGAAACACCATTTCATTTGCTTACAAATCACCCAAG
Organism: Campylobacter jejuni; assembly: GCF_002179165.1. Lineage (GTDB taxonomy): Bacteria > Campylobacterota > Campylobacteria > Campylobacterales > Campylobacteraceae > Campylobacter_D > Campylobacter_D jejuni_B. Next base: position 2,796 of record NZ_NFNY01000065.1, read on the forward strand.
AGATCGCTTGCATTCGCAACTTTGCCATACTAGTTTAAGAGATACCTATGCGATAAAAGACAGAGAACCGATTTTAATCAACCCAAAAGATGCCAAAAAAATAGGAGTTAAAAGTGGCGATGTAGTGCGTGTATTTAATAAACGCGGAGAAGTTTTGGCAGGCGTACTTGTAAGTAATGATATTATGCAAGGCGTAGTAAGACTTTGTGAAGGAGCGTGGTATGATCCAGATGAAAATGGACTTTGTAAGTGTGGCAATGTAAATGTTTTAACCATAGATATGCCAACTTCTAAACTCGCAAATGGAAATATTTCTCACACAGGACTTGTTAATATAGAAAAATTCAAAGGCGAGCTGCCTAAACTGAATGCCTTTAATGCTCCTAAAGGTGCAAATTAATAGAAAGCCTTTTTGGCTTTCTCTAAGAAATTTTAAAATTTAATTTAAAATCTTATTTTTTTCTCGGCATAAATTTTGCCAATTAGAAGGAGTTTTAAGCTCTAAACATTGTTTCAAACTTTCTTTTTGTGCATTAAGATTTTGCATTCTTTCATAAGCCATACTTTGTATATACAAAGCTCTAGCTCTATCTTCGTCAGAAAGTTTTAATTTTAATAAATCTATCAACACAGCTAAAAACTCTTCGTTTTGATTTGTTTTTGCTAAAGTATCAAGATAGATGAATTCTAAATTAGGGCTAAAAAGATTAATTCCTTTTAAATTTTGATAATTAATAGCTTTTGGTGCATAGGTTAAAATAGTTGTTTGCATATTATGATCATTAGCATAAGATACTAAAGTATCATAAGCTTCAACCATTGTAAAATTCATAGGAAAACTTTCTAAAATTTTCAGAACTCTTATAGCTGCATTATAATCATTCATTTTTAAATAAGATAAAAATTGAAAATAATAAGCTTTGAAATTTTCTTCTTCACTTTTTAAAATTCTTGAACTAGCCACATCTTTAGAGATATTTAAAACTTGCAAATATTGCTTATTATCATAAAGTATTGAAGCCTTTTGCAAGCCATAAAAAATAGGATCTTCATTATAATTTTTATCGATATAACTTAAAGCTTCATTTATATTTAAAGTTCTAACAAGACAAGATAACATTTGCTTTTTATATTCTATTTTATCTCCTATATCATAAGAGCTAAATTGTTTAAAGACATTTGTAGCATTAATGCAATTATCAGATTTTAAATAAGCACTCAAAGTTTTAATAGCAGCATTTTCTAATAATTTTGTTGCTTCTGGAAGTTTTTTAGCTTCTATTTCATCTTTATACGATAAAATTGCGTTAAAATTTCCTTCCTTATAGTAAAGATTCGCATCCGCATTTAAGGCCTTATTGACTATATTTTCATCTTTTTGTGCATATTCTTGCATTAAATTCTTATAACGCTCATGAAGTAAAGTAGCATTATTATCACCTATTGCAAAAAAAACTTCATCACTTGCTTTTTTAATATCATCTAAATATTTTCCTTCTAAATAATCATCCATATATAAATCAAGATATTTTTTAGCTTCATCGGCTCTTGAAGTCATTGTTAAAGTTAAAGCCAAATCTTTTAATACTTCTTCGTAATTATCATCAATTTTTGACATTTTCGCAAACGCATCTTCATAAATACTTGCTGCAATATCGTATTGCTTATGTTGATTAAAAAGTTTAGCAAGCTCTAAAGATCTTGGGATATCCTTACCAAAATATTCAGGATTAGCTTTTAAAATGGTATTAATATACTGCAAAGCTCTATCAATTCTATTATTTAAAAGATCATTTTTAGCCAAACTCATTGCCGATCTTGCTGCTAAATCTAAATTTTTGGTATTAAAATAAATATTTTGATAAATATCAACAGCCCTCTCTCTTTCGTGCAATCCATAAATATAATCAGCATAATCAAGTCTTGCTAATTGAGTAAAATAACTATTGGCTTGCTCATTATTTAGAATTGACATAGTATATTCAACATCGGCACGTTGTGATAAGGCAATATAAGTTCTTAACATAATATATAAAACTTCATTGAAATTTTTGTCGCTTGTAAAAGTTCTCATCCAATTTTTAGCATCTTCAATCATTTTTTGTAAAGTTTGCTGATCTCTCATAGCAGGATCTTGTGTATAAAGTTTATTTTGTGCTCTTAATTTATAAAGCATAAATTCACTCATAAAAATACTACCCTTATAACGATTAATAGCATTTTTAGCATCTGTGGCTACTTGAGAAAAATTGGCTTTATCATATTCGCTTTTAATGCGTAAATAAGTATTAATATCTGCACTTTGAGGAATCATTACAGGATTAGAATTTAAATCTAAAGCTCCAACATAAGGCAAACTTTCATGTGGAAAATTAATATTAAAATCAAGTCCATCATAGTCTTTTTTAACTATTAGCTCTGGAGTAAAAACAAAAGTAAATCCTTTGCTTTTATGAGCGCTAGATGAATTTAACTCTTTGTCGATATATATATCTTGCGATAAATCAAACATTCTCGCATCCATTTTAGGCAAAATAATCATTTTAATTTTTTGTGTATCTTTAACAAATTTTAAGTCAAAAGCTACAAAATTTTGATCTTTTAATGGATTATCCACTATGCCTATAATTTCACACTCAAAACGCACCTTGCCTTCAATCATAAATTTTTGACAAGTAAAGTCTAAATCATTTTTAGCATGTAAGACCGCAAAAGGTTGGTTATTTTCACGGCCTGTATTTAAGGTTAATTCAAAAGAAAAAAGAGTGCAAATACTTAATAATACTAAAAATATAATTCTCATAAAGTAATTATATTATATTTTAAGTAACAAAATCAAAGCAAACACACTTACTAAGCTACAAATAGCCAAAATAAAACTTTGTATAAAACTCAAACATTCACAAGTTTTGGCTTCAGTTTTAATAAATAAAGCATGGATTATTGGTTTTAAATAAGCATAAAGCATAATAACAGATGTTAATGCCATAAAAATAGCCAAATACCAATAATCAGTGATAATTAAATTTTTTAATACAATCACCTTTCCCCAAAATGCTCCAAATGGTGGAATTCCGGCAAGCGATAATACACAAAAAACAAGAGATAATGCTATCAATGGCTTTTTAAGTAATAAAGCATTAAATTCTTCAAACGAACTACCTTTAAAAGTGCTAAGAATTAAAAATACACCATAATTTGCAAAAGCAAAAAGAGTCCAATAAATAAATATGGAATTTAAAATATCATCTTTTGCATCAAACAAAGGAATACAAACAGCTAAAACAAAACTAGAATGCACTATAGAACTATAAGCAAACATTTTTTTAATATTTTTTTGACTAAGTGCTGCAAGAGCAGCTACAAGCATAGAAAATATAGCTAAAACACTGATAATATTTTCAAATCCTAAATGATTTAAGAACCCAAAAAGCCTAATAACCACAACAAACATAGCAATTTTTGGCACAACAGAAATAAAAGCTACTAAATTAGTATGAGCGGCAAAATATACATCTTTTAACCAAAAATGAAAAGGAGCTAAAGAAAGTTTGATTGCACACAATACAAAAATCATCACTCCAGCACCTAAAATAATAGGATCTTTATTAAGAGCTAATTTGAAAGTCAAATCCAATGTGCCTGTTTTCATATAAATTAAAGCAGCAGCCATCACAAAAAACCCAGAACCTACTGCTGCAACGCTAAAATATTTAATTGCACTTGAAATCGCATTATTACTTCCACGCATAGCGATTAAAGTATAAAGCGCCAAAGAAGAGCTTTCAAGTCCTATGAAAATCAAAATCAAATTTGAACTTGAAATCATAAGCAAAAGACCTGCTATCATAAATAAAAACAAGCTGTAAAATTCACCTTGATTCTCTTCTTTTTGCATTAATAAATATAAAAATGAAAAACACAAAATAACCAAAGAAGCATAAAAAGAAACTATATCATTATTTAAAGTTCCCAAAAAGCCTTTTGCCTCTAAGCCTTGTGTATTAATATTATATAAAATCAAAAAAGCACTGACAATTAAAGACAAAGAAGCCGTTGCAATATAAAATGTTCTATGAAATTTCCAAAAACCTGAACAAAGTAAGAGTACTATTGCTATAGCAATTAACAATACAAAAGGATAAGATAAAGAGATATTTAAATCACTTAAGATATTATCTAACATTATTTTCCCCTTTTAAATGATTTAAAAAATCAATGCTGTTATTGTTTATTGCTCTTTCTTTCATCTTTTCAATAAGAAAATCAGCATCCTTACTTAAAGGATTTAAAAATACTTTAGGTGCTATTCCTAAATAAAAAATCAAAGCAACGATAGGAATAAGTGCTAAAATTTCTCTTACATGCAAAGAAAAATTTTCTAACTCATTATTTTTTTGCATAAAAAACATTTTTCTAAATACATTAAGCATATAAATAGCCCCTAAAATAACTACAAGTCCAGCTAAGAGTGCGTAAATAAAATTGATTTTAGCCACGCCCAAAAGCACTAAAAATTCACCCACAAAAGATATGGTAAGCGGTAAAGAAACACTAGCAAGTAAAATCAAGGTAAAAAATATAGCAAATAATGGCGCCTTACTTGCTAGTGAATGATAATGAGAAATTTCAAGTGTACCGTATCTTTTATATAAAAGTTCAGCCATTAAAAACAAAGCTCCTGTAACAATCCCGTGTGCAAACATATAAAACACTGCTCCACTAATACCTAAAGCATTGAAAGAAAAAATTCCCAAAATCATAACACCCAAATGCGAAATAGAGCTATAAGCAATAAGTTCTTTTAAATTTGAAGCACGATAAGCAACTAAAGCATTATAAATGATACTTACTATACATAAAGCAGCAATTAAAGGCATAAAATAAATACTCGCATCCGGAAAAAGCGGTAAGCAAAAACGCAAAAAGCCAAAAGGAGCCATTTTAAAGGCCACGAGCATTACAGAAACCAAAATAGGAGAATTTGCATAAACTTTTGGTGCCCAAGTATGCAAAGGAAAAAGTGGTGCTTTAATAGCAAAAGCAATAAAAAACGCTCCAAAGAGTAAAAGTTGTTCATTAAAACTGATAGCTGAAGCGTTATTTTTCCAAATTTCTATATCGAAAGTAAAAATATTTAAAAGTTTATAAGTTGCATAGGCTTGATAAATTAAGGCTAAAAGCATTAAAATAGAACCTGCAAAGGCATAAATAAAAAATTTAATACCTGCTCTATAATCTTTACCATAAACACCCATAATATAAAGCAAAGGCAAAAGAGAAAATTCCCAAAACACATAAAAAAGTAAACCATCTAAAGATGAAAATAAACCCATAATGGCAAATTCTAAAAAGAATATGCAAGATGCCATTGCTTTTTGTTCTAATTTTAAAAATACAAAGCTTAAAAAAATCATTAAAGAACTTAAAAGCATTAAAATCAAAGCTACACTATCAACACCGATATGATAACTCATAAAATTAGCTATTTTAAAGAAAAATTGATATTCAAAATTAACCCCATTTAAATAATCTAACCAAATTTTAACATTTAAACCAAAAATCATCAAACTCACTATAACACTAAAAACCTTTATGCCGCCACGATTTAAAAGCAAAACAACAAAAGCAGCAATCAAAGGAAAAAAGATTAAAAAATTTAGCATTTTACACCACCCATACCAAAATAAGCAAAATCACAAACCCCGCTACCAAAAATCTAAGCATCAAATTCAAGCTATTTGGCATAATAAGCTTTTGCGAAATCGTATTACAATAAGAAGAAATTCTTTCCACTATACCATCAAAAATATAAATATCGCAATGCTTCATAATAGCACATAGACTTTCATATTTTGAAACTATAAATTGATGATAAAATTTGGGAATAAAATAATCATTGCTTAAAAGCTTGTGAATTTTATTCTCTTCTACACTGTCTTTAAACCAAGAGGTTTTGTATGCAACAATAGCTAAAATCACACCTAAAATCGCCGCTACACTCGCACAAATAATAACAATTTTATCTTGAGCGTCAATAAAAACAAGTTTTGTACTAAGATATTCAAAAAAATTATGCTCAAAAAATCCTGCAACAATGGCTAAAATCATCAAAGGACTCATAGCTAAAAGTGCTATTTTACTTGCTTCATGTGGATGGTTATTGTGCCTTGCAGGAGTAAAAAACACTAACATTAAAAGCCTAAAACTATAAAAAGCGGTTAAGAAAGCTGCAATTAAAAGCACTAAAAAAATGCCGTGATGAAAAGAAATAAAAGAATATCCTAAAATCAAATCTTTTGAGAAAAAACCCGCAAAAGGATAAATTCCCGCCAAAGCCAAAGATCCTATAGTCATAAAAATAGCGGTAATTTTTAAAGGCCTAAAAAGTCCACCCATTTTTTTAATATCTAAATTATCATTCATAGCATGCATTACATTTCCAGCACCTAAGAAAAGTAAAGATTTAAAAAAGGCGTGAGTAACTAAGTGGAACAAAGCTATACTATAAGCTCCAAGTCCTGCAGCTACAAACATATATCCAAGTTGTGATAAAGTAGAATAAGCAATAATGCGTTTTAAATCCCTAGCTACTAAAGCCATAGAGGCAGCAAAAATAGCTACAAAAGCTCCAAGCAAAGCAATAAAATAAGAAACTTCACTCACCAAAGAATAAATTTCTCCAGCACGGATAACCAAATAAACCCCAGCAGTTACCATAGTCGCAGCATGGATTAATGCCGAAACAGGCGTTGGACCCGCCATAGCATCAGCAAGCCAAGTGTGAAAAGGAAATTGTGCTGATTTTCCCATAGCACCGATAAATAAACAAGTTGCAATTAAAATTAAAGCATTATGATCCAGATTTTGAACTATGGCAAAGACCTCATCGTATTTTAAAGTTCCTGCTTGTATATAAAGCCAAAAAATTCCTAAAAGCATACCCAAATCAGCAATTCTATTCATTATAAAAGCTTCATTTGCCGCAAAAGAATAGTTGTCATTTTTATACCAAAAACCAATAAGCAACCAAGAGCAAAGCCCCACGCCTTCCCAGCCTACAAAAAGCCCTAAGAAATTATCACTCATCACTAAAAAAAGCATAGAAAAGACAAAAAGCCCTAAATAGGCGAAGAATTTATTAAATCCCTTATCATGTTCCATATAAAAAATACTATAAAAATGCACACAAGTTGCCACAACACCTACAACACTCATCATGGTAAGCGAAATAGCATCGATTTTAAAACCAAAATTTAAGCCTATAAACCACTCAAATAAATTTACATTAAAAGCTTGATTATTAAAAAGCAAATATAAAGAACAAATTGTTCCTATACCCACAAGCAAAGAACATATATAAGCTATGATTTTATTTTTTTCTCTTAAAGCAAAGCAACTTGCAATTAAAAAAGCTACAAAAGGACTAAAAAGAGAAATTAAAGCTAAATTTTGCATTATCAAACCTCCTCTTTCAAGCTTTTTAGTTCCAAAGTGCCTTTTCTCCTATACCAAAGCACACACAAAGCCACACCAACAGCCACTTCACAAGCTGCCACTCCCATAATAAAAAGGGCAAAAACTTGTCCGTTTAAATCTCCATGCATTTTAGAAGCCGCCACCAAAGCCAAATTTGCGGCATTGAGCAAAATTTCACTAGAAATAAAAAGCATAATAAGATTTTGTCTTTTTAAAATTCCTATAATTCCTATCATGAACATCAAAATAGCTATAAAAAAATATTTTTCTATCATTGTTTTTCCTTTGTTAGCTCTTTATGGGTAAGCACTATGGCAGAAATTAAAGCTATTAAAAGCAAAATAGCTATAAATTCAAAAGCTAAAAGATATTTTGAAAAAATAGCAAAAGCAAGCTGTTTATTATAATCAAATAAAGCAGGATCGCTTAAAACCAAATCACCTGTAATATGCTGATATTTAAAGCCTGCAAGCATAGCTAAAAGCAAAATAGTACTTAAAATCACTAAAGTGAAAAAGCTTTTTTTGGCTTTTAATTTTTCTTTAAATTCCTTAGAAGCATCAAAAAACATCATTGCAAAACTATAAATTCCAAGCACAGCTCCACTATAAACAATGATTTGTATTACGCCTAAAAATTCCGCATCAAGCAAAAAATAAAAACCGGATAAAAATACCATTCCCCCAGCTAAAGCAGAAAGCGAATAAAGCATATTTTTACTCAAAACTGCAACCAAGAAAAAACCTAAAACCACTACACTAAAAAATACAAAAGATAAAGTTTCTATCATTTATTTTCTCCTTGTGTAGCTAAATTTTGCAACGCATTTTCTTCATCGTTGGATGATTTTTTTTCTCTTTCTTGTAAAACTTCATAATAATTTGGCGTTTTTTTAACAAATAAATCAGCATCTTTTCTAAGACTACCCGCACCTTCAAATTCGACTTGATTTTTAAGCTTATCAATAGGAGTTAAAAAATCTTTTTTATACCCAAAATAAGATCTTTGCTCTGCTGCATTTTCATATTCAATGCCATGAACTATCGCAAGTTCAGGACAAACTTCAGCACAAAAACCACAATAAATACAACGCCCCAAATTTATACTATAGTTTCCCACTTTTTTACGGCCATTTTCGTCTAAAGAAGTTTCCATTCTAATGCAATTGCTAATGCAAATTTTTTCACAAAGCCCACAACCTATACATCTTTCATTTTCACTTTCTATAAAACGCATAAGGCGATGCACGGCTCGGTAACGATTATCAAGCTTTACTTTTTCAAAAGGGTATTTTATAGTTGCACTATTGTTTTTCTTTAACATTTCACGCATTACCACCCACAAACCCACAAAAAGCTCTAATTTTATACTTCTTTTTAAAGCTTGTGAAATTTTTTGCCAAGTAGTAGTTGGAGTTTTTCTTTTTTCATCGATTAAATAATAATTTTTCATCAAAAACTCCTATAAAAGCACCGCTAAAGCAGTGATTAAAAGATTTAAAACTGCTAAAGGGATTAAGATTAAATAACACATTTTCATCACTTGATCAGGGCGAAGCTGTGGAAAAGCCGCTCTAGCCCAAAAATACCAAAAGAAAATAAAGCTTGATTTTACTATCATCATAATCCAACCTGGTATAAAATAAAAATCATTAAAACCACCTAAAAACAAAAGCGTGATTAAAATTGCTCCCGCTATCATAGAAGCATACTCGCCTATGAAAAACATACCCCATCTAAGACCTGAATATTCTGTCCCATAACCTGCAACAATATCGGCTTCATTTTCACTCAAACAAAGCGGGGTTCTGTTTGTTTCGATAAACAAAGCAATCACAAAAAGTACAAAAGCTAAAGGTTGTTTAAAAATAAGCCAAGAAAAAAATCCATCATTTTGATAATTATTAATATCTACCAAAGAAAAAGAACCCACAAGCATTACAATAGCTATTAAAGCTAAAGCTCCTACACTCTCATAGGAAATTATAGCCACAAGCCCCCTTGCAGCCCCCATAATAGACCATTTGTTATTGCTTGCAATTCCACCTAAAAATGTCGCATAAAAGCAAAGTCCTGAGGTTCCTATCACAAAAAGCAAAGCCACATTTATATCCGCAATTAAAGGCTGTATAGTGCGTCCAAATAAAGTAAATTCAGGAAGCATTGGAATGGCTGCTAAAGACACAAAAGCACAAATTGCAGCAATTAAAGGCGCTATTGCAAAAATAAGTTTTTGTGAATTTGAAGGGATGATATCTTCTTTAGTAAAAAGCTTTATCATATCAGCCACAAGTTGGATAAGTCCAAAAGGTCCTACCATATCAGGTCCTATGCGTCTTTGAAAATACGCTAAAACCTTTCTTTCTGCATAGGTTGCAAGTCCAGCTAAAGTCGCAAAAAGCGCAATCACTATAATACATTTAATCAAAGTTTCTAAAGCAAAAAAAGCAAAATCACTCATTGTTTGCTCCTAATTTTTCTAAATTTGCCACAATAAATCTTTCATCAAAAAAACTTAGCGTATCCATTTTTTCATCAAAATATGGCAAATAAGCTCCATTTTTTATATCTTTATCTATACGCACACTAAGAGTTAGACTTTTATCTTTAATAAAAAGTTTAACCAAATCTTTATCTTGTAAATTCTTTTCTTTTGCCAGATTTTCACTCACTCCTAAAAAAATCGCTTCGTTAATAGCACTGGCACGATTTGAAAATCTGCCAAATTGATAACTAGGATTAGCACTATAAAGTAAAATTTCATTTTCTTTTGGAGTCAAAACTTGCGAATTTGGAGTGATAAATTCTTTTTTAGCTTCTTGCTTTAAACATTCCAAATTTAACTCATAACCTCTTTTACACTCACCACCATTGGTATAAAAATTATCCAAACTATCAAATTCTAAAGGAGAAAAACCTTTATTTATAGGAAGTCTTTTGGTATAGTCTATGGTGTACTCTTCATCAAAACCTAAAGCATTGGCCAAATCGTTTAAAAAATATCCACCAAATTCCAAAGCGGCATTTGTTGGCACCACTCTTTTATCATAATTTAAAAAAGTGCCTTCTTGTTGATTTAAACTCGCACTAGCTAAATTTGCATGCTCTTCATAAGAAAAACTAAAATCACCTTTTTCATTATAACCTAAAGTTTTGCCTTCTTTTGTGCTTTTATCCAAATCACAAATCATTGCAACACCTAAGGTATTAGTATGCGTAGGATTTAAAAAGACTTTAAAAGGTGTTGTGTTTTGAACTAATGCAAGCAATTTAGCTAGTTTTAAAGCATTTTTGTGAAAATAAAAATCGCTTCCCGCAATAAAAGTAAAATTAGCTTTTTTAAGCAATAAGTCTTCTAATTTATCCTCATCGATTTCTAAATTTTTAGCAAAAATTGATCGTTTCACTTCTATCGTTTTTTTTACTTTTTTAGGCACGACTTTTTTAACTTCTTTTGAAATTTCATTACCATTTTCATCTTTTTCTATCACTTGTTCAATAACTTCTTCATTGATACTTTCTTCTATTTCTTTATTTTCACTTACAAAAAATTCAGCCAAATTAGCTTTTATGCTTTCATCTGTACTGAATTTTTGAAGCAAAAAGTATAAAATTTGCTCTTCATCTCCATTTTTATGAATATGTGAAATGAAATTTTTAGAATATTTTGCTACCCCTGTATCTTCGATAGGATGAAAATAAAGTCCCGCACCTTTATTCATCACTAAAGCGTTGTTGATTTTATAACTAAGTGTTGGTGCATCGTATCTTAAAAGCGTTCCTGCGACGACTAAAAAATCACTATTACTTATGTCTTTTGTTGTCGCATTATAAAACTCACCACAATTGCTTATAAATTCATCTAAAAATTCTTTAAATTTTAAAGCTTCCTCATTGATTAAATTAAGATCAAATTTCTTTTTTAAATTTTGTAAAATCAAAGCTTCTTCATTGGTGATAAAGCTATTAAATTTAATATTTTTAATCTCATTATTTTCAAAAAGAGTGATGAGTTCATTGAAAGCTTTTTCATCCTTGCTCGCTTCATTTTGTGTATCAAAAGCAAATCTTGCAGCTCTATTTAAAGTAGCAAAGGCAAAATCATTACTCACGCGGTAAATTTTAGGTTTTTGATCGCTAATGCCACTTTGTTTGATATCATAATACATAAGCTCACAATCACTAGAATGAGGATTTGAAGCTGGAATGCGTTTAAGCTCCCAAATATTTGAAGTGTATTGAAATCTTGATCCTATCAAAGCTCCGGTTGGACAAACGCTAGTACATTCTCCACAAAAAGAACAATTAAGCATTTCACCATTACTAGGACCAATCAAGCTTTTTTGAAATTTAGTCCAAATCGCATAAGCATCTTTTCCCATGCTTTCTTTAAAAGCATTATCAACACTATCGCCACCTCTTGGCACGGTTTTTAAAGCACTTTCACCGATTTTATCTTTACAAACCGTGATACACCTTTCACAAACTATACAAAGTGCGGGATCGTAATTAATCACTCCCCAATGTTTGTGCGGTTTATGCGTGTCTTTTATCCAATGTTTTTGGATATTTACACGACTTTTGTGAGTGAAATTTTGTAGTTCGCATTCTCCTGATTTATCACAAACTCCACATTCTAAAGGATGATTAATACAATAAGCTTGCATGATTTCATTTCTTTCATCCCAAAGATTTTGTAAATCACTTTCTACAACCATACCTTCTTTTGCTTTAGTATTACAAGAATAAACCTTTTTTCCATCAGCTTCTACCATACACATACGACATGCCAAAGTCGGACTACAGCCTGACAAATAGCAAATAGCTGGGATAAAAATATCGTTTCTTCTTGCTATATTTAAGATATATTCGCCCTCTTCAAAGGTGCAAGTCTTGCCATTGATTTTAATTGTCATTTTGCTTCCTTTATGCGAATTTGAGTGAAATCAAAACCCTTATTTTCGTAATTTAAAAAAGCTATAGTGCCTTGTAAATTTTCATCTAAACAAAGCATAGTTTTAAGGCTAAAATCCTTAGATATAATCTCAACTTCGCTTTTATCTTTGCATTTTGCAATTTGTAAAAATTGCCTAGAACAATGCAAATTTTTATCATTTAAATTAGCTCTAAAAAGCACTAAACCATCATAATTATCGAGTTCTTTTAAAGAACTTAATTTAGCATTTTTAAAATCACATTCTACTTCTTTACTATCTATAATTTTAAGTTTAAATTTGTGGCTTAAAAAATTTAAAAAATATTTGATATTTTCACTATCTTTGTAAAAATGAATATTTTCATCGATAATTAAATACTTCGCATTGTCTAAAAAATTTAAAATTTCGCTCGCTTCCTCTTCGCCAAAACAAGATTCCGCACTCAAATATCCCTCATCTAAATCCCTAAAACTCTTTGTGTCAATCATCTTACAAAGCAAAGCCAAAACAAAACTCAAACTCGCGATTTCACACTTATAAAATTTTGCATTTAAATTTTTATCTTCAAGACAAGAAATATTGATATTTTTGCCTTGAATTTTTTCACATAGACTTTTATTTTTAAGACTTAGCATATCTAAAAAACAAAGTGCCTTTTCATAATTCATACGCTTTCCTTTTTAATCACTATAGTCCAATCCACTTGATTAAATTTCAAAGAATTTAAAAGCTCGCAACCTTGCTCTTTAACAAAAGAAAAACTTTTTTCCACAGGAGAAAAATCGCCAATTTCAAAAAGCACCACTAAAACTTCTCCCACTTTAGCTTCTTTGATGATTTGTGCTAAATCTTCAAAAAGCTCCTTACTTTTTCTTAAATCCACTCTTCTCATCGGTCAATCTCACCTAAAACAATATTTACATTTCCCATAATAGCTACAACATCTGCTAAATAAGTGCCTACAAGCATTTCTTCAAAAAAAGCACAATGCCAATAACTCGGAGTTCTAGCTTTTAAGCGATAAGGCCTACCAGTACCATCACTATGAATAAAAAAACCAAGCTCTCCTTTAGGACTTTCAGTTGGCACATAAACTTCACCTTTAGGCGGTTTTAAGCCTTGCGTGATTAAAACGAAATGCTGCATTAAAGAATAATTTTGCGTTAAAATTTGCTCTTTTGAACTGCTTACATATTCGGGATGATTTGCTAAAATTTCAGGCGGAGTATCTTTGTAAAGCGTGGCACATTGTCTAAGTATTTTAAGACTTTCGCGGAATTCTTGCATATAAACTTTATATCTTGCATAAGAATCTCCTTGTGTTGCATAAGGCACACCAAAATCTATTTCATTATAGAGCAAATAAGGCTCTTCTTTGCGTATATCATATTTTATCCCGCTACCCCTTAACATCACACCTGTGCAACCCCAATTTAAAACTTGTTCTTTGCTTACAACGCCTACATTTTCAGTTCTTAAACGCCAAATTCTATTATCATCTAATAAAGCTTCATAATCAGCCACATCTTTAGGAAATTTATCGCAAAATGCTAAAAGCTCATTTAAATAACCTTCAGGTAAATCAAGCATTACCCCGCCAATTCTCATTGAAGAATGTGTGAGTCTTGCACCACAATATTTCTCTATCAAATCCAAAACATATTCGCGTTCTCTAAAACAATATAAAAATACACTCATCGCCCCAATATCAAGTGCGTGAGTTGCAAGCCAAAGTAAATGCGATGCAATGCGGTTTAATTCTAAAAGTATCATTCTAATGACTGCTGCACGACGCGGAATTTCTAAACCACAAAGTTTTTCAACAGCTGCACAATAAGCATAATTATTTGCAGAAGCTGCTATATAATCCATCCTATCAGTGGTTGGGATAAATTCTTGATATATCATATTTTCAGCCATTTTTTCCATACCGCGATGCATATAGCCAATAGTTGGCCTTGCCTTTACAACCTGCTCTCCATCAAGCTCCAAAACAAGGCGTAAATTCCCATGTGCTGATGGGTGTTGCGGTCCTAGATTTATAATCATCTTTGAGTCTTCTTGCTCGAAAACTATATTTTCATAATAAGGTTTTAACTTGCTAGGAATTTGCATCTTAACGCCTTTTTTCTAAAATTTTTGCTTGATCGCGTTTGACTTTTTTTACAAAAGCCACGCCATCATCTTCTTGATATTCTTGTTTAAAAGATACTTCTTTGTTAGCACCGCCTTTTGGCGTTTCGTGGTAAATTCTTGCGAAATTTAGTGTATCTTTATCATCTGCAAAGCCAGGATCTCTTTGTTCTTCGCCCACAATTTCTCTATATTCTTTGCCAAAAATTTTATCAATCTCATACCATTTAGCAAACTCATCGCCTTGCAAAGGATAAGTTTTTAAAAGTGGATGTCCATACCAATCATCAGGCATTAGAATGCGTTTTAAATTTGGATGATTTATGATGAAAATTCCAAACATATCATAAATTTCTCTCTCACTCCAATTTGCCCCTTTAAAAATGTGTGCTACACTTTGCAATCTTTCTTTTACACCCACAAAAGTTTTCACACGCACTCTTAATTTTTTTTCTAAATTTAAAAGCTGATAAAATACTTCAAAACCATCCTTTTGTGCTACAAAATCAATTGCACTCGCCTCTGTAAAACTTAAATATCCTAAAGTTTTAAGCATTTCTAAAGTTTTAATATTATCTTCTTTTTTGATTTCAATCACCCAAACATCAAGCTCTATGAAAGAATTTACAATTTCAATTTGAGTTTTTAAAACTTCATAATCTTGTTTAAAAACACTTTCATTTATATCTAATTTTTTAGTACATGGAGCATGGTAAAATCTATCTTTATAATAATTTTGAAGCTGGGCATTTTTTTTATCACTATATTTTCTCATTTATATAAGCCTTTTTGGAGCAATTTTACGACTCGCTTTTTCTTTACGAATTTTTTTCTGCAAAATCATCAAAGCAAATTGAAAACTTTCAGGGCGTGGTGCACAACCTGGCACATAAATATCTACAGGAATAATCCTATCTACACCCTGAACGGTTGAATAAGTATTAAACATACCACCCGTATTCGCACAACTTCCCATAGAAATTACCCACTTAGGATCAGGCATTTGATCATATAATCTTCTTGTAAATTCAGCGTGTTTTTTGCACAAAGTTCCTGCGATAATCATCACTTCACTATGGCGTGGTGAAGCCCTAAAAATAGTCCCAAATCTATCAAAATCATATCTTGAACCGCCCGCTGCCATCATTTCAATTGCACAACAAGCAAGCCCATAAGATAAAGCCCATAAAGAATTACTTCTTCCCCACTGGACAAGCTTATCTACACTTGTTAAAACTACCGGCAAACCACTGGCATAATTTACTTGATGCTCTGCCATTTAAACGCTCCTTTTTTATAAGCATATAAAAAGCCTACTCCTAAAAGTAGGATAAAAACAAAAACTTCCAAAAGTCCAAACCAACCCAAATCTTTAAAAATCAAAGCCCAAGGAAATAAAAATACAACTTCTATATCTAAAAGGATGAAAATTAAAGCCACGATGAAGAATTGAGAATTTATTTTATTGGCTTGCTTTACAGGAATTGGACCACATTCATAAATCCCTAGTCCTAATTTTTTTCGGTTTTTTGCAGCAAAATTATTACCGATCTTAGAAGCTAAAAAAACCAAGCCAAAAAATATAACGCTGGCTAATACCAGCATTAAAAATATTCCAAAATAAGGATGCGAGACATCAATATGAGACATTTATTCTCCTTTTTTAAAGCACTTTTAAATCACTCCACAACAAAAATTTAATTTACACTTTGCAACTATTTTACTCTAAGTTATCTATATTAAAACTTAGATTAAAAAATATTTTTATTAAAGTTTTACTTCTTTACATAAAAAGTTCGATAAAAACTCCTTTTGGTGAGTAATAAAAATCAATGAAATATTATTTTTTTCTTGATAAATTTGTAAAAAATTCAAAAGCTCTTTAATGTTTTTAAAATCAAGCATGGAAGTTAATTCATCTAAAATGAGTAACTTTGGTTTTAAAATTAAAGCACGGATAAGTCCTACGCGAGCAGCTTCTCCACCGCTTAATTCATAAGGTTTTTGATCTAAAATTTCTTTTTTTAAATTAAAATAATCAAAAAATTCTAAAATTAAATCATCATTTTTGGCTAAATTAAAATTCTCAAAAGCATCTTGTATTAAATTTTTTATTTTCTTATAAGGATTTAAAGCCGTTTTTTGATCTTGAAAGCAGTATTGGATTTCTTTTCTTAAAAGTCTTTGTTTTTCTTTATTAAGCTTGTGTAAATCTATATTTTTATACATAACTTCACCAGAGTTTGGGCTTTCTAAAAAACAAAGTATTCTTGCTAATGTGCTTTTACCTGCACCACTTTGCCCTAAAATCATCAAATTTTCATTCTCTTTTAGCAAAAAATTGATATTTTCAAAAATTAAATACTTTTCTTTTTTTAAATACCAATGCTTTTTTACTTCATAAAATTTACTTAAATTCTTAACTTCAAGCATTATTTAACCTTAAAAATTCATCAATTTTAAAAAGTTTTGCTCCACTTTTCTCTAAAAAAAGCACTTCATCGGCTAGTGCAACACTTAAATTTAAATCATGTGTAATACAAATCAAACCCACAGAATTTTTTAATTCTTTTAAAATTTGTATGATTTTTTGTGCATTTTCTTCATCCAAAGAAGCTGTGATCTCATCACAAATTAAAATTTGAGGCTTATTTAACAAAGCCAAAGCCAAACTCACTCTTCTTACCATTCCTAAACTTAGCTCATTTGCATAAGAATGCCATAATAAATCAATATTTTCAAAACCCAATTTTTCAAGCAAACTAAAAGCATATGCTTTGCGATCTTTTTTATTTAATTTAGTGTGAGTTTTTAAAAAAAGATGAAATAAATTTCCTATATCCAAATAAGGATAAAGACTAAGCTCTGCATCTTGCAAAATAAGTCCTACTTTGGAACGAAATTTTCTAAGCTCATTTTTGTTTAAATTCAAAATAGCTTTATCGTTAAAACTTAATTCATCAGCACTCATTTCAAATTTAAAATCAAGCAATCTTACCAAAGCTTTTCCCAAAAGACTTTTCCCTATTCCACTTTCGCCCATAATTGCCAAACTTTGACCTATTTTCACATCAAAACTTATGCTAGAAAATAGAATTTTTTGCTTTAATTTTAGGCTTAAATTTCTTACTTTCAAGATCTTACTCCCCAAATTTTCTGTAAAAAATTTCCAAGCCATAAAAGGGGTAAAAATAATAATAAAAGCGTTAAAAGTGGAAACAATATCATCCACCAAGCACCAATAAAAATGGCCTTTGAAGATTCATTTAGCAAAGTACCTAAAGTAGGTATATCAAATCCAAGTCCTAAGCCAAAAAAACTAAGAGTCGCTTCTGTGGCGATAGCATGGACTATATTAAAGATAAAAAGAATAAATATTAAGGATTTTAAAGCAGGGATTAAATCCTTAAAAAAGGCTCTAAATTTAGTTCTTCCAAGCACTATATTTGCTTTATAAAAATCTAAATTTTCAAGTCTTTTTAACTCACTTTCTATGATTCTTGCCATAAAAGGCCAATGCACTAAAGCGATTAAAAAAATCATTAAAAAGACATTTGCACCTACAAAACTTTGAAAAAACATCATCAGCAAAAAAGCAGGTAAAGCTAAAAAAAGATCCAAAATACGCATAAAAAAAGTATAAAAAAAACATCTTGATATAAATAAATAAAAAAGGGCAAAAAATACTGACAATAAAGAACTACAAATTCCAATAAACAAAGAAGTTCTCAAAGCAAAAAGCAAACGCGAGAATATATCCCTACCTAACAAATCTGTACCCAAAAAATAAGTAAAATTTGGAGCTTGATGTAAATGATTTAAATTACTTTCTAAAACATCAAAAGAAGCCAAAAAAGGTGCAAATAAAGCACATAAAATCAAAAAAGTTAAAGGTGTAAGACAAAGCATTATTTTAAACAAATTTAAGTCCTTTTAACCTTGGATTTAAAATCACATTAAAAATATCGCTTAAAAAAGTAAAAAACGCTGCCAATAAAACACTAAAAAATATTAAAGCCAAAGCTACAGGAAAATCTTTAAAAATAATGCTTTGAAAAAGTAAAGCTCCAAGCCCTTCATAAGCAAAAACGCTTTCAACAACATAAGTTCCCATCATAAAACTTAAAGCACTGGCTCCAAAATAAGCTATAATAGGACCCAAAGAATATCTTAAAACCAAAAAATAAATATCTTTTTCCCTTAAGGCTCTGGCATAAAAATTTTGAACGAAAAATTGAGAAAAACTTTCATTGATGAAATTTCTAGCTATCCTTAAAAATACAGCCAAATGCGATAACACAAGCACTAAAACAGGTAAAATTAAATGCTTCAAACGATTTAAAAAATCATCTTCAAAACCTATATCGCTAGTCCCCATTACAGGTAAGACTTGCCAAAAAATTCCAAAAATTAAAACAAAAAACAAAGCTAAAACAAAAGGCGGTAAGGCAAAAAAATTAAAAGTCAAAAAAGTAATCAATTTATCTATAAAACTTTCCTTATAATAATGACCCAAAAGAGCTAAAAAAATACTAAGTAAAAATAAAATTGTTAAAGCACTAAGACTTAAAATCAAAGTATTAATTAACCTTTCTTTAATCAGTTTTAAAACACTTTCTCCGCTAAGCAAGGAAACACCCAAATCACCTTTTAAAGCTTTAAAAAGCCAAATTTTATACTGCTCTAGCAAAGGTTTATCAAGCCCTAAATTTTTTTCTATTCTTTGGATTAGTTCCTTACTTTGAGAATTAACCCCGCTCGCATAAGCCACATTGCCCTTGCTAAAATAAAGCAAAACAAAACATAAAAAAGTGCTAAAAAATGCAATAAAAATACTAAAAACAAAGCGTTTAAGCACTTATTCTTTACTCCACTCATAAACATTCCAAGTAAAACCTACGCCATGATGACCTAAATTTCTTGCTTTGATACCTTGAATTTTTGCATTATAAACCAAAGCGAAATCAAGATAAGTTAAAAAAATAAAAGGTGGATTTTCATATAAAGCATCAATAAATTCTTTGTAATATTTTTTTCTGTCTTCTAAATTTAAAGTATTTCTAGCCCTTTGCAAAGCCATATCAACCTTTTTATCACTATAATGCCCGAAATTCCATCCTTCATTATTTAAAGCACTATCTTGTGAGCTTTCAAACACTCTAAAAGTATGAAAATCAGGATCTAAAGGACTCCCCCAACCCACTAAAAAACTATCCACTTTAGAATAATCAAAACTTCCTGCAGGTTTGGCCATCACTTTAGCCAAGACACCTATCTTTTTAAACTCACTTTGCAAAATTCCTGCTAAATTTACCCTTAAAGGATCATTACTCATCGCCCAAATTTCAAATTCTAAAGTTTTACCATTTTTCTCAAAAATACCATTTTTATTTTTCTTAAAGCCTAAATTTATAAGGATTTGCTCGGCTTTTTTAGGGTTATATTCGTAAGTTTTAAAAGTCTTTGGATCCGCCCAAGAACGCTCTAAAGGATGATTTGCAACAAAACCATAATCATGCAAAAGATTTTTTACTATGCTTTGTTTATCAACAGCATAGTTTAAAGCTTGTCTTATTTTAATATCTTTTAAAAATTCATTATCTAAATTAAACATCAAAGCCCTATAATCAGCTGATTTTTCACGCAAAATCTTAAATTGATCATCATTTTTAAAGATATTTAGCAAAGAAACATCAATCAAAGCCGCATCAATTTTACCATTTTTAAGTTCCACACTTGCAACAGAAGGATCAAAAATATGCTTTATAAAAAGTTTTGGAGTTTTCACTTTTGCAAGATAAAAATTTTCATTTTCTTGAAACTCTACATATTCACCTTTTTTCCATTTTACAAATTTGTAAGGGCCTGTACCTATAGGATTTTGATTAAAAAAATCTGTGTTTAAGTCTTTATTAACAAGTAAGTGTTTAGGAAGCATTCCTATGCTTAAAGCATCTAAAAATGCAGGAAAAGGTTTAAAAAGTGTGATTTTAATATGATAAGGATTTAAAATTTCTATACTTTTAATATCTTCAAAATTCACATAAACAGAGGAATTATTTTTAGGATTTTTAAACTCCTCAAGGCTAAATTTTACATCATCGGCACTAAATTTTTCTCCATCGTGCCATAAAACATCATCACGCAAAAAAATATCATAAACAAGTCCATCTTTACTGATATTCCAAGACTTAGCCAAATCAGGTTTTAAATTCATATCTTCATCAAAACGCGTAAGACCTGAAAACACAAGATTAATAAGTACATCATGATCCTCACTATAAGCAGGATTTATCCTTGAAATTTCATTTTCCACAGCTATAATTAAAGTATCTTTTGAAATTTTAGCTTCTAAATTTAGCACTAAAAATAATAAAAAAATCAAAAACCTAAACATTTACAACTCCTTAAATATATTTTAAAATAAAATTTGCATTATAAAACAAAAAATTTCAAACTACAAGCCCCTATGGGGGATAAATCCTTTTAAATTATATTTTAGTTATAAATTTATATTTATTATTTATTTTAAAAAAATTTATATTAAATATTATTCAAATT
>NZ_NFNY01000011.1 GCF_002179165.1 Campylobacter jejuni
CGAGTTTTGATAATCACTTGGATGAGAATTTCCATTTTTAGCGTAAGCTAAATCTTGTCCTATTAAGATGATATTTTTATAATTTAGATGCACGCAAAGATAATAAGCCATATGAGCTACGCTAAAACCCATATTAAAATATCCAAAATAATCCAATTTTAAATATTGTATAAAACTTGCATAGGTTGAAATAATACTAAAATTGCATTTTTTTTGACTTAAGTATTTAAAAGCATTAGGATGAACGACAGATTTTACTAAAAAAACAATATCCTTATCAAAATCTCCAAAATTATGATTGAAAAATTCAGCTGTAAGTTCTGTCCTTTCTAACATACAAACATAATCAGGCTTAATATTATGCTT
>NZ_NFNY01000086.1 GCF_002179165.1 Campylobacter jejuni
GAAAAGGATTTAGAAATTCTTTGGATGATGTTTCATATTTTAGATTTTTCTAAGGAATTGGAAAATAATAGGTTGATGATTATAGACGCAAATTTACTCGATAAGGAATTTTATGGCGAACTTTGTAACACTAAACCTTTTTTTGACTTTGCTAGAATTTATTTTTTAGAATTAGCAAGTAATTATTATGAAAAGTTTCAAGAAGATATTTTAAAAATAAATAAAGATTTGGTTGAAACATTTAAAAATGTAATAGCTATAAAAGGAAATGATAGTAAAGATGTTCTACAAGGTATAGAACAATTTGTTTATAATTTACCTAAAATGATTACACACCCTTGCTATCAAGAGTTAGTCCAGCAAAGAAAGAATTTAAGTAATACAGCCATTATTGTTTCAACAGGACCAAGTCTTACAAAACAACTTCCTTTGTTAAAAGAG
>NZ_NFNY01000064.1 GCF_002179165.1 Campylobacter jejuni
TTTTAAAAGAAAATCTTTCTAAAATAAAAGAAAGTAAATTTGAACTTATTGTAGGAAAAGATAGTTTAGATATTAATTTAAAAAATAAAGAAGATAATACTTTTCTTTATGAAAATACTATTAATGAATTAAATTCCATGCTAAATATTTATAATGATAAATATTTACTTTATCCTGTACTTTATTTTTATGGTTTTGGTAATGGAATTTTATTTAAAGCCCTACTTCAAAATAAACATTTAAAACATATAGTGGTTTTTGAAAAGGATTTAGAAATTCTTTGGATGATGTTTCATATTTTAGATTTTTCTAAGGAATTGGAAA
>NZ_NFNY01000049.1 GCF_002179165.1 Campylobacter jejuni
TTATAATTTAAAAGATTTTAAGTCCTTTTTACAAAAAAGGAAATGAAAGTATAACTAATTAAGCTTAAAGGGGGATTAAATTTTGAAGTATTGAAATTATTTTTCTATAAAAATTTTATTTTATCAGCAAAAGATCGAAAGCTGATATTTCCATTAGAGATTTTTCAAATAAAATAAATTATGATTGCATAATTTTATTTTCAACACAATTTCAATTTAATAATAAACCAAGATCGCTTTTCTAAAAATTCTTAAATTTTGATTTATCTCAAAATAATCCAATAATAGCTTTTAGTCCAAAAAATAAATCACATACTTCAAATAATTTTGAAAATATGTGATTCAAAATACTTAAATAAAATTTCTGAAATTTTATTTAAAATATTAAAACAAGGTCTCGTTTTAATCATATTTTTCAGTATGGTAAATTTTAAAAATTGACTTTTGAAAAATAATCACTTGACGACAAAACTATGAAGTTTTACCCTTCCCCAATTTAACTTCATAATTCAACCCTTTAAAATCACGATTCTTACAAATTCCAAAAGCCTGATGTTTTACAAAATTCGTGATTCTTTTCAATTCTAGCAAACTTATCTAAATATTTATTTATTTTTAATTAAAAATTTGATTTTAAATATTTAAAATTATTTAAAAAGTGAATTTTTGTAAAAAATTACCATATTTAACCAAAATATAAATAAGTTAAGGATAAAATTCTAATACTTTAAAAATTTCTAAAATTGTAAGGATTGGCAATGAAAAATTTATTTGGTATTTTTCTTACTATATTAGTAAGTTTGTTTATGGGTGCTTGTAGCGATTCTAACCAAACAAGTTCAGATACAACTTTTGAATTAAAAGTGGGAACCGCTCCTAACTATAAGCCATTTAACTATAAAGAAAATTCTAAACTTACAGGATTTGATACAGATTTAGTGGAAGAAATTGCTCAAAAAAATGGTATTAAAATCACTTGGGTTGAAACCAATTTTGATGGTCTGATTCCTGCTTTAAAAGCTGGAAAAATAGATATGATAGCTTCCGCTATGAGTGCAACAGATGAGAGAAGACAAAGTGTGGATTTTACAAAAGCTTATTATATGAGTAAAAATCTTTATATTAAGCTTAAAAACAACAATACCTTAAATTCAAAAGAAGATCTAGAAGGTAAAAGAATCGGGGTTCAACTTGGAACTTTACAAGAAAATACTGCAAAAAATATTAAAAATGCACAAGTACAAAGTAATAAAGATTTAAATATAGCTGTTTTGGCACTTAAAAATAATAAAATTGATGCCATCGTTGCAGATCAAGATACTGCCAAAGGTTTTTTAGCTGAAAATCCAGAATTGGTCAGTTTTTATCAAGAAGCTGATGGTGGAGAAGGCTTTAGCTTTGCCTTTGATAAAAATAAACATAAAGATATTATAGAAAAATTTAATAAAGGTATTGATGAAACAAAAACTAATGGTTTTTATAATACCCTTATAAAAAAATATGAACTAGAATAAATCAAAATTTAAAGCGTGATTTTCACGCTTTTATTTACAATTTAATTCCAAAAAAATATTTCAAAATTTAGATTATTTTTTAAGCAAATTGGCGATATAATTTTAAAGTTGTAATCCGAGGAAATAACTATGCTTTATATTTACATCAAAACACAAAATGCTTTAGTTCAAAGAATTAATTTTAATTTAGATACTCAAGAATTACCGCAAAATATTTTATGGATTGATCTACTTCATCCAAGTATTGCAGAGATTGCTTTTATTTCAAATGAATTTAATCTTGAATTTCCAACTAAAGAAGAAAGAGAAGAGATAGAATTAAGTGCTAAGTATTGGGAAGATAATACCATGATTACCATCAACGCACACTTTTTAGTCAGAGAATTAAAAGACAATGAAGATGAGAAAAATTCCATAGAATTACGCACAGAAATTGTTACTTTTGCCACAGCTAAAAATATTTTATTTACAATAAGATACAACGAATTTAACACCTTTGAAGAAATTCAAGCAAGAATACTTGCAAGTCCAAAAAACTTTGAAGACGGCTTTGATATTATTGACAAAATGTTTGAAGTACGTGTTGAAAAAGATGCGGATTTATTAGAATGGATAGACAAAGAAGCAAGACGCCTAAGAACAAGTGTTTTAGAAAAAAAAGATGAATATAGCTACGATGAAATGTTAAAAGATATCTCAAGCTTACAAGAGCTGAATATGCGTGTAAGAGACTCTTTATTTGATAAGCGTCGTACCATGACTTCTTTGCTAAAAAGCGATAAAATCGATAAAGATATAAAGCAAAATTTAACCATTGTCTTAAAAGACTTAAATTCTTTGGTGGAATTTAGTGTTTCTCAACTCAATATCCTAGACAACATACAAACAATCTTGGCAAGTCAGATTAATATTGAACAAAATAAAATCATCAAACTTTTCACAGTAGCGACAGTTGCTATGATGCCACCAACATTAATTGGCACCATTTATGGAATGAACTTTAAATTTATGCCCGAACTTGAGCTTCATTATGCCTATCCTGTAGTATTAGGCGTTATGATTATTTCTATTATTTTACCGGTAATAGTTTTCAAAAAAAAGGGTTGGTTATAAAAATCAATTAAGGAGAAAAAATGGATATTGTGAAAATAGGAATTTTGACACTAAGTGATAGAGCTAGCAGTGGGGTATATGAAGATAAAGCTACCGCTGAAGTTGAAAGAATATTGAATTTATACATTAAAAACGAGATCATTTATCATAAAGAATTAATTCCTGATGATTACGATTTAATTATTCAAAAACTGATTCATTTAGTCGATGAAAAAGAATGTGATCTGGTCATTACAAGCGGTGGAACAGGACCCGCACTTCGTGATGTTACACCCGAAGCTACAGAAGCAGTATGCGATAAAATGATGCCTGGCTTTGGAGAACTTATGCGTTTAGAGAGTTTAAAATTTGTACCCACAGCAATACTTTCAAGACAAAGTGCAGGGATTCGTAATAAATCTTTTATCATCAATTTACCAGGAAATCCTAAGGCCATTGCAGAATGTTTAGCTCCGGTATTTAGTGCTATACCTTATTGTATAGATCTAATCGGTGGTGCTTATATAGAAGGCAATGAAGAAAATGTGAAAGTTTTTCGTCCAAAGAAAAAATGTGAAAACTAAAAAATTTATTTACCCTAACAAATTTAATTAATTATCCGGCAAATAAATTTACTGATATTTCATTGTTTACCTATTTTTTATTTACTTATAAAATCGTAAAGCCTATTATCTAAAATAGGCTCATTTGAATTTAATATTTTGTTTTTATATTCTTTAAAAAACATATTAATTAAATTAAAAAGAATATTATTTTTTGCATTAACTTTATAACTATTAACTTTATTTCATTATTCTTAAGTTAAAATTTACAAAAAAAATAATTTAAGGAATAATATGACTTTAATTGCAATTTTATGTGTTTATACAGCATTTTTATCTTGGATTTCTTATGCTCAAATTCGTTTTTTGGAAAAAGAAAAAGAAAATAAAGCTCAAATTTTAAACGAAAAGGATTATCAAAACGCAGCAAACATTGCCATAGAAAATGAAAAATTCAAACTTTTTTCAAATTTTTATAGTTTAATTATTAATATTGCTTGGATAGGATTTGGCTTTTTTTATCTAAAAGAATTATTTATCAATGAAAATTCTCGCCTTGAAAACACTTTATTTTTATTGGCTTTTCTAATTATTACCACGCTTTTAAATTTACCACTTAGTATTTATACAAGTTTTGTTAAAGATAAAGCCCATGGTTTTTCAAATATGACTTTTAAACTCTTCATTAAAGATACTTTAAAAGCTCTTATTTTAACTTTAATTTTTGGTTTTTTAATCATTTACGCCTTACTTTTTTGCTATGATTTTTTTGCTTCTTTTTGGTGGATTGTAGCTTTTATTTTTGCTTTTTGTGTTATAGTAATAATAAATCTCATTTACCCTACTTTCATCGCACCTATTTTTAATAAAATGCAAAAATTAGAGGATAAAAATTTGCTTGAAAAAATCGATACTTTGATGAAACAGTGCGGATTTAGTGCAAATGGAGTTTATATTATTGATGCAAGCAAAAGAGATAAGCGTCTGAATGCTTATTTTGGCGGACTTTTTAAAAGCAAAAGAGTGGTGCTTTTTGATACGCTTTTAAAAGCTTTAAATGAAAAAGAACTTTTAGCCGTTTTAGGACATGAACTCGGACATTTTGTCCACAAGGATATTATAAAAGCTTTGCTTAATAGTGCCCTTGCTATGTTTTTGCTTTTTTTTATTTTCGCACATTTGCCTGAATTTGCATACCAAGAAGCAAGACTGGAAAATGTAAATGCAGGAGTTTTTGCACTTTTATTAATATTTGGCAATATTTTTAGCTTTTTGCTTTCTCCTTTTTTAAATGCGTTAAGTCGCAAAAATGAATTTGCAGCTGATTTACATGGGGCTAAAGTTACCAGTAAAGAAGATATGACAAATGCTCTCATAGCTTTAGCAAGAGAAAATAAAGCCTTTATAAAAACGAGTAAAATTTATACTTTTTTCCATCTTAGCCATCCAAGTATTAGTGATAGAATCAAGGCGCTTGCTTGACTATAAAAAATGCCCTTATAGATGCCAAATTGCAACTTAAGGGGCATGAAAATGAAGCCGTATTTATACTTTGCGAATATCTAAAGAAAGATAAGGCTTGGATTTTTTTAAATGAAAATTTAGAATTTAATCATCAGTCTTATTTTGAACTTATCAAACGCTTTAAATCAGGCGAACCTTTTGAATATATCTTTGAAAAAACAGATTTTTGGGGATTAGAATTTAAAGTAAAAAAAGGAGTACTCATTCCACGCTATGATAGCGAAATTTTGCTCTATCAAATTCTTAATTTATGCAAAAAAAATACCTTTACTAATATTTTAGAAATAGGTTTTGGAAGTGGAATTTTAAGCATAGTTTTAGCCAAAGAACTTGGGATAAAAATTACAGCTTGTGATATTAATCCAAAAGCCCTAGAACTCGCTTTAGAAAATGCTAAATTTCACAAAGTGGATCATTTAATTGACTTTAAACTTTGCGATTTTAGGCAAATCAAGCAAAATTATGATTTTATTTTTTCAAATCCTCCTTATATTAAAAACTCTTATAAACTAGATATTTGGGTAAAACAAGAACCCAAAGAAGCTCTATTTGGTGGTGAAAAAGGATATGAAATTCTGCAAGAAATCATAGAATTTTCTTTCACTAAAAAAACTAAATTTTTAGCTTGTGAATTTGGCTACGATCAAAAAGAAATTTTAGAAAAAATTTTATCCACATATGACTTTAGTGCGGAGTTTTTTAAAGATGAACAAGGTTTTGATCGTGCTTTTGTAGCCAAATTTACCAAAGACTAAATTTGGTGCGTTATGATTGTAAAAAAACAAAGGAGAAAAATTGAAAGCAATTAATTTACTTTTACTTGCAGCAATGATAGGCATAGAACTCATACTTGGAATAGTCGTTGCACCTGTTATTTTTTATCCACAAAATCTTATAGGGGATGGAATTTTAAGCCATTTTCAAAGTGGCTTGATGATGACTCAAATTTTTATCAAAATGGGATATTTACTGATTTTTACTTCTGTAATTAACTTTTTATATGAAATTTATTCTTCTATAAAAGACGAATTTAATTTTCAGCTTAAATTTTCAAAATTAATCCTAAGCATACTTATTTTAATTTTAAGTTTGGTTTTTGTTTTTTATTTTACAAACACTATTATTGAACTTCAAAATTTAGGCGAACAAGCCACCAAAAATCAAGATTTCGTTAGCCTTCATAACGCAAGTGAGATAACAATAAAAATTATTTTAATCATGCAAGTTTTTTTATATTTTTTAAGTTTTAAAATAGCAAAAAAATAATATAATATTTAAATTTTTAAATAAACAAAAGGAGTAAGCTATGATGATCTCTGATGCAACTATGATGCAACAAAATTATTATCTAAATAATGCTCAAAAAGCTAGCGAAAAAGCTTTAGAAAATATTGCGGCCGTTCGTGCAATTAGTGGAGTTGATAGTGCAAATTTAGCGATTGCTGATTCTTTAAGATCGCAGTCAAGCACCATAGATCAAGGTGTTGCAAATGCTTATGATGCCATTGGCGTTTTACAAATTGCCGACGCAAGTCTTACTAATATTTCTCAAAGTGTGGACAGATTAAATGAACTTTCTGTAAAAATGAATAATGCTGCTTTAAATGATTCTCAAAAAGGCATGTTAAGAACAGAAGCATCACGCATACAAGAATCCA
Source organism: Campylobacter jejuni (assembly GCF_002179165.1). Lineage (GTDB taxonomy): Bacteria > Campylobacterota > Campylobacteria > Campylobacterales > Campylobacteraceae > Campylobacter_D > Campylobacter_D jejuni_B. The sequence continues at coordinate 6,352 of NZ_NFNY01000049.1, forward strand.
TAAATGATTCTTTTAATAATGCAACTTACAATGGAAAAAATGTGTTTCAAACCATGAATTTTGTTCTAGGAAGTGGAACAGAAACTACAAATTTAAATCCACTCACAACAAGTGGTCTTAGCATAGACAACCAAGATAGCATCACAAATTTTATGGACCAACTTGGTAGCTTAAGAAGCGAAATCGGTGCAGGCATTAATGCCATCACATCAAATATAAATGCAAGTGTACAAAATAGTATTAATACCAAAGCTGCTGAAAATAATCTACTTAATAATGATATGGCAAAGAATGTAAATGATTTTAATGTGAATTATTTAAAAGAAAATTCCACTGCCTTTATAGCTGCACAATCAAATATGCAACTTCAAAGCAAAATTGCCAGCTTATTACAATAATTCTCAAAGCCCTGATGAGGCTTTCTTTTTTTGATATGACTATAGAACAAATTTTAGAAAAAACAAAAAACATTCATTTAGTTGCAGCAAGCAAATATGTCGATGCAAATATCATAGAACAATTTTCTGTATTAGGGATTAGTGATTTTGGAGAAAATCAAGTTCAAGCTCTAACGCAAAAAAAAGAAATCCTTGATAAAAAAAACTTAAAGATTAAATGGCATTTTATAGGAACGCTACAAAGCAACAAAATCAATCTCTTAATCAAGCAAAAACCTATATTATGGCATTCTTGTAACGGAATAAAAATAGCAAAAGCTATGGATAAAAGACTGGATTATAAACTTGATACTTTACTAGAAATCAATAGTGCAAATGAGATAAGTAAAAGTGGATTAAATCCAAACAAAGCCATAGAGGAATACTTACAGATTAAAGAAGAATGTCAAAACTTAAATCTTTGTGGAGTAATGAGTATAGGATCACATAGTGAAAACAAAAAAGAAATTATAAAAAGCTTTGAAAATACTTTTAAAATTTATGAAAACCTTCAAAAATATGGGGCTAAAATTTGCTCTATGGGAATGAGCAATGATTTTGAACTTGCAATCAAGTGTGGCTCTAATATGGTAAGGCTTGGAAGTATCTTATTTAAAAATTTCAAATAAGATACTTCTTTATTATCCTGCATACTTATTAGCTATTTTTTTACTAATACTATCAGAAATAACAAAATCAGTATGATAAAGTAGGCAAGAGCCTGTACTTATGATTTTTAAAACGAGTTTTTTATTATCTTTTTCATTTGGATTATGCGCATTTCTTGCAATTTCATGGATTTCATAAATCAATTCTCTATTAAGCTTAGAAAGATCAAGTTCTATAATATTATTTTCAAATTCTTTAGGTTCTGCTATAAAATCTTTCTCTTGTATCGCCTTTCTGGCACCAAATTTTTTAACCGCCTTAATCTCTCCCTCTTTTAATTCATCTAACTTTCTAATAGCTTTTAAAGCAAGACTATCAAGTTTTCCTTCATCAGCTCTGTAAGATAATAAAAATCCATAAGCTTCATTTTTTGAATTTTCATCTTTGAGTATATTTTCCAATTCTTCTATATTTGACTCAAAAACGGTTATCTCAAAAGCGGAATAAAAATCTAAAATTTCTAGTCTTCCATAACGCTTATTGTTTTTACTCATCATAGATTTAAAATTCTCGATTTTACCAATGCTTAAAATTTCTCCATTACCCTTAAGGGTTGAAAAATCGATACTTTTTATATAATCTATATCTTTAAAATTCTCATAAAAGCGATCAAGCGGGTGACCTGAAACATAAATACCTAAAATTTCTTTTTCATAACCAAGCTTTTCCATGATTTCAAATTCTTCATCTTTTGATACTAAATTAACTTGCAAACCCGTAGTAAGCTCTTCTTCGCCAAAAAGCGAACTTGCAGCATTTTTTCTAATCTCAGCCATGTTACGAGAACCTTCTGTTAAATTTTCCATATTATCGAATAAGCATTTTCTAGTATAGCCAAATTCATCAAAAGCACCCGATTTTATAAGACTTTCTAATGTTCTTTTATTAATTTTTGCTGGTTCAATTTTACTTAAAAAATCATTAATATCTTTAAATTCACCATGCTCTCTAGCTTCAAGTAAATTTTCAACTGCAGGAATTCCCACACTTTTAATCGCTCCAAGTCCATATACAATGGCATCTTTGCCATCTTCTTGCTCCACTGCACTAAATTCGCGTATAGCTTTATTTACAGAAGGTGGAAGAAGTTTGATATTCATTTTCTTCATTTCATCAATATAAACAGCGATTTTATCAACATTATTTTCCTCGCTAGTAAGCAAAGCAGCCATAAATTCACTAGGATAATAAGTTTTTAAATAAGCTGTTTGAAAAGTAATGAGTGCATAAGCTGCAGAATGAGATTTATTAAAACCATATCCTGCAAATTTGACAATTAACTCCCAAAGATCTTCAGCTTTAGATCTATCATAACCTTGTTTTTCTGCTCCATCAGCAAATTCGCTTTTTAATTTTTTCATCTTTTCTGGATCTTTTTTACCCATAGCACGACGCACCACATCAGCACCGCCCAATGAAAACCCACCTATAATTTGAACGATTTGCATAACCTGTTCTTGATAAACAATAACCCCATAAGTAGGCTCTAGTACACTCTCTAATACATCAAAAGGATATTCTATCTTCTTAAGTCCGTGTTTTCTATCGATAAAATCATCAAGCATTCCTGATTCCATAGGACCTGGACGATAAAGTGCAAGAACCGCGATGATATCTTCGAAACGCTCTGGTTTTAATCTCGCATTTAAGCTTTGCATACCGCCTGATTCTATTTGAAAAATCCCCAAGGTGTTGCCACTTTGTATAGTTTTATAAACCTTAGCATCATTTACATCAATAGCTTCCCAAACTATATCTTTATTATAACGCTTTTTTATAAGTTTAATAGCATTATTAATCAAAGTTAAAGTTTTCAAACCCAAAAAGTCAAATTTTATCAAATCCACATCTTCTAGATGATCTTTAGAATACTGAGTTACCAAATGTCTTTCATCATTTTTGCTTTGTCTAAAAAGCGGAGTTTTCTTCCATAAGCTTTCATTAGAAATTACAACTCCTGCTGCATGCATACCAGCATTTCTATTGAGTCCTTCTAAAGCCTTAGCATATTCCCAAACTTCAGGGCCTTTTGGATGACGTTCTATAAATTCTTTAATCTTTGGCTCTTTTTCATAAGCAGCATCAAGTGTGATTTTAAGCTCTTCGGGTATAAGCTTAGCCAATTCATCCGCATCAGGAATACTCATATCACAAACTCTTGCTACATCGCGGATTACACCGCGTGCTAAAAGCTTACCAAAAGTAATCACTTGTGCAACCTTATCAGCTCCATATTTATCGATCACATAATCGATCACTTCCCCTCTTCTATCTTGACAAAAATCCACATCAATATCAGGCATAGATACACGCTCTGGATTTAAAAAACGCTCGAAAAGCAAGCTGTAAGGAAGTGGATCTAAATCCGTGATTTTCAAAGAATATGCCACTAAACTCCCTGCAGCTGATCCCCTTCCAGGACCCACTGGAATTCCCTTATCTTTTGCCACTTTAATAAAATCATGCACGATTAACATATAGCCTGAAAATTTCATATTTTTTATAATATTTATTTCAACTTCAAGTCTTTTTTTATATTCTTCATGCTTACTTTCATCAATAAATGTAAGTCTTTCTTTAAGTCCTTTTTTACAAAGCTCTTCAAAAACAATATCATCATTATCAAAGCTAAATTCCTTAGCTTCTTCAGGTAAATTAATATTATATTCTTTAGCGTATTCTCTTGTAAATTTAAAATTTGGCGGAGTGGGATTGCCTAAATTTAACTCTAGGTTACACTTATTGGCAATTTCTTGTGTATTTTCAATAGCTTCTGGAATATCAGCAAAAAGTTCGCACATTTGTGCTGGAGATTTTACATAAAATTCATGTACACTATGACGCAAACGATCAGGATCATTAAGCTTTTTACCCATAGCAATACACATAAAAACCTCATGTGCAGCGGCTCTTTCTTTAAAAGTATAATGCGTATCATTTGTAGCAATAATTTTAATATTTAATTCTTTTGAAAGCCTTATAATATCATCGTCAATAGCCCTTTGATCTCCTATGCCATGACGCATAATTTCAAAATAAAAATCATCTCCAAAAATATTTTTATACCATAAAGCCGCTTCTTTAGCTGCTTCATAACCTTTAGCTCCAAAACGAACATTTCTTTCGCTATGAATATTTAAATGCCAATTTACTTCACCTTGTAAACACGCAGAAGAACAAATAAGCCCTTCACTGTGCTCTTCTAAAAGTTTTTTATTAATTCTTGGATAATAATACAAACCTTTAATATAACTTTGAGAACTTAAATACATTAAATTTTGATAGCCAATTTCATTTTTTGCATACAAACAAAGGTGAAATCTTTGACGCGAACTTTTATCGGAAATATCATCATGATTATGCAAGTATGCTTCAAGCCCAATAATAGGTTTTAGCCCTTGAGATCTCATCGTTTGATAAAAATCAATCGCACCAAACATATTGCCATGATCTGTCATTGCTACACTTGTAGCTCCTTGCTCCTTTAAAGTTTGCGCCAATTCTTTTAATTTATTAGCTCCATCAAGTAAAGAATATTCTGTATGCAAATGAAGATGAGTAAATTGACTCATTTATTTTCCTTAAAAATTCGATATTAATTTTTATTTGATAAGAATTATAAATTTTTCTCGCTGAATTTGAAAGAATTTGTGACTAAAATTTTACTGAATTTCTTTTTTTGCTATGAAAATTTAAAAAATTAAACTATAATACAAACATTTCAAAATAAGGATATAAATATGGAAATAAAAATCATTTATTGCAATCTTTGAAATTATTATCCACAAGCTGCAAGGGTTGCAGAAGAATTGCAAAATGAATTCAAAGATGTAAAAATAAATTTAGAAATCGGCAGCAAAGGCGATTTTATCGTTCAAATAAATAAAGAAACTATTTTTTCCAAAAAAGAATTGATCAATTGTCAAGAAGAAAGATTTCCCTATGAAAAAGAAATCAATCAATTGATAAAACAAAAATAGAGTACTATATACTCTATCTAAAAATTATAAAATTTTTTCGTATTCTTTTCCAATATAAATTTGAGTATTTTTTTCTACGATAGGACGCTTGATACAACTAGGATTTTCCAAAACAATTTTTTTCAACTCATTTTCACTTAAATTCATAATTTTTTCTTTATTAAGTTCAAGCTTTTTAGCTGTAGTTCCTGCAGTATTTATCAACTCATTAAAATTTCTAACCCTAAGCCAACTTTCAAGTGTATCTATATCAAGCTTTTTAATATCAAAATATTCAAATTCAATAGCTTTGTCATTAAAAACATCTAGTGCTTTTTTTACCGAGTTACAATTTTTTATACCATAAACTTTCATTTTCTAGCCTTTTTAACTAAATCTGCAATCAAAAAAGCAAGTTCTAAAGCCTGATCTGCATTAAGTCTAGGATCGCATTGTGTTTCATAGCGTCTTTGCAAACTTTGAGTTGTAACATTGCTTGCTCCACCTACACATTCTGTAACATCTTGTCCTGTCATTTCAAGATGAACTCCACCAGCATAAACTCCTTCACTCATAGCAATTTCAAAAAAGCTTCTTACCTCTTGCATTATTTTATCAAATTCACGCGTTTTATACTCCCCTGCTTTAACAGTATTTCCATGCATTGGATCTATACTATAAACCAAATTTAAACCTTCACTTTTAAGTTTAGAAAAAATCTTTGGTAGATTAGCAGTTATCTTTTCAGCACCCATTCTAATAATAATATTAAGTCTACCTTCTTCATTATTTGGATTTAAGGCACTTGCTAAAGCAATTATATCTTCAGCACATGCATTTGGGCCTATTTTTACTCCTAAAGGATTCTTTATTCCACTTAAAAAATGCACATGGGCTTCATCAAGTGCTCTAGTTCTTTCACCTATCCAAAGCATATGAGCTGAACAATCATAAATCTCACCGCTTAAACTATCCACTCTTGTTAAAGCTTCTTCATAGGGCAAAAGCAAAGCTTCATGCGATGTATATATGCTAACTTCTTTTAAGCTTGGAGTATTAAAAGTACTAATTCCACAAGCTTCCATAAAACTTAAAGCTTGAGAAATTTTTTCACTAATATCAGTATATTGCTTATGCAATTCACTCTTTTTTAAAAAACCCAAATTCCAACGATGCACTTCATGCAAATCAGCCAAACCACCTTTAGCAAAACCGCGCAATAAATTTAAAGTCGTGGCACTTTGATAATAAGCTTCCAACATTCGATTAGGATCAGGAATTCTAGCTTGCTCACTAAATTCAAAGCCATTGATAATATCACCGCGATAACTCGGAAGTTTTACACCATCCATCTCTTCATAATCACTACTTCTTGGCTTAGCAAACTGCCCAGCCATACGACCAATTTTTACCACCGGACAACCTCCAGCAAAAGTTAATACTATAGCCATTTGAAGTAGAATTTTAAACATATCTCGAATATTTACAGCACCAAAATTTTCAAAACTTTCAGCACAATCGCCACCTTGAAGTAAAAAAGCTTCCTTGCGTGAAACTCTTGCTAAAGCATTTTGAAGATTTCTAACCTCCCCTGCAAAAACCAGCGGGGGAAGTTTTTCTAATTTAGCCAAAACTTTATTTAAGTCATTTTGATTAGGATAAATTGGTTGTTGTTTTATAGGATATTTTTTCCAAGAATCTTTATTCCAAGCCATATTTTAAGCTCCATTTAATTATCAACTTCCTCTATAAGTTGAATAACCAAATGGCGAAAGAGTAATAGGAACATGATAATGTTTTTGCTCTTTTGAAAGCTCGAAATTTACCTCTACAAAAGGGTAAAAAGTATCGATTTTATGTGATTTATAATAATCTTTTGTATAAAATTTAAGCTTGTAAATTCCAGAAGTTCTATTTTCAGGTTTTTCATAAGGAAGCAAATCCCCTATTCTACCATTTGCTTCAGTAAATTCTTCACTTATTTTTTTCCATTTTTGATTCTTATCCAACTGATAAAGTTCGACTTTTACCTTAGGAGCGGGTTGTCCTGAGGTAATATCTAAAACATGAGTGCTCAATTGATACTCTGTCGCACTCAACAATACAGGCATACTTGCCAAAACCATTAAAGTTTTTCTAATAGAAAACATAATTTTCTCCTTAACAATATTTTATAATGTCGTTAATTATAATAAAATATTGTTAATAATTTTAACTAAATAATAAATTTTATTAAATTAAAATTTTTTAAGGAGTATTTTTTAATAATTATTATTAAATTATTTTTTAAGCTCTTTAATACGAGCTGCTTTACCGCGTCTATCTCTAAGATAAAACAATCTTGCACGACGAACACGACCCTTTCTTAAAACAGTAATGCTTTCCAAACTTTCACTATAAATTGGGAAAATTCTCTCTACGCCAACATTATTAGCACCAATTTTACGAACAATAAAAGTTTCATCTACTCCATTGCCTCTTCTTGCAATACAAATTCCTTCAAAATTTTGAATTCTTGTTTTATCGCCTTCTTTAATACGAATTGCAAGTCTTAAAGTATCGCCAGCACGAAAATCTGGAACATTCTTACCCTCAATTTGTTTAGCTTCAAATTGCTCAATATATTTATTTTTCATATAAAAATTCCTTATTTTTTGCGTTCATGCTCTAAAAATAAATCTGGACGAAAAAATTTCGTTTTGCAAGACGCTAAAGTAGTTTTTAAACTTGCAATTTTAGCGTGATTACCCTTTAAAAACTCTGAAGGAGTATAAAATTTCTTGGATTTTTTTTCAAAAACAAAAGGCTTTGCAAAAGATGGAGCTTCAAGCAAATCATTTTCAAAGCTTTCTTCTTCTAGGCTACAGATATTACCCAAAACCCCTTCTATATTCCTTGCAATAGCATCACAAATAGTAAGTGCTGGAAGCTCTCCACCTGTTAAAACAAAATCCCCTATGCTAAATAATTCATTAGCAAAAATTTCTATAACCCTCTCATCGATTCCTTCATATCTCCCGCACACAAAAACAATATGTTCTTTTTTGCTTAATCTTTTTGCATCTTTTTGATTAAAAACTTTTGCACTTGGACTTAAAAAAACAAAATGTGAATTTCTTTCATTATTTTTAATAAAATCCAAAGTATTATACAATGGATCAATTTGCATAAGCATACCAGCTCCACCACCTATTTTATAGTCATCAACCTTATGATAAATATTGTTTGAAAAATCTCTAGGGTTAAAAAAATTGACTTTTAAAATTTTATTTTTTATTGCTCTTGAAAGAATAGAATCTTGAAAATAAAATTCAAGTAAATTTGGAAACAAGGAAACAAAACTGAATTTCATGAATTTTCTAAAATTAAAAATGCATCTTCGGTGCAAAAAATATGATATTTTTCTATATCAATTTTACTGACAAATTTATCAAGATAAGGGATAAAAAAAGTTTTAGTGTAATTTTTACTCGTAAGAATTTCATCTGTTTGAATTTCTAGCAAATAAGAAGTTCCTGTTTCAACTATATTGATCACTTTGCCTAATTTTTGAAAAGGATCAAAAACTTCACATTTTAGTATATCAAAATAAAAAAATTCATCTTTTTTTAATTTGCAAATTTCTCTACTTTTTTCAATACTTTGATATAAACTACAATTTGTTAATTGCTTAGCATCGTTTAAATTTTCATGATTTTCAAATAATATAGTAGAGTTAGAAGAATTATAATGCTTAATAATAAGTTCTTTTTTTAATTCCAAACAAAAATAACTCATACCTTTTTTAAACTGCTTAGGAAAATCACTAAGATTATGTAATTTAACATAACCTTTAAGGCCTATAGTTTTTCCAAGTTTTGCAACCTGAACAAAATTATTATTGTTCAAGTGCTTTAACCGTTACGCGATAATTCGTTGAATCTTTGCTTTTATAAGCAGATACAACTGCTTTAATTGCATTTATCATTTTGCCATTTTTTCCAATCAACTTTCCAGTATCTAGCTTATCGGCATAAAGTATTATTTCAATAAAATTATCATCAAGCTCTAGCTTTTGTGTTGTAATTTTATCTGGAAAGTCTGCTATAAGCTTAGCATATTCTATTAAAAATTGCTCTACCATTATTATTTACTAGTAATAGAAGCTACTTTATCACTAAGCTTAGCACCTACACTTTTCCAATAAGCTAAACGCTCTGCATCAAATTTAACCACTTCTGGTTCAACCATAGGATTATAATAGCCAATGCTTTCTATCCAGCCACCATCACGACGCTTTCTACTATCTGTTACCACAATACGATAAAATGGTCTTTTTGTTCTTCCCATTCTTGTAAGTCTAATAACTGTCATTTATATACTCCTTAAAAAATAAAAAAATTTTATTTATAAATACTGTATAAGTATCTATAAATAAAAATTTTAAAATTGTCTTCTAGCCTGATTCATCATTTGCATCAAATTTTCCATACCTTTTTTTCCAGAAAATTTCTTTGCAAGTTTAGCAGCATTAGTAAATTGCTTTAAAAAACGATTAACTTGCATTTGAGATAAACCTGCACCTTCTGCTATACGGCGTTTTCTAGCATTATTAAGTAAATCAGGATTTTCCCTTTCTTTAGGAGTCATAGAAGAAATCATAGCTTTAATATGTAAAATTTCTTTAGAATTATCAAGATCCAAATCTTTTACAGCATCTGCCATACCACCTAAACCAGGTATCATACCTATGATAGACTTCATACTACCTAATTTCTTAACGCTTTCCATTTGAGCTAAAAAATCATTAAAATTAAATTCACCTTTTTTGATTTTCTGATTTATTTTCTTAGCCTCTTTTTCATCAATAACGGCCGCTGTTTTTTCAGCTAAAGTTGCCAAATCCCCTTCACCCATAATGCGACTAACTATTCTATCAGGAATAAAAACTTCTAAATCGGCTACCTTTTCACCTACGCCTACAAATCTTAAAGGAATTCCAATTTGTCTAGCAATACCTAAAGCTACTCCACCTTTAGTATCTGCATCAAATTTAGATAAAACTACGCCAGTAATTCCTAAAAGTTCATTAAAACTTGCAGCTGTTTTAACTCCATCTTGACCACTCATAGCATCGGCAACATAAAAAATTTCATCAGGATTTAAAATTTCTTTTACCGCTTTTAATTCATTCATCAAAGCTTCATCAATAGCTAATCTTCCTGCTGTATCCACAAGTAAGACATCTGCCATAGAGTTTTTTGCTTTTTCTAAAGCTTGTTTTGCAACTTTAAGTGGATCTTGTTCATTTTCTATATAAAAAAGCTCTATTTCATTACTTTCACAGAGCTGTTTAAGTTGCTCTACTGCGGCTAAGCGTTGTAAATCACAAGCTGCGACCAAGACTTTTTTGTGGCGAAGTTTTAAATAGTTTGCAAGTTTAATAGTGCTTGTAGTTTTACCACCCCCTTGTAAACCTGCCATTAAAACTATAGTAGGAGGTTTTGATGCAAAAACAAAACCTTGATTTTTCCCATCAACATTTAAAATATTCTCTAAATTTATTTTAATTGCTTCTAAAAATTGCTTTTGTCCTATACCATTTTTTTTAACACTTTCTTCAATAAGAACAAGCAAGTCTTTAACAACTTTATGATGAACATCTGCTTTTAAAAGTGCTTTCTTTAAGGTTTCTAAAGCATTTTTAAGTGCTTTTTCATCATCAACAAAGCGAAGTTTATTTATTGCTGATTTAAAAGATTCACTGACTAACTCAAACACTTTATCACCTTTCTTAAAATTTTCAAATTAAAGCGTGTATTATACAAAATTTTTTCTTAAATGGCTTTAAAAATCTTGATTTTTTACTTCAAAACCAAATTTAGAAAAACTAGTATCAAGCTCTGCTTTAAATTTATAATCAAAAATATGTATCTCATAACTATGTAAATACATTCTGTCGCTTGAAATTTTAGCGTATTTTTCATCTCCTATAATTCCATGCTTAATGAATTTAGCATGGACTCTTATTTGATGTGTTCTGCCTGTTTTAATAATAATTTTTGCCAAAGTTTTTTTAGCTTGCATCATAATGGGAATAAATAAACTGGATGCAGCTAAACCATCTTTTGAAATTTTACTTATCGCACCACCTTTAGCTTTGAGAGTAAAAATAGGCTCATTCACTTCAGTTTCTTCAGCTAAAATTCCATCTAAAAGTGCTATATAACTTTTAAAAACTCTATGCTTTTTAAATTCTTCGATACAAAGCTTTCTAAAATTCTCATCTTTGCAAAGCAAAATCACACCACTTGTTTCCTTATCAAGACGATTGAGTAATTTTGCATTAAATTTCTTTTCAAGATCTTCACTGATATAAGCATAAGGCTTGTTAATAGCAATAATTTTTTCATCTTCAAAAATCACATTAGGATTTTTGGTTTTTACTAAACTAAATTTTGTTTTAGTATTCATCAAAGCTCTAGCAACGATAATTTTTTTTCCGTGAGAAAAAACACAACCTTTATCTATTAATTCTTTTGCTTCACGATTTGAAATATTTTCTTGTAAAGCTAAAAGCTTATATGCTTTATCTTGCATTAATTCCTTCTTTTATTGCTTGTATTATAGCATCTATTTTTTTTTCTTTTTTAAGTCGAGCTTTTTGTTCTAAAGAATGTATTTTATCATCTAATTCCTTTAAATTTTCACAAAAATTAACATTTTCAACGCTTTTAAAAAGGCTTTCTTGATTATGGATAAATTTACCACTGATTAAGACATTATCAAATTGAGCTACTTCGATAGGATTATGTCCACCGATATTTTCCATAAAAGAACCTCCAAGAACAACCACATCGGAAATAGCATAAAAATTAATCAGTTCACCCAAACAATCAAGTAGTAAAATTGGTTTATTGAACTCATCTTCTAAATTTTTTTTATCGAATTTAAAGGTGCTAAATTTATTAAATTCTAATTTTTTTTCAATTAATATTTTCTCAACTTCTGTAAATCTTTCAGGATGACGAGGTGCAATAATAAGTTTTTCATTATTTTTCAAGCTAAAATTTGAAAGCAATAATTCTTCTTCACCACAATGTGTGCTAGCAAAAATAATAAGTTTATTTGATAATTTGTTAAATTTTTTACTCACTTTTATCTGTAAATCTGCTTTGATATTTCCACCGATTTTAACATTCTTAGCTCCTAATTCCATAAGTCTTTTTTGATCTTTTTGACTTTGTGCAAAAACTTCATCAATATAATTAAAAATATAATTATAAAAAAAAGCAAAACGCTTATACGATTGATAAGATTTATCCGAAATTCTTGCATTAAGCAAAATAACTTTTGCTCCTTTTAATTTTGCAAAAAATACAAGCATTAACCAATACTCCGCCTCAAAAATAACCAAAACTTTACAAGGCTTTAACCAAAAAGGGATAAAATTTTCAAAAGCTAAAAAATTTACTCTTTTACAAAAAGTTCTTGCTTCATCAAAACCTGTTTGCGTAATCACACTAACTCTAGAGTGGAATTTTGAAGCCAATTCTTTAATACTTCTAGCTTCCCCTAAAGAACAAACATGAAAATGAACATCAGCTAAATCTTGATAAAAATTTTTATAAAGAAAAAACCTAGCTTTTAAAGTATTCTTGTATTTTATTTTAAAGAAGGAAAGCAAAAAAAGCGGGATTGCAGCTAAAAACCACAACACCCAAATCAAAAGATAATAAAAAAAGATCAATTGGCTTCTTCTTGATCTTTATATAAAATTCTACCACAATGAGGACAAGTCACTATCTCTTCTCCTTTTATAACCGCTAAATAAGTTTTATCATAAATTTTCATAAAACAACCATAGCAAGCTTGTTTCTTCACAGGAACAACAGCGGTATTTTTAGCCCATTTTCTGATTTTCTCATAAAAACTTAAAACTTTTTGATTCATATCTGAAACAATCTTAGTTTTCTTGTCATAAACACTCATTCTTTCTTTTTCGAGATTTTCCATTTGAGAACTAATGCTTAATCTAATCTCATCTGTATTCTGTTCTTCTTTGGTTTTTTCCTCTAGAAGTTCCTTTTTAAAAAGCTCTTTATTTTCTAAAATTTTATCCAAACGAACAATTTCATCATTTGCGGCATCAAGCTGTTCTTTAGCTATATCTTCTTCAATTTTTAAAGCATTAGCTTCTTTTTCAGTTTTAACCGCACCACTTTTTTTAGCAAGTTCTTTAATTTTAGCTGAAAATTCGGCGATATGTGCGTTATTTTGAACTTTTTGATTTTCTATATCTTTAATCTCATCTTCTAAATTATTTAATTGTGCATTCAATTTAATAACTTTATTTTCAGCATCTTTCAAAGTCTTACTAACACTTTCCATTTTTGGCTCAAAGTTATCAATTTCTTGATCTATCTTTGACAAAAACACTAATTGTTCGAGATATTTATTCATTTATTTTCCTTAAAAATATTGAAATGGATTTTTTGAAACTGCTATTATAACCTTTAGTAGCAAATTTTTCAAGTCTTTTGCCAAACATTGCGAAAAATAACGCTCACTTTCAAAATGTCCTAAATCTATTAAATTTAAATTATTACTTATAGCCTCTAAAGCTTGATGATATTTGAAATCGCCACTTAAAAAACAATCCGCTTTTACATCTGAAATCAAATCTCCGCCACTTCCGGTGCAAATTGCCAAACGTTTTAAATGCTCTTTTCCGCAAAAACTCGTCCTTAAAATATCCAAATTTAAACGCTCTTTAATCAAAGCACAAAGCTCGCTAAATTTAATATCTATATCCACATAAGCTAAAAATTTATCCTTAGAAGAAATTTTAAATCCTAAAATTTCTTCTACAAAATAAGTATTCAAATGACTAAGATCAAAATTAGTATGCATAGAAATCAAAGAAAGATTTTTTTTAAGCATTTCTTTTACAAAAAATCTAGGATAATTTGAATTTGCTAAATCTTTTAACCCCTTAAAAATCAAAGGGTGATGCGTGATAAATAAAGAATTTGGCTCTGCATTTTTAATTAATTCCTCATCAATATCAAGACTTAAATAAACATTGCTAATTTCATCATCAAAATTTCCAAGCAAAAGTCCGCTATTGTCCCAACTTTCTTGCGCTTCAAAAGGACTTAATTGATCTAAAAAATTATAAATTTCAATCAGTTTCATTTAAATTTTTCTTATAGATTTGTGCACAAGTTTTAGAAAGCTCTCGAATTTTTAACATATAATCTTGTCTTTGTGCTACCGAAATAGCCCCTCTTGCATCAAGCAAATTAAAAGTATGTGCCGCAAGCATACAATAATCATAAGCAGGTAAAGCCAAACCTTGTTCTAAAATATTTTTACACTCTTTGTAAGCATTTTCAAATTGTTGATTTAAAAATTCTACATTACTTACTTCAAAATTATATTTACTAAATTCATACTCACTTTGCTTATGAACATCGGCATATTTAATTTTTTCACCATTAAATTCACTCCAAACTATATCATAAACATTATCAACATTTTGAAGATACATGGCAATTCTTTCAAGTCCGTAAGTGATCTCCGCACTTACCAAATCTACTGCAATTCCACCAACTTGCTGAAAATAAGTAAATTGCGTTACTTCCATACCATCAAGCCAAACTTCCCAACCAAGTCCCCAAGCACCCAAACTCGGACTTTCCCAATTATCCTCTACAAAACGGATATCATGGCTTTTCAAATCAAAACCCAAATTTTCAAGGCTTTTTAGATAAAGTTCTTGGATATTATCAGGACTTGGTTTGATTAAAACCTGAAATTGATAATAAGCCCCTAAACGATTAGGATTTTCGCCATATCTCCCATCTGTTGGCCTTCTACTTGGTGCTATATAAGCCGTTGCCCAAGGTTTTTTACCTAAACTTCTTAAAAAAGTCGCAGGATGAAAAGTCCCCGCTCCTGCTGGCATATCATAAGGCTGCATAATAGCGCAACCTTGACTTTGCCAATATTCTTGTAATTTTAGTATCATTTGTGAAAAAGTCATTTTAACCTTCTTTAACCTCATTTAAATTTTCACTACCTATATTAGAATTTTCATCTTTTTTGAGTTCTAAATCAGGTTCAGTTTTCGCCCCAAAAATTTCAGCCGTTTTACTCCACATAAGCTTATATTTTCGTTTTAAAAATTCCACTTCTTCTCGAGCGTGTTTTAATTCATTATTTAAAGTTTCTATGGTTTTTCTATCTTCATCATAAAGTTCTTGCATAGAATAAAGTGCATCTTTTAAGAATTTATTTTCACTTTTTAAAGCATCTAGGGTTTCATCTTTTGCGTCTAAAACTTTTTCATGCAAATTTAAAATCGTTCCTATGGTTTTTTCTACAAAACTTTCTCCTGCTAAAGTCATAGAATTTACCATAGCAGGCTGAGAATTTGCAGCACTTGGAACTACACTAAAAGTGCCCTGATTAGCTTCAATATAAATTTTACCCTCTTCTTCTTTAAAATTTAAAGCACCATTTGCCATCATACCCTTGACAACATCTTCGTTTAAATGCACAAGTTTGCAAAATTCTCCCAACTCTAAATAAGTTTGCATTTTCATCCTTTACAATAAAACCTCTACGCTTTTAGAATCATCTATTAGCTTTTCTTCTTTGAGTTTTCTATCTTGTTTTAAAGACTCTGCTAAAATTTCATCATCTAAAGCAAGAATTTGCATTGCCAAATAAGCAGCGTTTATAGCACCTGCTTTGCCTATAGCTAAAGTTCCCACAGGGATTCCGCTTGGCATTTGCACCGTTGAAAATAAAGAATCCATACTTGCTAAACTACTTCCTGTCATAGGTACACCTAAAACAGGTTTTGTTGTGTAAGCCGCTACAGCTCCTGCTAAATGTGCCGCCATACCTGCTGCTGCGATAAATACTTTCGCACCTTTTTTTTCTGCTTCTTTAATATATTCTTTAGTGCGTTTTGGGCTTCGATGTGCTGAAGTGATGATTAGTTCATATTTAACATTAAATTTTTCAAGTGTTTTAGCACACTCACTCATAATTTCATAATCGCTCTTGCTTCCCATTAAAATTGAAACAAATTTCATTCGATTTCCTTCCTTAAAAAGCTAAATTCACTAATCCTGCTTGGCATTTTGATTTCGTTTTCATTTCCACTATGAATTTCACTAAATTCTTTATTGTTTTTAGCAATCATCTTTCTAAATTCCACAAAATTTTTATCATTTTTTTTATAAATTTTGCCTATTTCATTGTCACATTCTAAAATATTTTCTCCCAAGGGAGTTAAAATTTCATAAGGTGTGTTTAGCGTGATTTTACCTTTACATTTAAAATATTCTCCATCTTCTACAATCGCATGAACTTGATGAGTTCCCTCTTCAATACTTGTAATATGATTTTGTGTATCTGTTTTTTCCAAAGGACGAGAAACCAAATAACCATCAGTAAAGCCACGATTTTTGAGAGTGTGAATCTCTTTTTCATATTTACTTGCTTCAAATTTATTAGCTAAAACATCCTCTATAGCCATTTTATAAGTTCTTGTTGTAAGTGCCACATAATACTCGCTCTTGGTACGACCTTCTATTTTAAACGCACTGATGCAATCTTCTTGCATAATTTTTTCTATATAAGAACACAAATTTAAATCTTTAGAATTAAATATATGCGTGCCATTTTCATCTTCTTCCAAACGAAAAAGAGTGCTGTTTTCAGGGTTTTTCGCATAAAGCTCATAATTAAATCTGCAATCATTCGCACAAGAACCACGATTGCTCATTCTACCACTTTGTACCGAACTGATCAAACAACGCCCAGAGTAAGCAAAACACATCGATCCATGCACAAAAGCTTCAAGTTCTATATCGCAATTTTCTTTTAAATTTTTTGCATCCTTAAGTCCCAATTCTCTAGCTATAACTACGCGTTTTGCACCCATATCTTTATAAACTTTTGCATCAAGATAATTTAAAACATTGGCTTGGGTTGAAACATGTAAAGCAATTTCGGGAGCCAGTTCGTGCACCAAAGCCATAGCACCCACAGAAGCCACTATAAAAGCATCGGGCTTCATTTCTTTTAGTTTTAAAATATGCCTTTTAAGACCTTCAATTTGTCCGCCTAAATGAAAACCATTTAAAGTAACATAAATTTTTTTACCCTTATTGTGAGTATATTTTATAGCTTCTTCAAAGCTTTCATAATTAAATTCCCTAGCTGTACGAGAACGCAAAGAAAAATTATTTACTCCTGCATAAACCGCATCAGCTCCATAAGCCAAAGCGATTTTTAATTTTGTAAAATTTCCAGCAGGAGCTACAATTTCTGGTACAATCATTTTTGACCTAAACTTGCAATCAAAGCTTCTATATCATCATTGCTTACAACATCTGCTGTACTATCGCCCTCAATATGCACAGCTGAACTAACACGCTTGCTATCATCAATTCTTCCTTCAAATAAAGAACTCATATAGCGACTTAAAGCTCTCATTACATTTATAACTCTTTCAATCTTTTGACGATGAATATCTTGATATTGCATCGCATCCATTGCCATCATAACTTCATCTTGTCCGCTTTGTAAATTATCTATAATCTCCTTGCTTGCTTTTTTAATATTTGTGTTAAGAGTTAAAGTTTCACTAAAGCTTTCAACATTTGGAAATTTTTCACTGAGTTTTGAAAAAATTTCAATATTTTTATCCAAAACTTTATTAATCTGACCTACTAAGCTTTCAGAATCTGCGAAAAAATTATTAATACTTTCGAGCTTATCCATCATTTCAGTGGCTTTTAATTCACTATCTTTAGTCACATCATCAAGCTGGTGAACAACCTTATGCTCATGATTTGGTGGTGGTGGTGGCCATACAACACTAGGATTAGGTTTGTATTCAGATATTTTAGCACCATCTAACATAACCTCATTTCCATCTTGAGGCAACTCTTCATTTTGAGACTCTGCTTTAGTTTCTACAGCTTCTGGTTCTGTAACTTCATCAAGATCAACATCACCATTCATCAAAGCATCAAGTTCTTCTTGAGTCATCTTTTTCCTTTTTAAAATTTAAATATTTGCAAGATTATAATCAAATTTATCTAAAATAAAAATATAAATTTTAATTTTTATTCATTTATAAATATAAATTTTTAAAAAACATAAAAAAATTATATT
>NZ_NFNY01000105.1 GCF_002179165.1 Campylobacter jejuni
CCCCCCCCCATTTTTCTTTTTTCAAGATAGCATTAGCTAGGAAAAAATTTACAAGCATTGAAGAAAGCAAGATGAAAACATATTCTATTTTCCAAAAAGCATAAAAAAACAAACTTGCACACACCAAAAAGAGCTTTGCTAAAGAAAAATAATTGTAAGCTTTTAGCAAGTAAAATATTATGAGTGTGATAGGTAAAAAAGCAAATATAAACTCATAAGAAGAAAAAATCATAAATTATCCTTGTTGAAATTTAAAAAAAGCGATTTTAGCATAAAAATCAAAAAAAAAAAAAA
>NZ_NFNY01000132.1 GCF_002179165.1 Campylobacter jejuni
CCCCCCCCCATAATACCTTTTATGAGTGCATTTCCTAAACGATAACTTAAACTTTGCATTTCATTTAAAGCACTTCCATAATCCATATAAGTATCCAGGGGTAGTAAAATCAATTTTGGATTTTTTGTGATTTGGTGCCTATAGGTTTTAAGTTCTTGCAAATGTGCAACATAAACACAAAAAAATAAAAAAGGCATTTTCATATAACCTAAAATATTTTTTGAATTTAAAATCATCACTTGTCCCAACTTATATCTTAAATGTTTTTGAACTCTTGCAGCAGAACCACTAAGATGATTATAGTTTAAATCATTTTTTAAAACGATATTCTTCATCACTTCACCCCACGAAAATTCATTTCCTACTAATCTTTCTTCATTAGAAAAATTATTATTGCCGATATAACGAACAATTGACATTTTATCATTAAAATATCTGCTTTGAATTTCAAGCTCAAATTCTTTCTTGCTTACATCATTAAAAATTTGAATAAAACGATAGATTTTTTCTATGCCAAATAAAACAGCACATTCTTTTAAAAAATTTTCACAATTTTCAAAACTTTCATTACTAAATGAAATAAAAACGATATTTTGCGACCTTTTGATTTTTTCTTTAATTCTACTCCAACGCTTTATACTAAGAGCATTAAACTCTTTTGCTTGTATGGCAATATCTTGATTTGAATTAAAATAATGTTTAGAACAAACATTATTTTTAACATCTTTTACATCAAGTTCTTTTAAATTAACCTGTCCTAAAACTTCAACTTCGCTAAAAAAATCTTTAAAATCTTTTCTAAAAAGCTCCAAAACACTTTCTAAACTATAACGCCCAAGCCAATCAAGTAGAGAAGCTTCTTTTCTCAAAGAAAAATTTCGTAAATAAATCGCTGGAAGACAATTTTGCCCCACACTTAAAACTACATCAGCATGAATTTTATCAAAATAACCATATTCCATTTTTTTCCTAAGAATTTAATATTTCCCTTTTCACCTTACACTTAAGACACTCTAAAAATGTGCCTTTTTTGAGTTCTTTTATCACCAAATTTTCGCCACATTCTTCACATTTTTCATCGCTTGGCTTATATTTGCTTATAAAATTACATTTTGGATAAGCACTACAGCCATAAAATTTACCGCGTTTTGAAAAGCGTTCGATTATCTCGCCTTCTTGACAGTTTGGACAAGTAATTCCTGTGCCATTTGCTTTAGTTTTTGGTGCTTCTTCGCCTTTATTTTCATTTTTTAAATTTCTTGAGTATTTGCATTTTGGAAAATTTAAACACGCTACAAATTCACCATATCTTCCTTTTCTAATGGCAAGTTCGCCACCACAATCAGGACAAGTTTCATCGAGCTTTGTAAAGGTTTTTTGGCTTTTGATATTGGTTTTTCCTTCTTCTACTTTTCTCATAAAAGGATAATAAAATTCTTTTAAAGTTTCTTGCCAATCGGCTTTATCTTGTGCGATTTCATCTAAGGTATTTTCTAAATTTGAAGTGAATTTACTATCAACTATATCGCTGAAATTTTTTTCAAGTACTTCGGTAACCGAAAATGCTACTTCACTAGGAATGAGTTGCTTTTTATCAATTTTTACATAATCACGACTTGTAAGGATAGAAATAGTTGGTGCATAGGTTGATGGACGACCAATCCCTAAGCTTTCAAGCTTTTTTACAAGTCCAGCTTCAGAATACCTTGATGGCGGTTCTGTAAAATGCGAATTTAACTCTATATTTTGCACTTGTAAATTTTCGCCGATTTTAAGATTGGGTAAAATTTTATCCTTATCCATATCGCCATAAACTTTATAATATCCGTCAAAAAGTATTTTTCTACCACTGATTTTAAACACAGCACAATCGTTTTTTACAAAGACATTTTGAGTTTGTGAAATAGCAGGATTCATTTGACAAGCTAGGAAACGATTATAAATTAGCGTATAAAGTTTTAACTCATCTTTATCTAAAAATTTAGTCGCAATTTGTGGAGTAAAACTCAAATTTGTAGGGCGAATGGCTTCGTGTGCTTCTTGTGCACCTTTTGACTTTGTCGTATAAACATTTGCTTTGCTTGGTAAATAATCTTTTCCAAAATTTTCTTTTATAAACACTCTTGCATTTTCAACCGCTTCTTTGGCTAAATTTAAACTATCTGTTCTCATATAAGTGATAACACCCATTATACCCTCATGAGTATTTACACCCTCATAAAGTTTTTGTGCTATCATCATTGTTTTTTTAGGATTAAAACCCAGCCTATTGCTCGCACTTTGTTGTAAGGTAGAAGTCATAAAAGGTGGCGGTGGAGCGATTTTTCTTTCTTTGCTTTCTATATCGCTTATAGTGTAATTTTCATTTTTACACACCTCAAAAACAAGCTTAGCGCGATCTTTGTTTGTGATAGTTAGCTTTTCGATTTTTGCTTTTTCAAATTCCACAAGTTCGGCTTCTAAATCTTGCTTAAAAATCATATCAATACTAAAATATTCTAGTGGAATAAAGGCTTTGATCTCTTTTTCTCTATCTACAATAATCTTTAAAGCCGCACTTTGCACCCTTCCTGCACTTAGGCCTTTTTGAATTTTTTGTCCAAGTAAGGGACTTAATTTATAGCCCACAATACGATCTAGTAAACGCCTAGTTTGCTGGGCATTAACAGAGTGCATATCAAGCTTTCTTGGATTTTTTAAAGCGTTTTCAATGGCATTTTTAGTGATTTCATGAAAAACAATGCGTGGTAAGGTATTTTCATCTTTTCCTATGGCTTTTGCGATGTGGTAGGCTATAGCTTCTCCTTCTCTATCTTCATCGGTTGCAAGATAGACTTGTTTTGCTTTTTTAGCCTTTTCTTTAAGCTCTTTTACCAAAGTGCTATGATCGCTTGTGATTCTATATTCTGGTACAAATTCATCATTATCTATTTTTATCCCAAAACTTGATTTTGGCAAATCTCTTATATGACCCTTTGAAGCAATAACTTCATAATCTTTCCCTAAAAAATTCCCTATAGTCTTTGCTTTTGCGGGTGATTCCACTATGATTAAATTTTTCATTTTATACCTTTATAGAAATAAAAAGCTGATTTTAGCTAAAAATATTTGAAATTTTGCTATAAAACCACTTTATTTCTTAGTTTTTCTTTTCATATTTTATATAAAAATTATTATCAAAACTAAAAAGTTTCAAGTAATTTAAAATACAAAATTAATTTTTTGGAGTATAATAAAATAAAAAGGTTAAATTATGAAAAAGAAAGCTTATCAATTTCATCCTAACGATACAAAATTAGATAAAAAAATGGTTGAAATTACAGAAAAATCGGGTTTTAAAACAGCAGTATTTTCAATGGCAGCAATGACTATGCTTGGAAGCGTAGTGATTTCATCTGCCTTGCCTGCTATCAATAGACATTTTGAAAATATTTTAATACAATCTGGTGCAAGCATGGATACAAGCTTTACCTTAGCACATCTTGATATTTTAGTGCGTTTGATTTTAACCATACCTGCAATTTTTGTTGTGATTTTATCTCCTTTTGCTGGGATTTTAATGGATAAATTTGGTAAATTAAGATTTGTCTTTCCTGCTATGATAATTTGGACTATTTCTGGGGTAAGTGGATTTTTTTTAAATGATATTTATGCCATACTTACCTCAAGGGCTATTTTCGGTATGGCGACAGCTTTTATAATGACAGGCGCTTCAGCTTTATTGGGTGATTATTATAGTCGTGGCGGATTTAACCGCAGAGAAAATGCTTTAAGTTTGCAAGGCTTTTTTTGTGCGGTAGGCGGTGCTGTTTTTATTTCGATAGCTGGTTTTGTTTCTAGTTATTCTTGGCGTTATCCTTTTTTAGTGTATGGGCTTGGAATTTTAATCACACTTATAGCTGTAATTTATCTTTTTGAACCGAGAAAATTTAAATTTTATAATCATACAAAAATTGAAGAAAAAACAAATTATTGGCAATTTTTTCCTATTTATTTCATAGGATTTTTTATCATGGTGGTATATTATATTTCACCCACACAACTTCCTTATTATATAGAAAAACATTTGGGTTTAGATCCTAAATTTATAGGAATTTCAATGTCGGTTTCTGCACTTTGTTATGGAATTTTTTCTTTAAGCTATAAATATATAATGCGTTTTTTAAGCATTAAAATGATTTATATTGCCACATTATTCATTGTAGCTTGCTCTTTTTTGATCCTCTTTTTGATTGATAATTTTATTGCTGTTTTATTTGCTTTGGCTTTACTTGGAATGGGTGGAGGGATTATGCTTGTCAATAACACCGCTTATCTTTTTTCAACTTGTCCTGAAAATGCTCGTGCTAAAGCTTATGGAATTTTGGCAAGTTTTATATTTTTAGGACAATTTTTAAGCCCTATTATTTCTCAACCTATAGTAAGAAAATTAGGACTTGTAGATGCTTTTTTAATATGGGCTATTGTTATTTTCATTGTTTGTGTAATGTTTTTATTCTTAAAACAAAAAGCTAGAGTTAATTAATTTGCATTATATTCTGCATAATTTTTTAATTAAACCTAATAAATTTAGGTTTAATTACTTAAAACTTTTACAAACTTTTACTTAAAATTTTATAATCATAATTTTTATTAAAAATCACTTACTCATTTTCTTTCACTCCCATCGTTCCTTTACTCTTTATCGCATGTTTGAGTTAAAATAATATCCGCATCCATCATACAATTTTCTCTACCAACTTTCATTTTTTGATTAATGATATATTTTGCACTTAGCAAATCTTCATTTTGAAGCGTTAATTCTCTTTTAAAATTATGTTCTATCAAAATATCCATCTAAAGCATAGAAAAAGCCTTAGCAAACCATATACACTGCCCAGTAATCCCATTTGAAAGTTATCATCATAGTAATATTTTATAAAACAAGCACACTATAGACAATAAATCCGCAAAAAGAAAGTAAAATTAGGATGAAAAATTTTCTTAACAAATTTAATTTTAGTGTTACATATTTTTAGTATTTTTTAAAAAAATTAGAAATATTTTAAATACTAATTTAAATTTTTGTAGATTATTTACACATTGTAGCAAAAAATAAGCATATAAAAGGAAATATAAATAGTTTTTTCTAACAAGGAATATCATCCTTGTTAGAATGCTTTACAAACCTACCGCACTCAAAGTTTGGTATTTACTCATATAAATTTGAGCTTCAATTTTTCTCATTGTATCGAGTGCAACTTGCACCACAATAAGTACTGAGGTACCACCGAAATGAAAAGGAACACCCATAAATTTAACCAAAACCCAAGGTAGGGTTGCCACAAGTCCTAAATAAATAGAACCTGATAAAGTAAGTCTTGAAGCCACTTCATTAAGATAATTAGCCGTTCCTTCTCCTGGACGAATTCCAGGTATAAAACCACCTTGTTTTTTAAGATTTTCAGCTATATCTTTAGCATTAAATACAATGGAAGCATAAAAATAAGCAAAGAAAATCACAAACAAGAAAGTTAAAACATGAAACAAATAACCATTTGGATTTAAAAAATCATTAATAGCTTGCAAATAAGGATTTGTACTTGTTTGCAAAATTGTTGTAGGAAACATCAAAATCGCACTAGCAAAAATCGGTGGAATAACTCCACTAAGGTTGATTTTAATTGGAATATAATTCATAATGCGTTTATTTTGATTTTGCATTACTACTTTGCGTGAGTAAGAAATAGGAATTCTTCTTTCACCTAGTTCGACATAAATAATCACACCTATAGTGATTAAAATCAAGGCAAAAATAGCAAAAGCAGTTAGAAAATTCATCTCGCCTGAATTGATTTGTCCAACAGTTCCTGAAATCGCTCTTGGAATACCCGAAACAATACCAGCAAAAATAATCAAAGAAATACCATTTCCTATACCTCTTTGAGTGATTTGTTCGCCTATCCACATTAAAAGCATGGTTCCTGCAAGCATAGAAATCGCACAAAGTGCAATAAACATATTCAAATCTTCTACCATTATAGCACTTGAACCGCCACGCCCATGCAAACTCTGAAGCCCGATTGACACACCGATACTTTGCACTAAAGTAATCACTATAGTAGCATAACGGATAATTTGCATATATTTTTGCATACCATCCCGTTCTTTTTTCATTTTACCGATATTTGGAAAAGTTGCTGCTAATAATTCCATAATAATTGAAGCGGTGATATAAGGCATAATACCCAAAGAAATGATAGAAAAGCGTTCCGCTGCTCCACCACTAAAAACATTAAACAAACCCAAAGCATTGTTTTGATTGTTATTAAAAAATTCTGCAATCACATCAGCATTGACGCCAGGAACTGGCACATAAGCCAGAACCCTATAAGCAAACAAAAAAGCTAAGGTGATTAAAATCTTATTCGTCAATGCTCTATTCATTATTTTGATCCGGTGACGCTAATATTCTCGTCTTTAATTTTTGATGTCAAGTCTTTTGCACTTGCACCGATTAATTTAATCTTGTTAACAGATTTTGAAATTTTATGAACACTTCTAATACTATCCATTGTAATTTCATTAAGCTCTTTTACAACTGTGATTTTTTCAACATTAATCACATAAGGTTTTGCAATTTTAGAAGTAAAACCTACTTTTGGTAATCTTCTTTGAAGTGGTTGTTGTCCACCCTCAAAACCTCTTTTTTCATTATAACCCTTTCTAGCGGTTTGACCTTTGCCACCTTTAGTAGCGGTTTTACCCATACCACTTCCTTGACCACGGCCTATTCTTTTAGTTTTATGCGTTGAACCCGCTGCTTTTGTTAAATTCATTTTTTATCCTTTTAACATTGTTAAAGCTTTGATTGTAGCACGAACCACATTAGCTGAATTATTTGAACCCAAAGATTTAGTTAAGATATCTTTAATACCCGCAAGCTCTACAATAGGACGAGTAGAACCGCCTGCAATAACTCCTGTACCTTCACTAGCTGGTTTGAGTAAAATTCTACTTGCATTGTATTTAACTTCTACATCATGAGCAATAGTTGAACCTTTTATTTTAACTTCAACAATATTTTTAAAGGCATCATCAACTGCTTTACGAATAGCATCAGGAACTTCTTTAGCCTTACCATAACCAACACCGACTAAACCCTTGCGGTTTCCTATAATAACCAAAGCAGTAAATCTAAATCTTCTACCACCTTTTACAACCTTTGTAACTCTGCCGATATCGACGATTACTTCTTCAAATTCTTCTCTATTATATTTTTCCATCGATTTACCCCTTATAGCCTAATGCCATTTTCTCTTAAAGATTCAGCCAAAACTGCAATTACGCCATGATATACATAGCCATTTCTATCAAATACAGCTTGTTCGATTTTTTTAGCTTTCAAAGTTTTAGCAAATTCAGCAGCGATTTTTTTAGCACCTTCTTTATTTGCTTTTATACCTAATTTGCGTCCATCTGCTGCTGCTAAAGTTGTAGCCTTAACATCATCAATTGCTTGGATATAAAGAGTTCTATTTGATTTAAATACAGAAATTCTTGGCAAAGTTTCACAACCTGAAATTTTTGCTCTGATTCTTTTTTTTCTCTTAATTCTTAAATTTAGTTTTCTTTTTAATACATTTGCTCTCATTGCCTATCCTTACTTCTTAGATGTCTTACCAGCTTTGCGGATAATGCGTTCATCAGAATATTTAACGCCTTTTCCTTTATATGGCTCTGGTGGTCTAAATTCGCGAATTTGAGCAGCAACTTGTCCAACTACTTGTTTATCACTCCCTTTAATGATAACATTGTTTTTATCTACAGTAATTTCAATTCCCTCTGGAATATCATAATTAATAGGATGTGAAAAACCAAGGCTTAACTCCAAAACTTTACCTTTTAAAGCAGCCTTATAGCCAACTCCATTGATTTCAAGAGTTTTTGAAAAACCTTGAGTTAAACCCACAACAATATTGTAAGCTAAAGCTCTATAGGTTCCCCAATATGCTCTACTTTGGCGATCTTCACCTTTAGGAGAAAAAAGAATACTATTATCTTTAATCTCAACATTTACATTAGCTTTTGTATCAAGCTCTTTTGCTAAATTTCCTTTTTTAAATTTTAGCAAATTTCCTTCTAATTTAACCTCTACTCCACTAGGAATAGCGATTGGTTGCTTACCTATACGAGACATATTTTTCCTTTTTATTTGTCTAGGATATTTCTACTTTTTTAAAAGAATGGATACCCAATGCCATAAAAAGCAGATTTTACCAAATGGTACATAAAATTTCGCCGCCAACACCCGCTTTATAAGCTTCGTCGTTTGCTAAAACACCGCGACTTGTGCTAACTATGATAGTACCATAACCATTTTTAAATCTTTTAATTTCTTCTTTACCTTTATAAACACGACGACCAGGCTTAGAAACTCTTTTGAGTTCGTTAATAACACTTTTGCCTTTTTCATCGTATTTTAAAACCACATTGATAAATTTCTTTTTATCTTCTTCGATAACATTAAAACTTTCAATATAGCCCTTAGCTTGAAAAATTCCAACTAAAGCTTCAACAACTTTAGAATGTAAAAGTTTGGTAGTTTCAAGCTTTCTCATTCCTGCATTGCGAATTCTTGTTAGTGAATCTGAAATTATATCATTAATCATTTTATTTCCTTACCAGCTTGCTTTTTTAAGACCTGGAATCAAGCCCTCATTACCCATTTTTCTTAGGCAAACTCTACAAATTCCAAAATCTCTATAAACCGAATGCGGACGCCCACAAATTTGGCATCTTGTATAGCCTCTTACTTTAAATTTAGGTTTGCGTGCCGCTTTTGCAATCATTGATTTTTTAGCCATCTTACTTTCCTTTTGTAAATGGCACACCGATAAGTTCTAATAACTTTTGTGCCTCTTTATCGTTTTGTGCTGTTGTAACTATAGAAATGTTCATACCATGAGTGCGTAAAATTTTATCATACTCAACCTCTGGAAACATCAACTGCTCATCAAGACCAAAATTATAATTTCCGCGTCCATCAAAGCCATCTCTACTTAAACCTCTAAAATCTTTCACTCTTGGAAGAGCAATAGAGATTAATTTATCAAGAAAAGCAAACATATTTTCTTTTCTTAAAGTTACCATTACACCTACAGGAAAGCCTTCACGCACTTTAAATCCTGCAACTGATTTTTTAGCTTTGGTGATTACCGCTTTTTGTCCTGCTATCAAAGAGATAGTGTCTGCAACATTTTGCAATACTTTTTGATCTTTAGCAAGCTCACCGGCACCTACGCTGATAACAATTTTTTCTATTGCAGGGATAAGCATAGGATTTTTAATATCAAATTCTTTTACCAAAGCAGGTTTGATGCTTTGATTATATTTTTCTTTTAATCTCATCATCGCTTACTCCTGAACTTTCGCTACATTAGAAATATCCATAGGCATTTCTTTATTGATAAAGCCACCATTTGGATTTTTATCACTAGGTTTTATAGCTTTCTTAGCGATTTTGCATCCTTCTACCACTACTTTTAATGTTTTTGGATATACTGCTAAAACCTTACCTGTTTTACCTTTATCATCTCCTGTAATAACCTTAACGCTATCACCTTTTTTAATCTTTAATTTAACCGCCATTATAATACCTCCGGTGCTAGTGAAACGATTTTCATAAAGCCACCATATCTAACTTCTCTGCCCACTGGTCCAAAGATACGAGTTCCTATAGGTTCTCTTTTGTTATCAAGAATAACTGCAGCATTTTCATCAAAACGAATTAAAGAACCATTATCTCTATGAATTTCTTTTTTAGTTCTAACGATAACTGCTTTCACCACTTGACCTTTTTTTACCTTGCCATTTGGTAAAGCTTTTTTTACAGATGCAACAATAACATCACCTACGGTAGCATATCTTCTTTTGCTACCACCTAAAACTTTAATACACATTAATTCTTTTGCACCGCTATTATCAGCAACTGCAAGTCTTGTAAAACTTTGAATCATTACTCAACTCCTGTAGCTAATACAGATTTTAAGCGAAATGATTTTCTTTTAGAAAGTGGTCTGCATTCTACTGCCACAACAGTATCGCCCACTTTAACTTCATTTCTCTCATCATGAATTAGATATTTTTTAAAGCGTTTAACAATTTTTCTATATCTTGGATGAACCACTTTTCTTTCAACCAAAATACTCGCTGTTTTTTCACCAGCGATCTTTACAACAACGCCTTGAATTTCTCTTTTAAATGCCATTTTATATCCTTATTTTAAAGCGTTAATTGCTGTATTTATTCTAGCAATGTCTTTTCTAACTTCGCTAATCTCTTTTGGATTAGTAAGTTGCATTGTTTTTAGCTTTTGTTTTAAAGTGAATAAAAGCACCTTTTTTTCTTTTAGCATTGTTGCAAGCTCAGCTGCTGTTTTATCTTTAATCTCAGTATATTTCATTTTGGCTCTCTCTTGTAACAAACTTAGTTTTAAATGGCAATTTATGCATAGCCAAAGTCAATGCTTCTCTAGCCATTTCTTCACTTACGCCCGCCATTTCATAAATAATGCGACCTGGCTTAATATTCATAACCCATTCTTCAACTCCACCTTTACCTTTACCCATACGAGTTTCTAAAGGTTTTTTAGTTAAAGGCTTATCTGGAAAAACTCTAATCCAAGTTTTACCTTGTCTTTTAACAAAACGAGTTAAAGCAATACGAGCTGCTTCAATTTGGCGTGAGTTAATACGACCTGCTTCAGTCGCTTTTAATGCAAATTCACCAAAAGTAAATTCAGTTCCACGATTAGCATAACCTCTGTTACGCCCTTTCATCATTTTGCGATATTTAGTTCTTTTTGGCATTAACATGATTATTTACTCCTTCTTGTGCGTCTTGGCTTTTTAGCAGGAGCTGCTTCTTCTGTTTTTTCAGTTTGTAAGCCTTTTTGCAATACTTCACCTTTGAAAATCCATACTTTAACACCTATGTTTCCATAAGTTGTTCTAGCTTCTGCAAAACCATAATCAATTTTTGCTCTTAAAGTATGAAGTGGCACACGACCTTCAAGATACCACTCTGTTCTTGCCATTTCAGCTCCACCTAAACGACCTGAAACTGAAACTTTAATCCCTTTAGCACCTGCTTTTTGTGCACCTTGGATTACTTTTTTCATTGCTCTTCTAAAAGCGATTCTTTTTTCAAGTTGAGTTGCAACACTTTCAGCAGCAAGTTGTGCTGAAGCACCCGCTTTTCTTTCTTCTTTAATATTGATATTTACATCTTTACCGATTAAATCTTGCAATTCTTTTCTTAAATTATCAACATCACTACCTTTTTTACCGATGATAATGCCTGGTCTTGCAGCTACAACAGTCACTCGAAGTTTTTTAGCTGTTCTTTCTACTAAAATTTGACTGATTCCTGCATAATAAAGTTTTCTTTTTAAGAAAGCTCTAATTTTGTAATCTTCACCGATATTTTCTACTAAATTTGCTTTAGTCGGAAACCATCTTGATTCCCAATTTCTATTGATTCCTAGTCTTAGACCAATTGGATTTACTTTTTGTCCCATTAGCTTTCCTTTTTCGCTGTTGCTTTTTTAGTGCTTGTTGTTTTTTTAGCTGCTGGAGTTTTAGTTGCACTTGCCTTTTTCGCAGGAGCTTTTTTAGTTGCCACTTTTTTCTCTTCAGCTTTTACTTCCAATTTTGCTACTTCTACTAAAATATGCGAAGTTGGTTTTCTAATACGACTTGCACTTCCTCTAGCACGAGGTCTAAATCTTTTTAATACAGCACCTGCATCTACACGACAACTTTTCACAATCACTTCGTTTGCTTCAAAACCACCGTTTGCTACCGCACTTGAAATTGCATTAGCTATAAATTTAGCACCTTTATTTGGCATAAATTTCAAACTAGCCATTGCTAATTCTGCATTCATCCCCTGAACCTCTCTGGCAATCAATCTTGCCTTAGTTGGAGATAATCTTATGAATTTAATTAATGCTTTGCTCATATCTTATCCCTTACTTACCGATTTTCTTTTGCACAGAGCCTTTATGCCCTTTAAATGTGCGCGTTGGAGCAAATTCTCCAAGCTTATAGCCAATATGATTTTCAGTGATATAAACTGGAATAAAACTTTTACCATTATGAACATTGAAAGTTAAACCTATCATATCAGGAATGATAGTGCTTCTACGAGACCAAGTCTTAATAGGTTTATTATCATTAGCCTTTTTAGCAGCGATGACTTTTTTCATTACATGATCATCAACAAAAGGACCTTTTTTTAGTGATCTAGCCATCTTACTTTCCTTTTCTTCTTGAAATTATTAGTTTGTCACTAGCTTTTTTACGGCGAGTTTTCGCACCTTTGGTTGGTTTACCCCATGGAGTTACTGGATGACGACCCGAATTTTTCTTACCTTCACCACCGCCGTGTGGGTGATCTACTGGGTTCATAGCTGAACCTCTGGTTTGAGGGCGGATACCCCTATGGCGATTTCTACCTGCTTTACCGATAGTTACATTTGCCCATTCTTCATTGCCTACTTCGCCTATACTTGCCATACATTCAGCCAAAACTTGTCTCATTTCGCCACTTGCAAGTCTTAGGATAACATATTTTTCTTCTTTACCCATAAGTTGCGCATAAGCCCCTGCTGAACGGATCATTTGACCGCCTTTACCTGGCTTTAATTCCACATTGTGAACTATAGTACCCACTGGAATATTTTTAAGCTTCATTGCATTACCTGGCTTTATATCAAGTCCGCTTTCAGCTGCTGCAACGATATCGCCAACATTTAGTCCGCGTGGTTGAAGAATATATCTTTTTTCACCATCTTTGTAAGCAATTAAAGCAATTCTACAATTTCTATATGGATCGTATTCAATCGCTTCTACCTTACCTTCAATACCAAATTTACGGCGTTTAAAATCGATAATTCTATAAAGTTTTTTAGCACCTGCTTCTTTATGACGACTCGTGATTCTTCCATAGCTATTACGACCTGCATGAGCTGGAAGTTTGATAAGTAGCGAACGAACACTTGGTTTTGCTGTAATATCTTCAGAGCTTAAACCTGTGATATATCTTCTACTTGGAGTGTATGGTTTATAAGTTTTAATTGCCATCTTAAGCCTCCGTATTTTCTAAGCTAACACCTTCTGGTAGCTTAACATAGAATTTTTTATAATCGTTTCTTTGGCCTAAACGACCTCTAAAGCGTTTTACTTTTCCATCCATTCTTAGAGAATTGATGCTTTGTGGAGTTACACCAAAATACTCTTTTAAAACCGCTTTTAAACCTGTTTTAGTCATTTTTGGCGAAGTTTGAATAACTACGACACCTTGCTCTTGCAAATTCAAACTTTTTTCTGTATAAAGTATTGTTTTAATATCAGTAATATCTGCCATAATTATCCCTCTTTTGTAATAGATTCTAATGCTGATTTTTCAATGATTACAGCATTAAACACGGATACTAAATAAGCATTAACTTCACTTATATCAACCACATAGCAATTTGCTAAATTTCTATAAGCAAGAAGTGTTTTTTCATCTAGTAAATCTTTAACGATTAAAGCATCTTTAACGCCAAGTTTTTTAATCACTGCATTTGCATCTTTGGTTTTACCGCTTTCAATAGTTAAAGAATCCACAGCAAATAAACTACCTCTAGCTGCCTTATCCGCTAAAGCTCTTTCAAGCGCTAATCTTTTTTGCTTTTTATTCACTTTTTGAAAATAATTTCTTTCATTAGTTGGACCAAAAGCAACTGCACCGCCTACCCAGACATTTGTTCTAGTAGAACCCGCTCTAGCACCACCACGACCTTTTTGTCTCCAAGGTTTTTTACCACCGCCACTTACTTCACTTCTAATTTTCGCTTTAGCTGTATTTGCTCTAAGACTTGCAAGGTAAGATTTTACATACAAGTAAAGATTGTGTGGATTTACTTCTGCGTATTTTGCAGGCAAGTCAAGTTCGCCTGCTTTTTCCAATTTATCATTTAAAACAACTACTTTACTCATTTTGCAATCCTTATTTTACCCATAGCTCCATTATATCCTGGAACAGCACCTTTAACAACTAAAATTTTATTTTCAGCATCATAAGATACAACTTCGTTTTTAACAGTTACTTTGGTATTTCCATAATGTCCTGCCATTTTCATACCTGGTTGAACACGACCTGGCCATTCTCTATTACCGATAGATCCATGGCGTCTATGAAATCTTGAACCATGACTTGCTGGACCTCCTGCGAAATTATGTCTTTTCATAACACCACTATAGCCTCTACCTTTGGTATTAAAGCTTACTTTTAAAATTTTTGCTTCGTTTAATGGACTTTCATCTAAATCCCCTGCTTCGGTATTTACTACTTGCAAAGTCGCAAATCTATTGTATTCTGCAGAAAGATTGTATTTTTTTTGTTGCCCTGCAACACATTTATTATTTGTTTTTCCTTTTGGATATGCCACTAAAGCTTTTCCGCCCTCAACTTCGCATACTTTTGCGTTCACAACTCTTAGCAAAGTTACAGCGATACTTGGATTAGTGATTGTTCTACTCATTCCAATTTTTTCTACAATATATTCCATATCTTATCCTTATTTACCCATAGCTCTTACTTCAACGCTAACTTCTGGCGCCAAATCAAGCTTAGTTAAAGAATCAACTGTATCTGGAGTCGCTGCTACAATATCTAGCATACGCGCGTGAATTCTTATTTCAAACTGCTCACGAGAATCTTTATTAATATGTGGAGATTTTAAAACTGTATAGCGTTTGATTTTAGTAGGCATTGGTATCGGACCTCTAATATCCGCACCTGTTCTTTTGACAGCTTCTACAATTGCTGCAACTGTTCGATCTAGTACTCGATGGTCATAAGCTTTTAGCTTAAGCCTAATTCTTTCCATAATTTTTCCTTTAAAAAGAACTCGTTAGTTTAAAACTAACCAAAATAAAAATGTGAGT
This sequence comes from Campylobacter jejuni, assembly GCF_002179165.1. Lineage (GTDB taxonomy): Bacteria > Campylobacterota > Campylobacteria > Campylobacterales > Campylobacteraceae > Campylobacter_D > Campylobacter_D jejuni_B. Next base: position 14,979 of record NZ_NFNY01000132.1, read on the forward strand.
ATAGTAAATTCAGCTTTTAATTGTCAAGCAAATTTAACAAAATATTGATTTTTTTTCCTTTTAAAAAGGATGAAATAATAAATATTTTTAATTTTTAGTGAAAATTTTAATATTCAATACATTTGTTACATTCGTTTTCTTTATAAAAAATAAAAATATATAATTATTTCAAAAATCAAATTATCAAATATTTTGCAAGATGGTTTTCAAATGAGAAAAAATATGAAATTTATCCTTTACATTTTAGCATTTTGTACTTTTGCTTTAGCATAGACCTTGAAGATTTGCTGACTTGCATCAACAAAAGATTAAATTCTCTTAAAGATCCCTATAGTAGAGGTAAAAATTTATTTTTATGCCTATTTATACATTTTACAATTTTATGGAGTACAGGTCACTAGAGTAGATGCTATAGATTATTAATGTGATATTAAAGATGAAAAAATAGTTTGCAATATTAAAAATTTTTTGTAGGCGACGAAATGTTTATTCTTGCTTATACAGAAGATCTTAGAATTATTTATAGTGATTTCAAAGGAAATTTTGGAAAAGTAAATGCCTATGCAAAAGATATTCAAATTGGTAATATTTTAAAAAGTACTCTTAGCAAACATTGAGAAAATAATAATTTTATTAAACTTGCTTTACAAAAACATTCTCTAAATTATGAAGGAAAACACAAGAGGCTAAATTCAGTTCGCAACTTAACGTTACAAGCAAAGATTGAGAATTTAATGCGAATTTAAGTAATATTTCATAAAAAGAATTTGAAGATGTTTATGAATATATTGAAGCTGATACACTTAATTTTTAAGCATTGAAGAACTTATACAAAGCATAGGAGATCTTTAATCAGTTTTAATGGAGATTATTTTATTATTTAAAACAATCTCATGTTTTAATATAATAAGGATAAGTAAAAAAGAATAAATGTATTAAATTTAAACCATAATGAAAAAACACACTAAGCCATAAACTTTTGCTATATCTCCAAGCCATTCCATAAATTAAACCCGCCAAAGAAGCAAAGATTATCATTAAAACACCTGCTTTATAATGCACCACCCCAAATGCCAAACTCGCAACTAAAAGTGCTCCTACACCCCCTATCAAACCTTGCAATCTTTGTTGTAAATAACCCCTGAAAAATGCTTCTTCAACCAAAGCAACCAAAAATAAATTAGAAAATAAAAAATACACTATCCAAGAAGGAAAGCCTATTTCCATTTTAATTACACCCAAATACCAAGGGATGGATAAAAGCAAAAAAGGACTTGCAAACAATAATACTGCTTGAAACAGTTTTGGTTTTATTCTATTTAAATTTTCAAACAAACTTGGCATAAGCAAAAAGAGTAAAAAAACACCCAAAGGTTTATCAAAGCTAAAATATAAAGTAAAAGGGGCACTGTGTTCACCTGCATAAACCTTATCTAACACTTTAATATTATTAACTCCTGGTATTAAATGTATAAACATCAATAGACAAAATAATACTATTAAAAATTCCAAAAAAATATTTTTGTAATTTTTATAAAGCAAAGATAACAAAAAACATATGCCTATAAAAGCAATAAATCGAAATTCTATAATATTATAAATATAAGCCAACCCTATATCAATAATTAATATACCAAAAGATAACTTAATCTTTTTAAAAGAAATTAATACTAAAGCCAAAGCCAATAAAATAAATACTATAAACATACTATTATTTTCCAATAATCTAAAAATTTAATTTTTTTATTTTTATGGAATAATGGTAACTTTTATTGAATTAAATATTTATTAAATAAAGGCGAATAATGCAAGAGATTAAAAAAATCAGCAAGCGTATCCACAAGACTTACTTTGTGGATTGGACTTTTAGTTATATTGGTTTTAGCAATTACAAGTGCAAT
>NZ_NFNY01000044.1 GCF_002179165.1 Campylobacter jejuni
CTTAATAGGACAAGATTTAGCTTACGCTAAAAATGGAAATTCTCATCCAAGTGATTATCAAAACTCGGCGACTTATGAAACGCAAAGATTTACTCATATTTCAACCTTAGGATATGGCGGAAAAGAAGAAGTAAAAACGCATAAAATTTGGCTAATGTTTAAACAAAATTTAGAACACGACATACAAAAAACTAAAAATTATCTTAATATCACCACCTACAACTGCACCGAAGGTGGAGCAAGGATAGAAGGATGTATAGAAAAACCTTTTCTTTGGGCTTGTGAGAATTT
>NZ_NFNY01000068.1 GCF_002179165.1 Campylobacter jejuni
CCAAAATTATGATTGAAAAATTCAGCTGTAAGTTCTGTCCTTTCTAACATACAAACATAATCAGGCTTAATATTATGCTTAGCTAAAATAGGATAAGAAGAATCCGCACAAAAAATAGTGGCTTTGTTTTGATACTCTTTTAACAAAGGAAGTTGTTTTGTAAGACTTGGTCCTGTTGAAACAATAATGGCTGTATTACTTAA
>NZ_NFNY01000116.1 GCF_002179165.1 Campylobacter jejuni
ATTTAAGCACTCAAATAGATGAAGTATTAATCGGTGATTATGAATTAAAATTAGATGAATTTGAAGATGAGAGTTTTGATTGTATTATCGATAGTTGTTCGCTTTGTTGCAATGATTTTAATAAAACAAAACGCATTTTTGAAAAGGCTATTTCAAAGCTTAAAATAAATGGAAAATTTTATTCTAGTGCCATAGCAAAAGGCATTGTAGGCTATGATAAAAATAAAGATGATTTTCAACTTCCAAATGGTGGAATTTATACTCATGTGGGAATGATACGTTTTTCAAACAAAAAAGATATCAAAAAGCTTTACAAAAACGATTATTTTAAACAAAGTAGCATTAAAATTTACAGCATAGAAGATGAAAATATGCTAATAGACAAACTTTTTATTGTTGAGGGAGAAAAAATCAATCCCAAAACACCTACAGGGGGGGGGGATTCTAAAAAATTCTTACAAGGAATGGAAAATGAGTAAGATTTTTTTAGAAGATTTTTTAAAAACTCACAAGGATTATTCCTATCTTTCAAGTGATATTTATTTAAATGAAAAATACGCCAAGCTCTATGGAGAAGTATTTGAATTTGAATTTAAAAAAGATGAGAAAGTATTTAAAGCTATTGCAATAAAAGAAAAGATTCCTAATACGGAATTTTATGATTTGCAAAGCCCTTATGGTTATGGGGGAATTTACTGTAATGCCCATGATGAAGATTTCATCAAAGAAGCTTTGAGTGATTTAAGACTCAAAGCTTTAAAGCAAAATATCATCGCATTTTTTATCCGTTTTCATCTTTTTGATGAAAATTTAGAAAATTATCATCATCTTTTACCTTTTTTTACCAAAAATAAAGAAACCATCATCGTGCATACTGATGAAAGTATAGATAATATTCGCACAAATTATAGTCCAAGAATAAGATCATATGTTAAAAAAGCAAGAAAAGAATTAAAAATAGAATTTGCCACAAAGCAAGACTATAAAGATTTTTTTGAGCTTTATACAAATACTATGCAAAGAAATCATGCGGATGATTTTTATTTTTTCGATGAAAATTATTTTGAAAAATTGTTTGATCTTAAAGAAAGTGTGATTTTAAAGGCCAGTTTAAACGATAAAGTTTTAGCCTTTGCTTCATTTTTTCTTTGCAAAGATTTTTCCTATTATCACTTAAGTGCTAATACTTTAAAATCTAATGCAAATGCAGCTTTGCTTGATTTTTTCTTTGAGCATGCTTGTAAAAAACATTGCAGATTTTGCTTTTTAGGTGGCGGGGTGCAAAATGATGATACGCTTTTTAAATTTAAAGAAAAATTTTCCAATTTAAGAGCAGATTTTCATATAGGCGGTATGATTTTTGATAAGAAAAATTTTGATTTTTTAAATAAAAATTTAACAAATAGGCACTTTTTAAAGTATCGTTTTGATGATTTTAATATCTCCCCATAAGCGTTCATTTTTTAATTCGCAAATAAGTTGTAAATTATATATTTTTTAAACTATATTTAAATATTATCCATTATAATTAAAGCTTTATCAAAAACAAATTTACATACGGGGAGGGGAGATGAGTGACTTATTGCGATTATTGTGTGATGCCAAATACAAGGCCTGGCATTAAATTTTTTAAAGATGAAAAAGGCAAAAATATTTGTTCTGCTTGTATTAATCATAAAAATAAAGCAAAAATTGATTATCAAGCAAGATTTAAGGAGCTTGAAATTCTGTGTGATAAATATCGCAGAATGAATGGAAAATTTGAATACGATTGTGCCATAGCAGTAAGTGGTGGAAAAGATTCTTATTTTCAAGTGTATATGATGAAAGAAAAGCTAGGAATGAATCCCGTGCTTTTTAGCGTAGAAGATAATTTTACTATGACAGAGGCAGGAAAAAGTAATTTAAGAAATTTAAGCGAAACTTTTAATTGTCATATTATCAGCTTAAAACCTGATCTTAAAACCCAAAAGAAAATGATGTTAAAAACTTTTGAAAAATACGGCAAACCTACTTGGTTTATCGATAGACTGATTTATAGCTATCCTTTTGCAATGGCTTCAAAATTTAACACTCCTTTGCTTGTCTATGGGGAAAATGTTAGTTTTGAATACGGCGGAGAAGATTCAACAGAAACCCCTAGTGCCAAAAATATCTTTTTAAATGGTGTTGCAAGTGATTTGGATATAAGTGAATTTATTGATGAAGAAATAAAAGAAGAAAATCTTCAACTCTTTTTCAATCCCCAAAAAGACGACCTTAACAAACTTGATCCAATTTATCTTAGTTATTTTGTCAAATGGAATTCTTATGAGAATTATTTATTTGCTAAAAATAGAGGTTTTAAGGATTTAAACAAAGAATGGGATAGAAGCCATTGTGCGGAAAATTTTGATCAAATTGACAGCATAGGATATATTTTACACGCTTGGATGAAATATCCAAAATTTGGCCACGCAATGGCAAGTGATTATGCATCGCGTTTTGTGCGTTATGAAATGTTAAACAGAGAAGAAGCAATAAAAATCGTAAAAGAAAGAGATCATAATTTAGATGAAAGAGTTATAAAAGATTTTTGTAATTTATGTGAAATTTCTAGAGAAAAATTTAACTCTATTGTAGAAAAACATTACAACTTAGAGCTTTTTAAGAAAGATGAAAAAGGAAAATTTATACTTAAAACTAAACTTTATTGATAAGAGTTCTTATGCAAAATTCATTTAAAACTTATCAAGAAAAATATGAAAAAGGATTATGGGCTTTTATATCCTGATTCTCATACGATACGCTTTTATGAAAGGATTTTAAAATATAAACTTAATATCACAAATGGAAATTTGCTTGATTTTGGTTGCGACAATGGAGTGCATTCTAAATATTTTTTAGATAAGGGTTTTAAACCTTTTGGTATTGATATTATCCCAAGTTTGCAAAAAATTTGGGATGAAAAGATTAAAACTATGAGAAGGACTTTAAAATCATAAAACCAAATTCAAGCATTAAAGGGCTTTTTTGATGAAAAAATGGATATTATTTTTGCTAATCAAAGCCTTTATTACATCTCCAAAATAAGTCTTAAACAAAATATCTTAGAATTTTGATGAATATTTAAATCAAAGTGGAATACTTTTTGCTACAATGATAAGTGAAAAAATTACTATTTTTTATAGTGGAAAAGAAAATGAAAGCAGATTGCGTAAAGTGAGCATAAAAGGTTGTTTAAACGAAACAACTTATATACATTTTGTTAAAAATACCGATGAATTAACAGAGCTTTTTAAGCCTTTTGAAACTCTATTTTTAGGCAAATATGATCCAATTAATTTTTATAATTTTGAAGGATTGGCTCATCATTATATTTATATTGGTATGAAACGATAAAATTTTGCTCTTTTTAGGCATAACAAAGGCAAGAAATGAAAAAAACTTTAATCATAGCCGAAGCAGGTGTTAATCATAATGGGGATTTAAATTTAGCTAAAAAACTAATAGAAATAGCGGCAAAATCTGGAGCTGATTTTGTAAAATTTCAAAGTTTTAAGAGCGAGCTTTGCGTAAGTAAAAATGCCAAAAAAGCGGCATATCAGTTAAAAACCACTGACAAAGATGAAAGTCAGCTTGAAATGATTAAAAAATTAGAACTTGATCTAAACGCACATAAAATTTTAATTTCTCATGCTAAAAAATGTGGCATTGCTTTTCTCTCAACACCTTTTGATTTAGAAAGCATTGAACTTTTAGATGATTTAGGACTTGAGATTTTTAAAATTCCAAGCGGAGAAATCACAAATTTACCCTATCTTAAAAAAATCGCAAAATTAAATAAAAAAATCATTCTCTCAACAGGAATGTCAAATTTATGCGAAGTAGAAAATGCATTAGAAATCTTGGTTAAAAACGGCACAAAAAGATCAAATATCACTTTACTTCACTGCACTACAGAATACCCTGCACCTTTGGATGAAGTTAATCTTAAAGCTATGCAAACTTTAAAAAATGCTTTTAATTTAAGCGTTGGGTATTCTGATCACACAAAGGGCATACATATTTCTTTAGCAGCCGTAGCTTTGGGCGCAAGTGTGATAGAAAAGCATTTTACAATTGATAAAAATATGATTGGCCCTGATCATAAAGCTTCTTTAGAGCCTGATGAATTAAAAGAACTCTGCGTTAAAATCAGAGAAATAGAAAGTGCAATGGGCGATGGCATAAAAAGAGCGAGCAAAAGCGAAAAGAAAAATATTAAAATTGCTAGAAAAAGCTTGGTGGCTAAGAAAAAAATCAAAAAAGGCGAGATCTTTAGCGAAGAAAATCTTACCACTAAACGCCCAGCCAGCGGTATAAGTGCGATTAAATATGATGAGTATTTAGGCAAAAAGGCTAATAAAAATTACAAAGAAGATGAGTTAATCCGTGAGTAAAAGAAAAATTTGCGTAGTAAGTGCAACAAGGGCTGAATGGTATCTTTTAAGAAATTTATGCAAAGAAATAAAAAATGATGAAGATTTAGAACTTCAAATCATAGTTAGTGGTGCACATTTAAGCCCTGAGTTTGGACTGACTTACAAAGAGATAGAAAAAGAATTTAAGATCAATAAAAAAATCCCTATTTTACTTGCAAGTGATGATAAGATAAGTCTTTGCAAAGCCATGGGATTAGCAAATATTAGTTTTTGTGAAGCATTTGATGAATTAGAGCCTGATATTGTAGTTATTTTAGGCGATCGTTATGAAATGTTAAGCGTGGCTAGTGTGTGCCTTATGATGAATATTCCTATCGCACATCTTTGTGGTGGGGAGCTAACTTTAGGTGCGATTGATGATAGCATAAGGCATAGCATTTCTAAAATGGCACATTTACACTTTGTAAGCACAAAAACTTATAAAAATCGCCTTTTGCAACTTGGCGAAGAAGAAAATCGTGTGTTTAATGTGGGTGCTTTGGCAGGTTCTATCATAAAAAATATCATTTTTTTAAAAAAACAAGAATTAGAAAATACTTTAAATTTTGAGTTAAAACAAAATATTTATTTAATCACTTATCATCCTGTAACGCTAAATTTAAAAAATACTCAAAAAGAAATTAAAAGCTTATTAGAAAATTTAGATAAACTCAAAAATGCTAGTTTGATTTTTACTAAGGCAAATGCTGATGAAAACGGGCTTTTAATCAATGAAATTTTAAAAGCTTATTGTGAAAAAAATCCTAGCAAAGCTAAACTTTTTGATAATCTTGGTTCGCAAAAGTATTTAAGTTTAATGAAAATTGCTAAGGCTATGATAGGAAATTCTTCTAGTGGGATTTATGAAAGTGTGTTTTTTAAAACCCCTTGTATTAATATAGGCGATCGTCAAAAAGGGCGTTTAAGAACAAAAAATATCATTGATTGCGCTATGCAAGATTTAGATAAAGCCTTAAAAAAACTTGAAAGCAAAGAATTTAAAGTGTGTTTAAAAAATTTAGAAAATCCTTACGAAAGTAAAAAAAATCCAAATAAAACGATAAAAGATACCTTAAAGAAAGCAAATTTAGATACAATTTTACAAAAGAATTTCATTGATTTAAGGTAAATTTTGGATATAAACAAACTCAAACTTGCTCCAAATTCTAGCATAGAAGAAGCTTTAAAAATCGTGGGACTTGAACGCGTCCGCCTTGGCATCATCGTGGATAAAAATGATAAATTCTTAGGCGTAATTAGCGATTCTGATATAAGAAAAGCTTTGATAAATGGCAAAATTTTAAAAGATAAAATCAAAGATATTTATACCAAAAATCCTATCACTATAAAAGAAAATACCAGCAAAAATGAGCTTTTAAAATTAAGTAGCAAAACTGATATTTATGATTTTCCTGTGCTAAATGAAAAAGGCGAAATCATCTCTATAAAGTCCATTTCATCGCTACTAGCGCGAAAGATAAATCCAAATTTTATCGTGATAATGGCAGGTGGGCTTGGAAGTCGCTTAAAAGAACTCACAAAAGACACCCCAAAACCTATGCTAAAGGTTGGTAAAAAGCCCATTTTAGAAAATATTGTGCAAAAATTAAAAGAGCAAAATTTTGAAAATTTCATTTTTTGTGTGAATTATAAAAAGCAAGTCATAGAAGATTATTTTAAAAAAGGCAAAGAATTTGGCGTAAAAATTTCTTATATTAAAGAACGCAAAAAGTTAGGCACGGCGGGAGCTTTAAGTTTGATAGAAAGGGAACAATTACAAGAAAGTTTTATTGTGATGAATGCCGATATTTTAACCGATCTTGATTTTAATAAACTTTTAAAAGCACATAAAAACTCAAACGCCTTGATGAGTGTATGCGTAAGAGAATTTAAGCAACAAATTCCTTTTGGAGTGATAGAACAAAACAAAGGCTATATCACAAGTATTACAGAAAAACCGGTGCAAAAATTTCTAGTTAGTGCAGGAATTTATGTATGTGAGAAAGAAATTTTAGAGCTTTTAGAAAAAAATGCTTATATTGATATGCCTGAACTCATCAAACTTGCTATGCAAAAAGGCAAGGTAAATACCTATCCTATTAATGATTATTGGATCGATATTGGAAGATTTGATGAGTTTTTAAAAGCGAATGAGGATTTTAAATGAAAGCTTTAATTATCGGCTTTGGAAGTATAGGAAAAAAGCATTTTTTAGTCTTAAATGAACTGGGATTTTTAGTGGATGTAGTATCAAAAAGCTATGAATTTAATACTTACGAAGAAAAAAAATTCACGCTTTTTAAAGACTTAAACAAAGCAAGTTTAAAAGAATATGATTTATTCATCATTGCAAACATCACTACGCATCATTTTAAAACGCTTGAAATTTTAGATAAAAGCGTAAAAGAAAAAACCATACTTGTAGAAAAACCTTTATTTGAAAAAGATATTAACTTTTTTCCCAGCAAAAACAATAAAATTTACATTGCTTATCTTTTGAGATTTAATCCTTTGATTAAGGATTTAAAAAATTTGATAGATATAAATGAGATTTATTTTGTTAAATTTGTTTGCAATTCTTATTTGCCTAATTGGCGAAAAGTTGATTACAGACAAAATTATAGTGCCAAAAAAGAACTTGGTGGCGGGGTAATGCTTGATTTATCCCATGAAATTGACTTGGCTTTTTATTTTTTTAAGGATTTAAATTTAGAATTTTCGCAAAATTTAAAAATTTCAGAGCTTGAAATAAATAGTGATGATTTTGCTTTTCTAGCTTTAAGTGCTAAAAGGACTAAAATTCACATCGAGCTTGATTATTTTTCAAAATTAAATCAAAGAAAAATTCTCTTCCATAGCAAAGAAAAAACCATAGAAGCCGACTTGATTCATAATAAATTAAATATTTATGATAAATTTAATAATCTTAAAAGTAAAATTTACAAAAGCAATACTTTTAAAACTTTGCAAAATATGTATAAAGCAATTTTAAAAGATGATGAGAATTTATGCACCTTAGAAGAAGCAAGAAAAATTTTAAAACTATGTGATGAGGCAAAAAATGGGTGAAATTTTATGCACGATTTGTGCAAGGGGTGGAAGCAAAGGCGTTAAAAATAAAAATATACGCAAAATAAATAATCTTGAAATGATAGCTTATAGTATTATTCAAGCTAAAAATTCAAAGCTTTTTAAACACATCGTCATAAGCACCGATAGCGATGAAATCGCCGAAGTTGCACTAAAATACGGCGGTGAAGTTTTTTTTAAAAGAGAAGCACACTTAGCAAGTGATAGCGCGGCAAAAATTCCTGTAATGCGTGATGCACTCTTAAGAAGTGAAGAGTATTTTAAATGCGAGTTCGACACTTTAATCGATCTTGATGCGTCCGCACCGCTTAGATCAAGTGCTGATATAAAAAACGCTTATAATGAGTTTTGCAAAAATAAAAATGATAATTTAATCACTGCAGTTCCTGCTAGACGCAATCCTTATTTTAATTTAATTGAAGTGCAAAATGAAAAAGTTGTAAAATCTAAGCAAGGAAATTTTACCACACGCCAAAGTGCGCCAAAATGCTACGATATGAATGCGAGTATTTATATCTTTAAAAGAGATTTTTTACTCCAAAATGATAGCGTTTTTGGTGAGAAAACGGGGCTTTTTGTAATGGATGAGAGCACGGCTTTTGATATAGATAGTGAGCTTGATTTTAAAATAGTTGAGTTTTTAATCAAAGAAAAAAATTTAGATCCAAAGGATTTTTAATGCTAGAAAATAAAATTGTCTTTGTAGCAGGTGCTTGTGGGCGTATAGGAAGGGCACTTTGTAAAAAAATATTAGCAGATAGTGGTGTGCCAATTTTGGCTGATATTAATGAAAATAATTTAAAAGAATTAACTAGCGAATTGGAAAATGAATTTAAAAAAGAACTTTTAAGTCTTAAACTCGACATCACTTCTAAAGAAAGCTTAAATTCGTGCATTGATGAAGCTTTTAAAAAATACGCTAAAATTGATGCTTTTGTAAATTCTAGTTATCCCGTGGGAAAGGATTGGGGTAAAATAGCTTATTATGAAACAAGCTATGAGCAAATTTGCGAAAGTTTAAATTTGCATTTGGGTGGCTTTATTTTAGCTTCGCAAGAATTTGTGAAATTTTTTAAAAAGCAAGGTTATGGAAATATCATCAATCTTAGCTCCATTATGGGGGTTTTTGCACCTAAATTTGAAAATTATGAAAACACCACTATGCAAAGCTCTTTAGAATATAGCGTGATAAAAGCAGGGATTAATCATCTTGGCGTTTGGCTTGCAAAGGAATTATTTAATACAAACATCAGAGTAAATACTTTAGCAAGCGGTGGAATTTTAGACAATCAACCCCAAAATTTTTTAGAAAAATACCGCAAATGCTGTGCAAGTAAAGGAATGCTAGAAGCAGCAGATATTTGTGGAACTTTAGCGTTTTTACTTAGTGATGAGAGTAAATTTATCACAGGGCAAACTCTAGTTGTTGCTGATGGTTGGGGGATTTAAATGCAATTTAGCAAAATTCAACAAGAACTTTTTAATCAAAATCTTAAAGCTTTAATTGCTGGGGGGGGGGATTTGTAATGTTTAATCCTTCCAATGGGCAGTTATTTTATACCAATTTTAATGCTCTAAACAACACCCTTTTAAAAGAAAATCTTTCTAAAATAAAAGAAAGTAAATTTGAACTTATTGTAGGAAAAGATAGTTTA